>NZ_JBNTKF010000029.1:0-24930 GCF_050408675.1 Microbacterium daqui | reverse complement strand
GACGACCTGCTCCGGAGTGTGACGCTTCCTGCTGTTCGTCATGATCTGACCAGTCTCCCTGCCCGGACCCCCGGGCAACAGGACGACTCACACAACCACCGGACCTACCGAACGGGGTCAGCCCACCACCAGTGGCAACCTCACGATGCTGATTGCTGGACTCGGCATGATCGTCATCACCGCGCTCGTGCCGTTCCTGTTGCGGTCTCAGGCAAAGAAGATGCTCCGCGCGGCAGCGCCGGAGGGCTCCAAGCTCGCCACCAGCATCACGGCAGAAGCCGTCTGGTTACAGTCGCCACTGGCAACCCAAACGCTTGAGCTCAGCGCGTTTCAAAAGGCCCGCGTCATCGGTAATACGCTGATCCTGCGCTTTCGCGGATCAACAAACTACCTGGCACTGCCGGCGCGAGCGTTCACACCAGACGCGATTGCGACGGCGCGCGACAACATCGCCGCGTAGGCGTCAGCCGATGCGGTAGTCGACCGTGACCGGAGCGTGGTCGCTCCAGCGGGTGTCCCAGCTCGGGGCACGCCACACGGCGTAGTGCTCGACGCGCTCGGCGAGCGTGGGGGAGGCCATGTGGTAGTCGATACGCCAGCCGGTGTCGTTGTCGAACGCCTTGCCGCGGCTTGACCACCACGTGTACGGGCCGTCGATCTCACCGTGGAAGGCGCGCCCCACGTCCACCCAGCCGAGACCCGGCCCCGTGGTTCCGTCGACAGCAACAACGTCGGCACCGTGCGCGCCAAAGTAGCGGTCGAAGTAGGCGCGCTCACGCGGAAGAAAGCCGGCCTTTTTGACGTTGCCCTTCCAATTACGAATGTCGTACTCGCGGTGCCCGACGTTGAGGTCTCCGGTGACAACGGCGAATGCCGAGTTCGCGGCAAGTTCGGGAAGACGCAGGCTCATCGCGTCCAAGAACGCCCATTTGGGGTCTTGCTTAGCGGGCGTTTCAGCCTCGCCGGTCGGAACGTACGCGCTCACCACGGTGACGCGCTCACCGTTGATGTCGAAGTCGGCTTCGATCCAGCGACCCTTCGTATCGTGCTCATCGAGGCCGAAAGCCGTGCGCACGGCAACGGGCGCTTGACGCGACGCAATCGCCACACCGGCGCGGCCCTTGGCGGTTGCCTCGTCATCAACGAGCGTCCACCCCGGCAGCGCCTTTTCGAGCTCGTCACGAGGTGCCCGCACCTCTTGCAGTGTCAGAATGTCGACACCCGCGTCAGCGAGCCACGGGTGCATGCCCTTGCGTGCTGCCGCACGGACGCCGTTGACATTGACCGAAGAGATACGCACCATGCCACCAGCCTAGCGGCGCGGTCCGACAGTCACCTTCCGCTTGCCAGAGGATGCCAATTCTTCTTCCGCGGCGGCGACACGCTGTCGGGTTTCTTCCACGCGATCAGCCCAATGGCGAACCTCCCGGGTCGCGATGGGGCGCGCGTACCACGGTGCCCCGGCACGCTTAATGCGCGCTTCCCGATATCGCACGAGCGCGGCGTCTCGAAGGGTTTCTGCTTCGAGAAGGGCGCGCTCCTCGTGTGTCGGCAAAACAATGGCAATGTTCTGATCTTCGGCACTCACCGCCACCCACGCCGCGGAGAGGAGGATAGCCGTCATGATGAGTCGGAACCACAGCAGGAGTCCGATGATGACAACGAAGGGTGCGAGCAACGGGTTTGAGGGAGTCTTGCCCAACAGAAAACCAGCGGCGAGCTGAAGGATGGCCAAACCAAGACCACCGAGACAAGCACCCGGCAGGATGACACGTGTCTTGAGATCTGTGTCGGTGAGGAACCGGAACAGGACGATCAACGTAAACACATTGATAGCGCAAGCAATGATCACCGCAAGAATCTGCGTTCCGGTTCGCGCAATCCAGACGTTGTCAGACAGGCCCACGAGGTCAAGAGCGAAGTTCAGCGTGCTTGTTCCGACGGTCGACAGCACGGCACCCAGCAGAAGCAATAACGCGAAGCCGAGCGAAGCGAGCAGATCACGGGCCTTCAGTAAGGCGAACGCGCCCTCTTCCGGTGGCAAATCGAAAATGTCGCGCACCGCTTTTCGTACGTATCCCATCCAGCCGATCGCTGTCCACACCACCGCGAGGAGCGCGACGACACCCGTGATTGACATGGCGCTGGCTGAGCCGGCAACAACTTCGCGTACTTCTTCAGGGCCGAAAAGCCCGCCCTCCTCATCGACAAGACCCGGAAGATACTGGTTGATGAGATTGATCAGGCCATCGATTGCGGAGTCGCTTGCGCCTAACCATAAACCGAGAATAACGAGCGCAACGTATATTGCGGCGGCCACCGCGAAGAACGCCTGGAACGATGAACCGGCGGCGAGAATGGGGCCGTTTCGAACGGAGAATCGTTTAAAAACTCGCACCGGAAACCACGCCATGACCTTCTGTGCGGTCTCAGATGCTTTCTCGACCACCGACGGGCGGTCATCGGCGGTCGTGTTCTCCTGGTTCCGTTCGTCGCTCACACCTCCAGCGTACTGAAACCACGCCATTCCGCCACTAAAAAGTGGGCGCCACCCGAAGGCGACGCCCACTGAATTCAGCGGCTTAGCGGCCGCCGCGCAGAATGGCCCGCTTGACCTCAGCAATAGCCTTGGTGACCTCGATGCCACGGGGGCAGGCCTCGGAGCAGTTGAAGGTGGTGCGGCAACGCCACACGCCTTCCTTGTCGTTGAGGATGTCGAGGCGCACGTTTGCAGCATCGTCGCGCGAGTCGAAGATGAAGCGGTGTGCGTTCACGATGGCGGCCGGGCCGAAGTACTGGCCGTCGGTCCAGAACACCGGGCACGACGAGGTGCACGCAGCGCACAGGATGCACTTGGTGGTGTCGTCGAAGATCGCGCGATCCTTGATGGACTGCGTGCGCTCCTTGCCCGGAGTGGTGGGGGAGGACGGCTGCAGGAACGGCTGAACTTCGCGGTAGGAGGCGAAGAACGGCTCCATGTCGACGATGAGGTCCTTTTCCAGGGGCAGACCCTTGATGGCCTCAACGTAGATCGGCTGCGAAATGTCGAGGTCCTTGATCAGCGTCTTGCAAGCCAGGCGGTTGCGGCCGTTGATACGCATAGCGTCGGAACCACAAATACCGTGCGCGCAAGAGCGGCGGAAGGACAGCGAACCGTCGACCTCCCACTTGATCTTGTGCAGGGCGTCGAGAACGCGGTCAGTCGAGTAGAGCTCGACGTCGTAATCAACCCAGCGCGGCTCTTCGTCTACTTCGGGGTCGAAGCGGCGAACGATGAACGTCACCAGGAAAGACTGAACCTCATCGGATTCGGGCGCGCTGGCCTCAGCAACTGCAGTCGACATCAGTACTTCCTCTCCATGGGCTGGTAGCGAGTCACGACGACCGGCTTCCAATCGAGCTTGATGTGGTCGTCAGCGTTCGACGAGTGCGGGTCACCGGTGAGGTACGCCATCGTGTGCTTCATGTAGTTCTCGTCATCGCGGTTCGGGTAGTCGTCGCGCATGTGGCCGCCACGGCTTTCCTTGCGGTTCTTCGCGGTGACGACGACAACCTCGGCGAGGTCGAGCAGGAAGCCCAGCTCAACAGCCTCGAGCAGGTCGGTGTTGTAGCGCTTGCCCTTGTCGTCGACGTGGACGTTCTTGTAGCGCTCGCGCAGCTCTTCGATCGTCTCGAGAACTTCGCCGAGCGACTCGTCGGTGCGGAACACCTGAGCCTTCGCGTCCATGTCGTCCTGCAGCTTCTTGCGAAGCGTCGCGATGCGCTCGGTGCCCGGGTTGGAACGCAGGCCCTCGATCATGTCGCGAACTTCCTTGGCCGGGTCTTCCGGCAGCGGAACGAAGTCAGCGGTCTTGACGTACTCAACAGCGTTTCGGCCAGCGCGCTTACCGAACACGTTGATGTCCAGCAGCGAGTTGGTTCCGAGGCGGTTCGAGCCGTGCACCGAAACACAGGCGCACTCGCCAGCAGCGTAGAGACCCGGAACAACGGTGGTGTTGTCGGCGAGAACCTCGGCGTTGACGTTGGTGGGGATACCACCCATGGCGTAGTGAGCGGTCGGCATCACGGGGACGGGCTCGACAACCGGGTCGACACCTAGGTAGGTACGAGCGAACTCCGTAATGTCTGGCAGCTTTGTCTCGAGAACCTCAGCACCGAGGTGCGTGCAGTCGAGGAGAACGTAGTCCTTGTGGGGGCCAGCACCGCGGCCTTCGGCGACTTCCTGAACCATCGAGCGCGCAACGATGTCACGCGGCGCGAGGTCTTTAATCGTCGGGGCGTAGCGCTCCATGAAACGCTCACCCGAAGCGTTACGGAGAATGGCACCTTCACCACGAGCACCCTCGGTGAGGAGGATGCCGAGGCCAGCCAGGCCGGTCGGGTGGAACTGGAAGAACTCCATGTCTTCCAGCGGCAGGCGTTTGCGCCAGATGATGCCAACGCCGTCGCCGGTGAGGGTGTGTGCGTTCGACGTTGTCTTGAAGATCTTGCCGAAGCCACCCGTTGCGAAGATGACAGCCTTCGAGTGGAAGACGTGCAGCTCGCCTGTAGCCAGTTCGTACGCAACAACACCAGCAATCTGCGTGGCGCCGTTTTCGTCCTTCACTGTGATGAGGTCGAGAGCGTAGAACTCGTTGAAGAAGTTGATGCCGAGACGCACGCAGTTCTGGAACAGCGTCTGCAGAATCATGTGGCCGGTACGGTCAGCGGCGTAGCACGCACGGCGCACGGCAGCCTTACCGTGGTCGCGGGTGTGGCCACCGAAGCGACGCTGGTCGATCTTGCCGTCTTCCGTACGGTTGAAGGGAAGACCCATGTTCTCGAGGTCGATGACCGCGTCGATGGCTTCCTTCGCGAGGATCTCAGCTGCGTCTTGGTCGACGAGGTAGTCGCCACCCTTGACGGTGTCAAAGGTGTGCCACTCCCAGCTGTCTTCCTCAACGTTGGCGAGGGCTGCCGCCATGCCACCCTGCGCGGCACCGGTGTGCGAACGCGTCGGGTAGAGCTTGGTGATAACGGCGGTTTTCGCGCCAGGGCCAGCTTCAATAGCTGCGCGCATGCCTGCGCCACCGGCGCCGACGATGACAACGTCGAACTGGTGGTAGTGAACGCCGTCGCGGATAACGGAATCTGAAGTATTCACGTGTGTGTGCCTAGCTTTTCTACTTGCCCGTCAGTTCTGCACATGCTTCCCACAGCGCGCCGTCTTCGAAGACTCCGTTGCAGGGGTCAAACGTGAAGACAACAAGCGTGCCGAGGATGATGAGCAGACCAACAGCGATCCAGATCGCGGAAACGAGCACCTTACGTGCCGTCTTGTTCAAGACGTAGTCGTTGGTGATGGTGCGCATACCGTTGGCGCCGTGAATGAGACCAAGCCACAGCATTGCGACGTCCCACCACTGCCAGAAGGGCGTAGCGAACTTGCCACCGACGAAACCGAAGTCGATTGCGGAGATACCGTCGCCGACCATGAGGTTGACGAACAGGTGACCGAAGATCAGAACGACCAGTACAACACCGCTGACGCGCATGTACAGCCAGCCCCACTTTTCGAGGTTGGCACCACCGTTGCGCGGCGTCGATGCCGACGAGCGGGGAGCTGCGAGAGTTTCAGCAGTCATTAGTTTCCACCTCCCGCGTGGGCCAGAACGTTCGGGATGTGACGAACGGCGAAGGCGCCGACGAGAACAACCCAAATACCGATCACGATCCAGAACATCTGCTTCTGGTACTTCGCACCCTTGGACCAGAAGTCCACCAGGATGATGCGAAGGCCGTTGATCGCGTGGTAGACGATGCCGGCAACGAGCACGAGCTCGCCGAAGCCCATGAGGGGGTTCTTGTACGTCGACATGACGGCGTCGTAGGCGTCAGGAGAGACGCGAATGAGTGCAGTGTCCAAAACGTGGACAAGCAAGAAGAAGAAAATCGCGACACCTGTAATTCGGTGCAGCACCCATGACCACATGCCCTCGTTGCCGCGGTAGAGCGTTCCCCGCGGCGTTTTTGAGGTGGTCTCGGATACCGACGGTGTCAAGCGAGCGCTTGCGGACACGTCGTCCTCCCTGATCGATGCGAAGCTGTGCGGGCGCCAAGAAAGCGCGAGCGTAGGTCTCCATCCTATTCCTGTAATTTCGCTGGGGGCGAATGAGGCATACCTAATATCGGGCAATACTGACCACAATGTGCCTGAACCGTGACCATCCGCGTAGGTCATTTGCACTGGTTGCACACCGCCGTGGCGTGCAGTCGTGACGAGTAAGCCGGGCTAGCCTTGCACCATGCAAGGCAAGCTTTCTGACTTTTACGCCGTTATTCCTGCCGGTGGCATTGGTAGCCGCCTCTGGCCACTGTCGCGCGCAGACGCACCAAAGTTCTTGCACGACCTCACCGGTTCCGGACAATCTCTGCTCCGCGACACGTGGGATCGCCTCGAGCCCCTTTCCGGAAGCGACCGCATCGCGGTGGTCACCGGACGCGCGCACCGTGCCGCTGTTGAGAAGGAACTCCCCGGCGTGGCCGACCTCAACGTCTTTCTGGAGTCCGAGCCGCGGGAGTCGGCCGCTGCCATCGGTCTGGCCGCCGCGATTCTGCACCGCCGCGAACCCAACGTCATCATTGGCTCGTTCGCCGCTGACCACGTCATTCAGGGCACCAACCGCTTCGAATGGGCCGTCGAGCAGGCCGTTGCCGTCGCTCGCGAAGGTTATATCTGCACGATCGGCATTCCGCCGGCTGAGCCGAGCGTCGGCTTCGGCTATATCCGCAGTGGCGATGAGCTGAAGATTAAGGGCGCGCCCGCGGCTCTGCTTGTGAAGGAGTTCGTCGAGAAGCCGAACCTTGAAACCGCGAAGCGTTACGTCGAAGCACGCACGTATCTGTGGAACGCCGGTATGTTCATTGCCCGCGCTGACGTGATTTTGGCCGAGCTGGCCAAGAATGAGCCCGAACTGCACGCGGGGCTCGTTGAGCTCGCTGAGGCGTGGGACGACCGCGACAAGCGGGGGCCCGCGGTCGATCGCATTTGGCCGGGGCTGAAGAAGATTGCCATCGATTATGCGGTGGCGGAACCAGCGGCTGCGGCTGGCACGTTGGCTGTGATTCCGGGGCACTTCGATTGGGACGACGTCGGAGACTTCGCGAGCCTCGCGAAGTTGAACTCGCGTGGCCGCGGTAGCGACCTGGCGATCCTGGGAGAGAACGCCCGTGTTCTTGCCGACGCCTCGAGCGGCATCTTGGTTTCACAGACGAACCGTGTGATCTCGGTCGTCGGTGTGAAAGACATCGTGATCGTGGATACGCCTGATGCCCTCCTGGTGACAACAAGTGAGCACGCACAGCGGGTGAAGGGTGTCGTCGATGCCCTAAAACTCACGGGTCGGGGAGACGTACTCTAACGAGAGCGGCGCTTCGATCGGGTTGCTCATATGAGCAATCTGTTTCGGCTTTGTAACCTTTAGCGCGAGAGTAAGGCAATATCCGCGTCACGCGGGGTAACTTTCTGGGAGCGAACCCGTGAACCGCGCGGGCGAACAATCGCGGAGGCAACCTTGACTATTTCCATCACTAAGAAGCTTGGCGTGGGCGTATTCGCCGCAGGCCTCATCTTCTCGCTTGCCGCTTGTGGCCAGGCTCCGACGACGGAACCGACCACCAAGCCGACCGAAGACTCGGGCGCAACCACCGCCCCTGGTGGCGGCGCAGCCGTCGAAAACTTCAAGCCGTGCATGGTCTCGGACGAGGGTGGCTTCGACGACAAGTCCTTCAACCAGCTCGGTTTCGAAGGACTCACCAAGGCCGCAGATGAGCTCGGCGTCGAGGTCTCCAAGACCGAGTCGAAGTCGGCAAGCGACTACGCGTCCAACCTTGATGCACTCGCATCCGAAGGCTGCACGTTCATCGTTTCGGTCGGCTTCAAGCTGAGCGCGCCGACCATCGAGGCAGCGACCGCTAACCCCGACATTCAGTACGCGATCATCGACGACTGGGCAGATGCAGACTTCGACGGCAAGACGGACGCACCGAACATCAAGCCGCTCGTCTTCGACACCGCACAGGCCGCGTTCCTCGGTGGCTACGCAGCAGCGTCGTTCTCGCAGAGCGGCACCGTTGGCACCTTCGGTGGCGCCAAGATCCCGCCCGTAACGATCTTCATGGACGGCTTCGAGCTCGGCGTTGACTACTTCAACGAGCAGAAGAGCAAGGACGTCAAGGTTGTCGGCTGGAGCATCGAGTCGCAGGAGGGCCAATTCACCGACGAATTCGCCGCGAACGACAAGGCCAAGCAGGTCGCTCAGGGCATTATCGACCAGGGTGCCGACGTGCTGCTCCCGGTCGGTGGCCCGATCTACCAGTCGGCTGCACAGGCCATCCGTGACTCGGGTGGAAACATCGCACTGATGGGTGTCGACGCCGACGTCTTCACGACCGACCCGACCGTTGCAGACCTGCTCCTCGTGTCGATCATGAAGGGCATGGACGTCGCTGTATACGACTCGGTCATCGAAGCTGCCGCAGGCAACTTCGACCCGACCCCGTTCGTCGGCACGCTGGAGAACGATGGTGTTTCGCTGTCGGAGTTCCACGACTTCGCGAGCAAGGTAGCACCGGAGNGCAGGCAACTTCGACCCGACCCCGTTCGTCGGCACGCTGGAGAACGATGGTGTTTCGCTGTCGGAGTTCCACGACTTCGCGAGCAAGGTAGCACCGGAGCTCGAGGACGAGCTGGTCGCAATCCGCGAGGGCATCATCGACGGCTCGATCGCGGTTGAATCGCCCGCTTCCCCGTAAGCACCTAGCAATACTGAAGGCGCGGCCGGACAGATGCTCAGCAGCTGTCCGGCCGCTCCAATGATCGATAGATTGGCACCATGAAGCTCGAGCTCCGCGGAATCACGAAACGATTCGGGTCTCTCGTCGCGAACGACCACATCAGCCTCACCGTCGAGCCTGGACAGATTCACTGTCTATTGGGTGAGAACGGTGCAGGCAAATCGACGCTGATGAACGTCCTGTATGGGCTGTACACCGCCGACGAGGGTGAGGTCCTCCTCGATGACGAGGTGCAGCACTTCTCTGGCCCTGGCGATGCCATGGCTGCCGGAATCGGCATGGTCCATCAGCACTTCATGCTGATCCCGGTCTTCACGGTCGCCGAGAACGTGATGCTCGGCCACGAGCAAACAGGTTTTGCTGGGCGCCTGGATGTCGCCGCAGCGCGGAACCATGTGCGTGAGGTGAGCGCACGGTTCGGGTTTGAGATTGATCCTGACGCCATCGTCGGTGACCTCCCCGTTGGTGTTCAACAGCGCGTTGAAATCATCAAGGCGCTCTCACGTGACGCCAAGGTGCTCGTCTTTGATGAGCCCACTGCGGTGCTGACCCCGCAGGAAACTGATGAGCTGATGGGCATTATGCGCCAGCTCCGCGACGAGGGCACGGCCATCGTCTTTATTACCCACAAGCTCCGTGAGGTCCGCGAAGTTGCAGACAAGATCACGGTAATTCGCCTCGGCAAAGTTGTCGGCGAAGCAAACCCGGAGTCATCCAACACCGAGATGGCCGCCATGATGGTCGGTCGGGCGGTTGAACTTACGGTCAAGAAGGGCGAGCCAAACCTTCGCTCGGGCGGGCTGGTCGTCAACAACCTTCGCGTCATCGACGAGACCGGCCAAACTGTCATCAGCGATGTCAGCTTCGAGGTGCGCCCCGGCGAGATCCTCGCGATCGCGGGCGTTCAGGGCAACGGACAAACCGAGCTGACCGAGGCCATTCTGGGGCTCCAGAGCAAGGTCACCGGAACCATCACCCTCGACGGTGAAGACCTTCTCGGCAAGACCGTGCAGGGCATCATCGACGCTGGCGTCGGTTTTGTTCCGGAAGACCGCAAGGAAGATGGCCTTGTTGGCGAGTTCAGCGTCGCCGAGAACCTGATTCTGAACCGCTCGACCAACGGCGAGCCGTTCTTCCGGATGGCAACGTTGCAGCGCAAGGCGCTGGACACTTTCGCACGCGAGCAGATCGTCGAATTCGACATTCGCACGCAGGGCCCTGAGACGCATGCTGGTCGCCTCTCGGGAGGAAACCAGCAGAAGGTGGTGCTGAGCCGCGAGCTGAGCCGCGAACTGAAGCTCTTCGTAGCGTCCCAGCCGACCCGCGGTATTGACGTCGGCTCGATCGAATTCGTTCATGAGCGGATCGTGCAGACTCGCGACTCCGGCGTTCCGGTCATCGTCGTTTCTACTGAACTCGATGAGGTCGCCGCACTCGCTGACCGGATCGCCGTGATGTATCGCGGAGGCATTGTGGGCATCGTCCCCGGCAATGCTCCGCGCGAGGTGCTCGGCCTCATGATGGCCGGGGAACAGCCCGGCACAACGACGGATGCTGTCACCGACAAGGAGGTCGCCTCGTGAGCGAGCCAACCCCGACTATTGCCGCCGAAAAGACGCAGGCAATGCAAGCGATTCCGCGGCAGAACAGCATCCTTCGTGACATTTTTGCCGGTGGCGCAGTGCGTGCCGTTCTCGCCGTTGTTTTGGCGATGATCATCGGCGGCATCCTCATCGCCGCCACAAACCCCAGCGTGCAGGCAGCGGCCGGGTACTTTTTCCAGCGCCCCGCTGACACATTTGTCGCAATCTGGGAGTCGATCTCCGGCGCTTACGCGGCACTGTTTCGTGGTGCGATCTACAACTACAACGCGCCTAACTTCTTGCGCGCGATCAAGCCGCTGACCGACACCCTGAACTTCGCGACACCGCTGATCGCCGCCGGGCTCGGTGTGGCGCTCGCATTCCGCGTCGGCCTCTTCAACATCGGTGGTCGCGGCCAGATGCTCATGGGTGTGGCTGCCGGCGCAACCGTCGCTTTCACGGTACAGGCTCCGATTTACATCCACCTGCC
This sequence comes from Microbacterium daqui, assembly GCF_050408675.1. Taxonomy (NCBI): domain Bacteria; kingdom Bacillati; phylum Actinomycetota; class Actinomycetes; order Micrococcales; family Microbacteriaceae; genus Microbacterium; species Microbacterium daqui. The sequence goes on along the minus strand of NZ_JBNTKF010000029.1, from coordinate 14,022 downwards.
CCTGACGATCATCGCCGGCCTCATCGGCGGCATGATCTGGGGTGGTCTCGTCGGCGTTCTCAAGGCGAAGACCGGCGCGCACGAAGTGATCCTCACGATCATGCTCAACTTCATCGCCTACTACTTCATCTCCTGGCTTTTGGCGACGCCTGGCCTGCTGCAACGCCCGGGAGGGACGCAGCCGATCTCAGCGCCCACACCAGAAACGGCTCGCTTCCCGCTGTTGTTCCCCGCACCGCTGTCGGTGCACGCCGGCTTCATTGTGTCGATTGCGGCGGTCGTCTTCGTGTGGTGGCTGATTGAGCGTTCGAGCCTCGGATTCCGCATGCGTGCGGTCGGTGAAAACCCGAATGCTGCGCGCGCTTCCGGCGTCAACGTCGGTCGCACGATTGTGTATGCGATGGGTATCGCCGGTGCGCTCGCTGGCCTCGCCGGTGTCAACCAGATTTCGGGAACCATCACCAGTGGTTTTGAGAGTGGTATCGACGCGGGTATTGGCTTTGACGCAATCACCGTTGCCCTGCTCGGCCGGAGCCGCGCCTTCGGTGTCCTCGGAGCCGGAATCCTTTTCGGCGCGCTGAAAGCCGGTAGCTTCACGATGCAGACGTCGCAAGACATTCCGGTTGACATCGTGCTCGTCGTGCAGGCACTGATCGTGCTGTTCATTGCGGCGCCGCCGCTGATTCGAGCTGTCTTCTTCCTCCCGAAGGAGGGCGCAACGCCCCGATCTACACGCCGCGCGAAGAAGGAGGTGGCCGCATGAGCGCCACCGTAGCCGCCACCGTCGCTATCGGCGCCGTCCAACGCGAGAAGGTTCGTCAGCGCAGCTTTAAGCTGCCGATCTCCCTGGGGATCGTCGCCGCCTTGATCGTGTTGCTTGCTCTACCGGCAGGCCGACACGGTACCAGCACCTTCCGTCTGGCAGATCGAACGTCTTCGCTCGCGCTTCCCGATATCGAGGTTCCTACCTGGATCACCGTGCTCGCGTGCGCGATCGTTCTTGTTGTGCTCGCGGCCTACACGGCCGTCCGCGTCTCCGCCTACAAGAGCGTCGGACTATGGGTGCCGATTGTATTCGCGTTCGTTGCGGTGTTCGCGTTCCTCACGTGGTCGGCTGCCGATGGTCTGGTTCCGGTCACCGGCTTGCTCTTCGGTGCCGTCTCGCTCGCGGTTCCGCTGATCTTCGGCGCTCTCGGTGGCGTCATCGGTGAGCGTGCCGGTGTCGTCAACGTTGCCATCGAAGCGCAATTCTTGCTAGCCGCCTTCAGCTCGGCGCTCGTCGCCTCGATGACCGGAAACGTGGTGCTGGGTCTGGTCGCCGCTATGGTCGGCGGCGCGCTGGTCGCCGCGGTTCTCGCGCTGTTCGCGATCCGTTATGTGGTCGATCAGGTTATCGTCGGTGTGGTTCTCAACGTGCTCATCACGGGTCTGACGAGCTTCCTGCACGGCGCTGTGATGAAGCAAAACGAGACGCTGTTCAACTCCCCGCCGCGTTTCCCGCGCCTGCCCATCCCGGTGCTGCACGAGATCCCCGTGCTGGGGCCTGTGCTGTTCAACCAAACGCTGATCGTCTACCTGGCGTACGTCATCGTGCCGGTCGTTGCGTGGGCGTTGTATCGCTCCAAGTGGGGTCTGCGTCTTCGCGCCGTTGGTGAGCACCCGCAGGCTGCTGACACCGTCGGTATCAAGGTCAACCCGACGCGCTTCTGGAACCTGCTGCTTGCCGGTTCCATCGCCGGTATCGGTGGCGCCTACTTCACGCTGGGCTCGGTCGGTGCTTTCGACAAGGAGATGACGGACGGTCTCGGCTTTATCGCGCTTGCCGCCGTCATCTTCGGTGGATGGGATCCGATCAAAGCCACGCTTGCGGCGCTGCTGTTCGGCTTCTCAATGAACCTCGAGACCCTCTTGAGCAACCTCGGATCCCCGATCCCGGGTGAGTTCATGAAGATGTTGCCGTATGTCGTGACAGTGCTCGCCGTTGTCGGATTCGCCGGCAAGGTGCGAGCGCCCGCCGCCGATGGCAAGCCATACATTAAGGGATGACATGACGGATATTGACTGGGACGAGCTGCGCAGTGCAGCAACCGAAGCGATGAAGAAGGCATATGTGCCCTACTCGCGCTACCCGGTCGGAGCCGCTGCCCTCGTGAGCGATGGCCGCATCGTTTCGGGCTGCAACGTCGAAAACGCGTCGTACGGCGTCACGCTGTGCGCCGAGTGTGGTCTGGCATCGCAGCTCGCGATGACCGGTGGCGGCAAGCTCGTCGCGTTCGTGTGCGTTGACGGCCACGGCGCGACCCTCATGCCCTGCGGTCGCTGCCGTCAGCTGCTGTTCGAGCACGCCCTGCCCGGCATGCTGCTGGAGACCGTTTCGGGCATTCGCACGATCGACGAGGTGTTGCCTGACGCCTTTGGCCCGCGCGACCTGGAGGAGTTCGGACGATGAGCATTGAAGCTTTTGACGCGGTTGACGTCATTCGCGCCAAGCGTGACCACCAGCCCATCAATGAAGACGCGCTGCGATGGCTCATTGACGCCTACACGCGCGAGTACGTGACAGACGCGCAAATGGCGTCGTTCGCGATGGCCGTGTTGCTGAACGGCATGACGCGCGACGAGGTTCGTGTGATGACCGATGCGATGATCGCATCGGGGGAGCGTATGAGCTTCGCCGGTCTGGGCAAGCTGACGGTCGACAAGCACTCCACGGGTGGCGTTGGTGACAAGATCACCCTCCCTCTCGCTCCGCTGGTTGCCTCGTTCGGCGTTGCGGTTCCGCAGCTCTCCGGCCGTGGCCTCGGCCACACCGGCGGCACGCTCGACAAGCTCGAGTCGATCCCCGGTTGGCGTGCGGCCCTCTCGAATGACGAGGTGTTTGCGCAGCTCGGCAGCGAAGTCGGTGCGGTTATTTGCGCTGCAGGCTCAGGTCTCGCACCGGCAGACAAGCGTCTGTACGCCCTGCGTGACGTGACCGGAACCGTTGAAGCGATTCCGCTGATTGCGTCCAGCATCATGTCGAAGAAGATTGCCGAAGGAACCGGTGCTCTCGTTCTTGACGTGAAGTTTGGTTCCGGCGCCTTCATGCAAGACATCAACAAGGCGCGCGAGCTCGCGGAGACGATGGTGGCGCTCGGCACTGACTCGGGCGTTGCGACGACGGCTCTGCTCACCGATATGAACAGCCCGCTGGGCCGGGCGATCGGTAACGCGAACGAGGTTCGTGAGTCGGTTGAGGTGCTCGCCGGTGGCGGCCCCGCCGATGTTGTTGAACTGACCGTGGCACTCGCCCGCGAAATGCTGGCGCTTGTCGGCCAGCCCGACGCCGACGTTGAAGCGGCGCTCAAGGACGGCCGTGCGATGGACTCGTGGCGAAAGATGATTGCGGCGCAAGATGGCGACCCTGACGCCGCGCTGCCCGCCCCGAACGAGACGCACACGATCGTTGCTCCGTGCTCGGGCGTCATTACCCGACTCGAAGCGCTGCCGTTCGGTATTTCGGCGTGGCGCCTGGGCGCTGGCCGCGCTCGTCCGCAAGACCCGGTTATCCACGCCGCGGGCATCGATCTGCACGCGCAGGTTGGCGATACGGTTGAAGCTGGTGCGCCGCTCTTCACGCTGTCGGCCAACGACGAGTCTCGTTTCGCCCGTGCGCTTGAATCCCTTGAGGGAGCGTGGGAGATTGGAGACACGGCGGCTGGCCGTGGTCCTCTCGTGCGCGAGCGCATCACCGCGTAAGACTCTTAGAACAGGGGTAACTCATGTCAATCGACCAGCACGGTGACGCAGGGCTTGAAGGCGTCTCGCTGCGCGGCCTTCCGAAGGTGTCGTTGCACGACCATCTTGACGGTGGCGTGCGCCCGGCGACGATTCTCGAACTCGCAGAAGAAGCAGGCCTCAAGACGCCAGCGTCTGACGCGAAGACTCTCGATGCATGGTTCGCCAAGCAGGGTGAATCCGGTTCGCTCGTTGAATACCTGAAGTCGTTCGAGCTCACAACCTCGGTCATGCAGACCGAGGCGGCGCTGACCCGCATCGCGCGCGAGTTTGTCGAAGATCTCGCCCACGATGGTGTCGTCTACGGTGAAATGCGTTGGGCGCCGGAGCAGCACGTGGCCGGTGGCCTCACGCTGGAGCAGGCCGTTGACGCGATTCAAGACGGTATCGAAGAGGGGGAAGACGCGGTCGCGAGCCGTGGCCAAGACATCCGTGTTGGTCAGCTCATCACCGCGATGCGCCACACCGACCGCTCGCTCGAGATTGCAAAGCTCGCCGTTGACTACCGCGGCCGTGGCGTCGTTGGTTTTGACATCGCGGGTGCGGAAGACGGCTTCCCCGCTTCGCGTCACCGCGAGGCGTTCGACTACCTCGCCGCGAATTTCTTCCCGACCACGGTGCACGCCGGTGAAGCGGCGGGTCTCGACTCGATTCGTTCCGCCCTCATCGATGGCCGTGCGCTGCGCCTCGGTCACGGTGTGCGCCTCGCTGAAGACCTCGACGTTGTCGGTCGTGACGATGAAGAGGTGCGTGTGCAGTTTGGCGACCTCGCCCGCTGGGTGCGCGATCGTGAGATTCCGCTCGAACTGTCGCCGTCGTCGAACCTGCAGACTGGCGCGATCGCCGCGTGGGGAACCGAGATGGTGGACCACCCGTTTGACCTGCTGTACCAGCTCGGCTTCGCGGTGACCGTAAACGTCGACAACCGCACGATGAGCCGCACGTCGCTCACCCGCGAGCTCAAGCTCCTGTCAGACGCTTTCGAGTACACGCTGGAAGACATCGAGGCGTTCCAGCTCAACGCTGCAGCGGCTGCCTTCTTGGCTGTCGAAGAGCGCGAAGAGCTCATCGAGATCATCGCCGAGGGCTTCGAGAAGTAAGCAAACGTCAACCGGCGTCACGTCATACGTGGCGCCGGTTTTGCGTTGTCAGCGGGCGACGCCGGGGTGGGTTGCGAGATAGTGTTCGAACGCTTCATGCGACGTGTGTGACGGCTCGAAACCGAACACCTCACGCAACGCCGTGTTGTCGAGCACCGGCCGATAGCGCAGAAAGCCAACCTGCGCCGGCCCATGCACGGTCAATCGCAACGCATGGGCAATGCGCAGGGCGAATGACAAAACCCCGGCGGGCACCCGCAACATCGGCTTGTTCAGTCGTGACGCAATCTCGGTGACCGTCAGCGCCCCCGTGCCGGCGATATTGAAAATGCCCGCCGGACCATCGGTTGAGGCCCGTACCATCGCAGCCGCAACGTCGTCAGCCCACACGAAAACGAAGGGCGATTCGCAACCACGGATCGCCAGAATGCGCTTGCCATCCCACAGCGCCGTGATCTGATTCTTCACCGTGGGCCCGAGTATGGTTCCGATGCGGAACACCACCTGCTCAAGCGCCGGGTGCGCAGCGCGTGCGTCCGCCAGCATCCCCTCGACGAGCGCCTTGTGCTTCGAGTAGGGAAACTCGTCGCTGCCGCGAGCCGGCCACTTTTCGGTAATCCACGCGGGATTGTCGGCGTGGTAGCCATACGCGGCACCTGAGCTCGACACCACGAGCCGCCCCACACCCGCCGTGATACACGCGTCGATGACGTTGCGTGAACCGGTGACGTCGACGCGATACTCCAGCTCCTCATCGTGTCCGGGGTTCACGATGGCGGCGAGATGCACGACGGTATCGATGTCGTACTGGTCGAGAAGCGGAACCAGGGTGCCGGGGGAGGTGACATCGCACGGTGCATCGATAACACCGTCGCGCGGGTGCTCCGGCGTGCGCACATCGGCTGAGACGACCACATCAACATCGGGGTGCGCGGCGAGGGCCGTGACGACGTGGGAACCGAGGAATCCGGAACCACCGGTGACGAGTACGCGCGTCATGCGGATGGTTCCGCCGCCGGGGGTGCCGCTACGGGCGCGTGCCGCGAGGCATCGCCCTGTGCTGAGCCCGTCTTACGCTTCGTGTGTAGGGCCCACAGGCTCGCAACGATGAGGCCGGCGATGATGTCCCAAATGCCCCACCAGCCGGCGACGATGGCCATGCCGCCGAGGCCATCGAAGAACATGAAGACAAGGCCGAGACCAAGGCCGGCATTACGGATACCGACTTCGAACGTCATGGCCTTGCGCTCACGCGTACCCAGGCCCGAGACGGCGGCGGTGGAATAGCCGATTGCGAGTGCCACGGCGTCGTGCACCGTGACCACGAGGATGATGATGCCGAGGAACGCGATGAAGAACGCCCAGTTGCCGACGAGCGCGATCACGATGAACGCGAGCAGTGCGATGAGGCTGAACCACTTCACCGCGGGCTGCACACGCTTTGAGAACGTCGGGAACTTCGCGCGAATCGCGAGCCCGAGCAGGAATGGCACGCCGATGATGAGCACTATGTCGAGCAGGAGCTGCCACGTGTTGAGCTCAACAGCGCGCAACAGCTCGTGTGCGGTTGGGTGCAGCGAACCCCAGAACGCGATCGAGAGCGGCATCGCGATGATGTAGAGCAGGTTACCCACGGCCGTCATGGAGACGGACAGGGCAACGTTGCCGCCGGAGCGGTGCGTCAACACCTGGGAGATATTGCCGGGCGGGCAGCACGCCACCAGAATCATGCCGAGTGCCATCGACGGCGTCAGCGGCAGAATCAGCGTCAACCCAAACGTCACCGCCGGCAGAATCAACAGCTGGGCGAGGATCGCTACGATGAACGGCTTCGGGTGTTGCGCCACGATTTTGAAGTCGCGCGGTGCGACGTCCAGCGCGATGCCGAACATGATGAGCGCGAGCACGACATTGAGCAGCACAAGCGAGTTCGGCGAAAAGTTGAGAACAACCTCATCGATGTTCATGTGCCCACCTTCAGGGTCTTCGCAGTCGAGGCCACGACGCGTCGGTACGCGTCTTTGTTGACGTAGTAGCTCATGCGGTCAAGGCCCAGGTAGTTGTAGCCGCCCGTGACGTCGGGCCACGGGGCGTTCATAACGCGCTCGCGGAACGCACGTGCCTTCTCGGGGTCTTCGCGCTCGGCGCGGAGGTACGCGGCAACGAGCGCGGCCTGCTCAGCGCGACCCTGCCAGCCGATACCGGAGGCTTCGATCATGCCAAGCACGTAGAGCCCGTTGAAGCTCGGCGGAAAGACGTTGAGGTACAGGTCTGGGCTCGCGCCCGTCCAGTGCAAGTCGGCGCGATCAGCGAACGGGTAATCAAGCTGGTAGCCGGTGGCCAGCAGAATCGTGTCGTACTCACCGGAGGATCCGTCACGAAAGTGCACCGTGGTTCCGTCGAACCGATCAATGTCGGCACGAATGCGCAGGTCGCCCTGACCCAGGTGGTTGAGAATCAGGGTGTTAACGATGGGATGCGACTCGTAGATCTTGTATTTCGGCTTCGGAAACCCGAAGCGCACCGGGTCGCCGGTGAACACCTGCAGAATGCGCTTATCAATGAACTGCTTGATCTTCGCGGGCAGCGGACGGCCCTGATTGAGGGTGTCGGACGGGCGGCCAAACAAGTAGCGCGGCACGAAGTAGTAGCCGCGGCGTACACTCATGTCGACCGAGCGCGCGTGGTGCACGGCGTCGACGGCGATGTCGCACCCGCTGTTGCCTGCGCCGATGATGAGCACGCGTTTGCCGGTAAGCTGCGTTGCTGACTTGTACGCGCTCGTGTGCATGATTTCGCCGGTGAACTCGCCGCGGAACGCCGGCACGTTCGGCTCCGCAAGCGTGCCATTCGCAAGGATCACACCGGCATGCCGGTGGGTCTCTTCACCGTCAGGGCCGTCGACGGTGACGAGCCACTCGGATCCATCACGACCGATGCGAGATACGCGGGTATTGAAGCGGAACGTTTCGTCGAGCCGGAAGTGCGCGGCAAAGTCGTTGAAGTAGGTCTTGAGCTCACGGTGGCTGGGGTAGTCGGCCGTGGACGACATCGGAAACTCGGTGAACTCGGTCGTCGTGCGCGATGAAATCAGGTGTGCTGATTCGTACATCGTGCTGCGGGGGTTCTCGATGTCCCACAGCCCACCGACACCGGTCGATGCTTCATATCCCTGAAACGGAATCTTGGCTTTTTGCAGGGCTCGCGCGGCCGCGAGTCCGGTGGGTCCTGCGCCGATGATGGCATAGGGCAGTGGGGGCACGACATTCTCCTCGCACGACGGTGTGCGCCTCGGGTAGGCAGTAGCGCAATCCTACTCAGCGGCCCCGCTGGTTCCGAAGCCCGCGAGCACGCGAAAGAGCGAGGCTACCCGAGCGGGCTACCCGGCCATGATGAGCATCGAAATGCCGCGGATGAGGGCGACAATTCCGCCACACCACGCGATCACGAGCATGGCACGACGGGCGATGGGTGCCGGCACGAAGCGCACCAGGAGAGAACCGACGATGATGCCGACCACCGTGACGATCAGGAGGGTGACAACGTCAATGACGGGGGGAGACGGGAAGCCCGCGAATGATCACGCTACTGAGGCAGAGCACGACGAAGATGACCTGAACGGTGGCGGTGAAGCTGCGTTGATTCCAGTTGTCGCCGACGGCGTGGGCTGCCAGGGGAGGGCCGGAGAGTCCACTCGTGACGTGCATGAATCCGGCGGCGGCCCCTGCCGCTGCCGCACCCTTCTTCCGACGAACAGGGCGAGCGTCATCGAGTGTTGGCCGCCGTTGCGAGCGCCGCGGTGCGGCTGGTGAGGCCCAGACGCACCGTGGGCCACTCGTGCGGCAAGATCGAGAACACCACGGTGTCGCGGAGCGTACCATCGCGGCCGATGCGGTCGTTGCGGAGAATGCCGTCTTGCTTGGCGCCGAGCTTTGCGATGGCGGCGCGCGAGCGCAGGTTATGGGCGTGCGTGCGGAACTCGACGGCGATGACGTTGCACGCCTCGAATGCGTGCCCGAGGAGCAGGAGCTTCGCGGCGGGGTTGATGACGGTGCCGCGAGCACGCGGCGAATACCAGGTGTAGCCAATCTCGGTGCGCGGAGTTTCGAGGTTGATGTTGCACAGCGTGCTTGAGCCGACGACGCGGCCGTCAGCCTTCGAGCGCACGACGAACGGGTTCATCATGCCTGTCTCGCGCAGTTCGAGGCGTCGCGCCGTGTCGGCAGGCACCTCGTCGGCGCGCGGAACCGATGTGAACCACAAATCTTCCGTGATCTCACCCGCAGCCACGGCGAGCTCGGCGTTGTGTGCTTCGCTCAGGGGCTCCAGCACGACGTGGGCTGATTCGAGAGTGGTGATATCGGTGAGGCGCACCCTACGAGCATAGGGTGCGCCTCACCGGTTATGTTTTCAGGACAGCTGTGCGAGGAGCTCGCGCATCGCGGCGTCCATCGACGCGATGCGCGCGGCAGATGCTTCGGCCGAGTCTGCCTTCGCATCGAGGTACGCCTTGAGCTTCGGCTCAGTGCCGCTCGGGCGCACGATAACGCGCGAGCCCGACGCGAGGCGATACCGCAGCACGTCACCAGACGGCTCGCCCGCGGGTACAGCCAGCAGGTCGTCGGCGCTCACGATGGCGTCATCACCGATGCTCGTCGGCGGCGTTTCGCGCAGCGCGGCCATGATGCGCCCGATGACCGCCACGTCGTCAACGCGAATCGACACTTGGCCGCTCGCAAAGTGACCGAACGTCGCGGCCGACTCCTCCAGACGGCCCGCCAACGTGGTTCCGCTCTCGCGAGCGTCTGCGGCGAGGCCGAGCATCGCTACGGCGGCCGAGATGCCGTCTTTATCGCGAACGGTTTCGGGGTTCACGAGGTAGCCGAGCGCTTCTTCGAAGCCGAAAACCATGCCCGGTGCGCGTGAAATCCACTTAAAGCCCGTGAGCGTCTCGTGGAAGTCGAGGCCGAAGTGCTCGGCAATCGCGCCCAAACCGGGGGAGGAGACGAGGGAGCACGCGAGCGAAGCACCCGCGGTACCCTGTGCGGCGCGAGCGGCACGCCAGCCCAAGAGCAGTCCGACTTCGTTGCCGGTCAGGCGGCGCCAGCCACCGTCGACCGGAATTGCAACCGCGAGGCGGTCGGCATCGGGGTCGTTCGCAATGATGAAGTCGGCGTTCGTGGCGGTGGCCGTCTCGTAGGAGAGGTCCATCGCGCCGGGCTCTTCCGGGTTCGGGAAGGCGACCGTCGGGAACGCGCCGTCTGGCTGCAACTGCGCGGTCACGGTCTCGGGCAGCGGGTAGCCGGCGGCGGCGAGCACGCGCTCGACCGTCTCCCAACCGACGCCGTGCATGGCGGTGTAGACCCAGCGCATGTTGGCAGCGGCGGCCGGAGCGGGCGCGACGGCAGCGGTCGCGGCCACATACGCGTCGACAATCGACTCGGCACCGATCTCGTACGCGTCGGAACGCTCCAGGTCGGGAACCGACATCGTGTCGGCAACGCGTTGAATGTGCGCGGCGATTTCGGCGTCGGCGGGGGCAACGATCTGCGCGCCCTGGTCAGCGCCGCCCAGGTACACCTTGTAGCCATTGTCGTTCGGCGGGTTGTGGCTCGCGGTCACCATGACGCCCGCATCGGCGTTCAAGTGACGAACTGCGAACGCCAGCACCGGCGTCGGCAGCAGGCGCGGCAACAGCACCGCTTTGAGCCCAGCGCCCGCGAAGATCTCGGCAGAGTCTTTTGCAAACACGTCGGAGTTGCGGCGACCGTCGTAGCCAATCACGACGGTAGGAGTGCGGCCCGGGTTCTTCTCCAGCAGGTACGCCGCGAATCCGGCGGCTGCCTGAGCGACGAGCACCCGGTTCATGCGAGCGGAACCTGCGCCCAGTTCGCCACGCAACCCTGCGGTTCCGAAGGCCAAGCGCGAGTCGAAACGATCGATGATGTCAGCCTGCGCGGCGGGGTTGCCGTCCATCGCGTGGTTGATCAGCTCATCGAGCTCGTGGTGAGTCGTGTCGTCGGGGTCTTGCGCGAGCCACGCGACCGCGCGGCGTAGCGCCGTGGTGAGATCGATCGTCATAGTGCCTCGATAATTTTTGCGAGCAGTGCCGAAATGATCGGCTCTGCGGTCTTGCCCGCCTCGATGACCTCTTCGTGGCTCAGCGGCGTCTGCTGGATGCCGGCGGCGAGGTTGGTGATGAGGCTCAGGCCGAGAATCTCCATGCCAGCCTCGCGAGCGGCGATCGCTTCGAGCGCCGTCGACATGCCGACGATGTGGCCACCAATGTTCTTCGCCATCTGCACTTCTGCCGGGGTCTCGTAGTGCGGGCCACGGAACTGCGTGTACACGCCCTCGTCAAGCGTCGGGTCGATCGTGCGAGCAACGTCGCGCAGGCGCGACGAGTACAGGTCGGTGAGGTCAACGAACTTTGCACCCTCAAGCGGCGAGTCAGCCGTCAAGTTGAGATGGTCGCTAATGAGCACCGGCTGACCGGGGCTCCACGTCTCTTTGATGCCACCGGCACCGTTAGTGAGCACCATGATTTTGGCGCCGGCCGCAGCTGCCGTGCGCACCGAGTGTACGACGCGGCGCACGCCGTGGTTCTCGTAATAATGCGTACGTGCGCCAATAACAAGCACATTCTTGCCATCTGGCGTGCGAACGGAGCGAATGGTTCCGACATGGCCTGCCAGCGCCGGACGAGAGAAGCCGGTGACATCCGTTGCCGGAATAGTTGCGACGGTCTCACCGATCAGCTCGGCGGCCTTGCCCCAACCACTGCCCAGGGTCAGGGCAATGTCGTGCTGTGCGACGCCCGAGAGGCGAGCAATGTCGGCTGCGGCCTGGGCTGCGATCTCAAACGGATCAGCGGCCGGGTTCTCAAGAGGGTTATCCCACGAATCAGACATTCCTCTACTCTAGGAACCCGCGCGCGTGCGCGCCAGGAGCGCCGCTCGCTCATCTGCGCGCCAGAAGGCAGGAGTGGCGTTTTCGAACTCGCTCCCGGTGAGCGAGAATAGACATATGTCTTCTCTCTCGTTTGAGCGCACTCAGTCCGTGGCAATTCTGGGTGGCGGCCCTGGCGGGTATGAAGCGGCGCTCGCGGCAGCACAGCTCGGTGCCGACGTGACGCTCATCGAGCGTGCCGGTGTCGGTGGTTCCGCTGTTATTACCGACGTGGTTCCGTCGAAGTCTCTCATCGCGACGGCCGACGCCGCCGTCGCTATTTCTGAAGCTTCTGACCTCGGCGTGCAGTTTTTCGCTAAGGGTGCGAATGGCAAGCCGCTGAAGCCGGAAGTTGCCATCAACTTGGCGGCTGTCAACAAGCGTCTGCTGGCGCTGGCTCGTCAGCAGTCCGAAGACATGCGCAACGCTCTCGTTGAGGCCGGTGTGCGCATCATTAGTGGCTACGGTCGCTTGGAAGACGCCCACACCGTCGTTGTTTCGACCGGCCCCGACGGCACCGACTTTGACCGCGTTGAGGCCGACACCCTCGTGGTTTCGGTCGGTGCGTCGCCGCGCCAGCTGGCCTCCGCCATGCCCGACGGCGAACGCATTCTGACGTGGACGCAGCTGTACGACATGAAGGCCCTGCCCGAGCACCTCATTGTGGTCGGTTCGGGTGTCACCGGTGCTGAGTTTGCCTCGGCCTACATGAACCTGGGTGCGAAGGTCACCCTCGTCTCGTCGCGCGACCAGATTCTTCCCTCGGAAGACCAGGACGCCGCAGCTGTGCTCGAAAAGGTCTTCACCCGTGGCGGTATGACGGTCTTGAACAAGTCACGTGCTGACAAGGTTGAGCGCACCGACAGCGGTGTGACGGTCACGCTCGCAGACGGACGCACGGTTGAGGGCTCGCACTGCCTCATGGCTGTCGGTTCCATTCCGAACACCGCGGGTATCGGTCTCGAAGAGGCGGGCATTCAGCTCACCGACTCGGGCCACTTGCGTGTGAACCGCGTTGGTCGTACCTCGGTGCCGAACATCTACGCGGCCGGTGACTGCACCACGCTCATGCCGCTCGCGTCGGTTGCCAGTATGCAAGGACGCACCGCCGTATTCCACGCCCTCGGTGACATCGTTATTCCGATGGATCCGCGCCGCATCACCGCCAACATCTTCACCGGCCCCGAAATTGCGACGGTCGGTTGGTCGCAGGCCGATGTCGAGGCTGGCCACATTAACGGCGTCGTACACAAGCTGCCGTTGTCGGCCAACCCCCGTGCCAAGATGATGGGCATCAAGGACGGCTTCGTGAAGGTTATCGCCCGCGAAGGCTCCGGCACCGTCATTGGTGGTGTCATCGTCGCGCCGAAGGCCTCCGAGCTGATCTACCCGATTGCCGTTGCCGTCGAGCGTCGCCTCACCGTGGACCAACTTTCGCGCGTCTTCGCTGTGTACCCGTCGCTGACCGGCTCGATCACCGACGCCGTTCGCGCCATGCACATCGTCGAACGAGACAACAGCGGCGAGTGACCGCGGCCGTGGCCGCGCGTGCAGCGACGCATGCTGCACGTCGGTCTCGGATTCTGTGCGGCGTTTGTCTACGGACTGATCGTCATGAGTGTGCCGCTCATGACGATCAGCGCGGTGATCGCCTTCTTGTGCCTCACCATATGCTGAGTATCCCGTTATGCTCACGCCAGAATCTGGTGAGCCGCACCCCTGGGTCACCTACACCGCGATCACCCTGGCTGCTACCGATCCCGCCTTCCGCGCGATACTCGGTTCGTCCCGTGCTCAGGCCGACCTCGACAGCTGGGCTGCCTACACCGCCCCCCTCACCCGCCAGCCGTAACGCCGGTTCTGCACCCCCCGTCCTGCACCCCTGGTTCCGCACCCCAGGTTCCGCGCCCCAGGTTCCGCACCCCTCGTCCGCACCCCAGGTTCCGCACCCCCGGTTCCGTGCAATTCCGGAACCTCAACAACCGTTATGCACGCAACTGTGTGACTCATGAGGCTGAAGTGGCAGGTGAGGCATTTTTTGCGTGCGTACCGTTTTGCGTCGTGCGTAACGGGGCTCTTCACGAACGAGGGTGTAGTTGGGGTCTGAAGCCTCCGGCTTCGAGTAGTGATCTGGCGACATAGTTCGTGAGGTTGCGGAAGCCGAGTGCGGAGCCGCGGAGGTGCTCGAGCCGCCCGT
>NZ_JBNTKF010000028.1:0-26825 GCF_050408675.1 Microbacterium daqui | reverse complement strand
ACGACCTGCTCCGGAGTGTGACGCTTCCTGCTGTTCGTCATGATCTGACCAGTCTCCCTGCCCGGACCCCCGGGCAACAGGACGACTCACACAACCACCGGACCTACCGAACGGGGTCAGCCCAACACCACCGTTGTCTTCGACCATCGTGACGAAATCACGCATGTGCCCGGGCTGTGGGTCTTTACCGAGCACGTCGTCGTCATACGCGGTGCCAGGCTCGAGCATGTTGCGCAGCGCGACGCCCTGCACCGCCGCCGTGAAGATTTCAGAACCAATGAGCCACGTCGCAGCATCGGCCGTTTGCGAGGCGAGGTACTGCTCGGTCAACGCTCCAAACACGTCGGCAATCGATTCGTTCAACGCACCAGACTGATCGCGATAAACGAGGTTCGCGGTGTGCTGAATGACGCCGTGCGCGAGCTCATGGCCGATCACCGTGGTCGAGTTCGCAAACCCAATAAACACCTCACCATCGCCGTCGCCGAAGACTATGCGCTCGCCGTCCCAAAAAGCGTTGTCGTAGTCTTCGCCGTAGTGCACGGTCGCATTCAACGGTGCACCAGCGCCGTCGAGCGAATTACGCGCAAACGCATCAAGCAAAAGTGAGAACGTCGCGCCTAGCCCGTCGTACGCATCGTTCACCGTGGCGTCGGCAACCGGGTCTTCCCCCTCAGCGCGCACCATGGTTCCGGGCAGTGCCTGCGTATTCTTCGCATCGAAAATCGTACGGTTCGCAGCATCGGTCAACTCGACAATGAGAGCGCCGGAACCATCGACCGACAGATCAAGCTGCCCACGGTGCCGAAATGGCGGGCGCCCGGCTGCAATCGTGCGTCGTGCAGCCGCAGCCGCCACCGGATATTGCTCGCCACCCTCGTGTGCCAGCCGGCTCAACAGATACGGCGGAATGATTCCTTGATATGTCCCCATGAGGGGAGGCTACGCCTCACCACCGACATTAGTCACGCACCCAAAAACGCATGCGCAACCGTGTAAATGAGCACCCCCGCGAGCGACCCCACGATTGTGCCGTTGAGACGAATGAACTGCAGGTCTTTACCGACCATGAGCTCGATCTTCTCGGTCGTCTCGCTGGGATCCCATCGCTCGACGGTGTCGGTGATGATGCTCGCGATGTCGTGCTTGTAGCGCTCGACCACAAACACGGCAGCCTGCGTGATCCATGCGTCGAGGCGCTGCTGCAGCGCGGCGTCGCGCACGAGTCGCTGACCAAAGTCAAAGATCGCGGCATCAATGCGAGCCCGCAAGGTGCTCGCCGGGTTCTCGAGCGACTCCAGCAGGCCGGTCTTCACCGTGTTCCACGCCTCGCCAGCGAGCTCCCGCACGCGCGGGCTGTCGAACACGGCCGACTTGGCGTCTTCAAGCTTCGCGATCGTTGCTGCGTCGTGCTGCAGGTTGTCGGCAAGCTTCGCGAGATACGCGTCGATCGCGTGCCGCGCCTGGTGGTTCTTGTCGGCCTGCACGGCGCTGACGAATTTCACGGCCTCCTTGTAGGCGGTGTCATCGACAAACCGGTGCGCAAGCGACGGCACCCACGACGGTAGACGCTTCGACAGCAGTCCGGTGAAGTAGCTCTGGTTGTTGTGTAGCCACGTGGCAATGCTGTCGACGGCAAGGTCAACGGCGCCGTGGTGCGCATTCGATTCGACGACCTTGCCGAGCCACGTGCCCGCTGGCGGACCCCACTGCGGATTCAGCAGGTGGTCGCGTGCGAGATCGCCGATGAGATCCTGCACATCGTCGTCGCTGAGCGCCCGCAATACGTTGGCCGCGAGCGTCGCAGCCTCCGTGCCCACCCGCCGAGCATGCTCCGGCGTGCTGAGCCAGGTTCCGAGTTTCTCCGAAATCGCCGTCGAGCCCAGCTTCTTCTCGACAATCTCGCCCGACAAGAAGTTCGTCTCGACGAATTCGCCGAGCGAACGCCCGATTTCGTCTTTACGTTTCGGAATGATCGCGGTGTGCGGAATCGGAATGCCCAGCGGGTGCCGAAACAGCGCCGTCACGGCAAACCAGTCGGCGAGCGCACCCACCATGCCACCCTCGGCGGCCGCACGCACATACCCCCACGCCTCGATGTCGCGTTGCAGCACGAACGCAACACAGAACAGCACCGCCATGCCGATCAGCGCACCGAGCGCGACGCCCTTCATCGTGCGAAGCGCGCGGCGACGCTCTTGATCAGCGGGCGAAAGTAAAGCCGTTGGAGTGCGAACCATGCCGCCATCCTTTCACCAGGAGTAGCCTGAGAGCGTGATCGAAGACATCAAAAAGCGTGCGTTGCACCGAACCAGCATTCTGGAAGGGCAAATGCGCGGCCTCGCCAAGATGATTGACAACGAGGACTACTGCATGGACATCATCACGCAATCACGTGCCATTCAGCGCTCGCTGGAGTCGCTCAACAAGCTCCTCCTCGAGAATCACCTCCGTGAGCACGTGAGCCACATGATCGAGCACGGCGGCGATCAGCGCGAGCAGGCGATCGCCGAAATGCTCAAGGCTTTTGAGGTGTCTGGCAAGTAATTAGCGGTGGAACCATCGGCGCCGTTGCGGTTGTTCGTGCGGCTCCGGGGCGGGTTGCGCCGTCTACTCCTCAGGCGCACCGAGCCACGCGGTCGCCATCGTCGCGTGTGCTGACTCCGGGTCAGAGGGGTGGAACATGCCGGCCAGTACGTCGCGATACAGCCGCTGCAGTTCGCTGCGCGAGAAGTAGCTCGAGCCACCCCCGGTGAGCATCGCTTCGTCAACAACCTGCTTTGCCATGACGACGGCGCGGTGCTTAACGCCCGACAGCTTCGCAAACCACAGGCCACCGTGGTCGACCTGCTCATCGACATCGCGGGCGATCATCGCGATTTGGGGGAGGAGCGCGTCGTACGCGAGCCCCATCTCGGCGATGCGCCAGCGAATATCGGCGTCGTTTGCGTACGTTTTGCCGGACTTCTTCGAGCGGCGCTTGCCGACGGTTTCAACCGCGACGTCAATCGCACGACGAGCGATGCCGGTGTACACCGACGCCAACAGAATTTCGAACGCAGCAAAGATGCCGAACATGATCGGGTCTGGCTGGCCGAGCGGAACCACGCGGGCGACGTGCCGAGAGACGGCACCGTGTAGTTCTGTCGTGCGGCTCTGCGTGCCGCGCATTCCCATCGTGTCCCAGTCATCACGCGTGACAACCGCGTTGGTGCGATCGATGAAAGCGTAGACGAGGCGCGGGTTTTCCGGGTCGGTCGTGTCGAGCCCGTGCAGACCCAGCTGGGTCCACACTGGCGCCAGCGACGTAAAGATCTTGATTCCGGTAAAGGAGTAGGCGCCGTCAGCGGTCGGCGTCGCAACGGTGTCGGAGCCGCCGAGCACGAGGTCGTTGCCCGCCTCCGAAATCCCGAACGCGAAAACCTCGCCGTTTGCGGCGCCCTCCTGCACGAAGGCGAGCTCATCGAAGCCGCGATCGAGCATGATCTTGGCAACGCCCGTCCAGACGAGGTGCATGTTGATCGCGAGCGCGGTTGCCGGTGCGGCTGTCGCGAGACGCTGCTGCAGTACGGCTGCCTGTTCGAGGCTGAGACCCGCGCCACCACGATCGGTCGGCACCAGAATCTTCAGGTATCCAGCTGCTTTCAGCTCGGCGAGATCTTCGTCCGGAAAACGGTTCTCCGCGTCGATGCGCGGGGCGCGCTCACGAATGCGAGCAATCAGATCGTCGGGCAAGAAGGCTTCAGCGTCGAACGTCATGGTGACATTCTCTCGCGATCTCGACCCCTTGGCGCGGTTACCGGGCCAGTGTCGCGAGCAACTGCTCGACGTACTCCGCGGGCTTATCGCGGTGCGGCGAGTGCCCAGCGCCGTGCACAACCGACATCGTGAATGCCGGGTTCTGCAGCACGCTGGCGGCGAGCTCGCCCGTGAAGATGGAGTACACCTCGGGGTCGGCACCGATGACGTGCGTCGGCGTCGTGATGCGCGCGGCCTCCGCACGCACATCCCACGTCGTCTCGTTCTGATCGAGCGTCTGCTCAATCGCCCAGTGGCTCGACTGCGCCACCGATAGTGCCTTCAACTCGTGGTCTTGTTGGTGCCAGTGCGGATGCTGATCCATGGAGGCTGCAACGGAACCATCGGCAAATGAACGCTGCTGGCTCGCGCGGATAAGGCGGTGGTCACGACCGGCCAAGTGAACGGCGGGGTCGACCAGAACGAGCCGCTTCGTCCACGTCGCATCGGCAGCCGCCGCCCACGTCGCGGCCGCACCACCCAGCGAATGTGCCACCACGAGATCCCACGGTTGCTCGCCATTGCGGGTGTGCTGCAGATCAGTGCCGTACGCGGCAATCGTGTAGTCCAGCGCGCGCGGCGCGGTGCCGTGACCACGGAGGTCAACGGCATCCGCACGCCACCCCGCGTCGCTCAACGTGGTTCCGGTGCGCCACATCAGCGCACCATTCGAACCCAGCCCGTGCACGAGCAGGGCGCGCAGCGGCGCCGACGAAGAACCCCACGAGGTGAGCGGCAGAATCACGGGAGACGTCATGCCGACAGCCTACTTTTGTGACGTGCCCCGTGGTTCCGGAACCACCAGGTGATGGAAAATTACGCGATCGTGCTGATCGGAGCCGTGTCGGGCAGCGGCGACGCGTCGCGGAAGCGCAGGTCGGGGAAGCCGCGAACCGCGAGAACGGCGATGATGAGGCCGAGGGCAGCGAATCCGGCAGCCGCGATGTAGGCACCGGCCGGGCCGATGCCGTCGATCAGGAAGCCAGCGACAGCAGAACCGGCGGCAGCACCAATGAGCTGACCGGTCGCGACCCAACCGAATGCCTCAGCCGTGTCGGAGAACTTCACGCTCGCGGTCGTCATCGCGAAAATGACGGCGAGGGCTGGGGCCACGCCGAGACCGGCGATCGTGAGGGCGGCGCCGATGGCGATCGGCTGGCCAGCCCAACCCGGGTGCACGAAGAACGGGATGACCGCGAGACCAGCCGTGACGATCAGCAGGCGACGGGCCATTGCCCACTGGGAGATTGCGAGGCGACCCGAGAAGAGGCCACCGATGAGCGAGCCAACAGAGAAGACGGCGAGCACGAAGCCCGCTTCGAGGCCGCCGCCATGGCCACCGTCTTCGGCGTGGCCGAAGGTTGCGACGACACCCGCCTCAACCGCGGCACACGCGCCAATGAGAAGGAAGCCCATGATCGTGGCCAGCAGCACGGGAACCTTGGTGAGCACCTTGCCGAGCTTGCGGCGGCTCTGCGGAATGCGTACGCGGCCGACTTCGGGGGAGTAGATGAACCACAGGCCGCCGAGCACGAGGATCGTGACGATGACCCACAGGCCAATCGTGGTGGAGATCTGCATCACGATAAAGGTGATGAGCACGGGCGCGATGATCCAGATGATTTCCTGGAGCGACGCATCAAGCGCAAACAGCGGATTGAGCTGCTTCGCGGTCACCATCTTCGGGTAGATCGTGCGCACCGCCGACTGAATCGGCGGATTGGAGATGCCAGCGACGAAACTGAGCGTGATATAGAGCGCCATGCTGACCGGAACCAGGGCGATGGCTGCGATCGCCATGGCGCAAATAATCATGGAGGTGAGGAGCACGGGGCGCATGCCCCACTTGCCCATCCAGCGGCTGATCACGGGGCCGGAGATGGCCTGACCAATAGAGGTGACAGCGAGAACGATGCCGGCGTTGCCGTACGAGCCGGTTGCCTGCTCCACGTGCATGAGAATCGCCAACGAAACCATGCCGTTGGGAAATCGTGCAATGAGCTGCGCCGCGATGATTCGCCCGACGCCAGGAGTGCTGAGTAGATCCTTGTATCCCGCTGATGCCACGAGGTACAAGAATACCGTCTCGCTGGTGCAGTTTGGTGAACGAACGCTGAAGTGGGGCGCAAAAAATGTGTTGCGAAAATGCGCCGATTATTCGTCTCGAAATGGGGCGGTTTGCAACACACCGCGACACGCCGACGAGCGTTCTCCACAGCAAATCATCTCCTGTGAGCGTCGGATTTCGACCTCCCTGTGGATGGATTCTTTCTTGCCTCCGAAGAAGCGCGAGAACACGCGGCTTTTGACTGTGCTGTGAGTTGCGGCAACTGTGGATGAAATGGTGGACAGATTGTGTTTAACCATACGAAAGCGGTGGATAACTACAAGAATGTAACTACTAGTTCTTGTGGTCGGCCCCAATGTCGGTACCTATATGTAGTATTGAGTGACCGGCGGGGGTTTGCCGGGCAATCATCACATTCCGAGGGGAAAGACGGTCAAATTATGTCGGTCACGGTCTACACCAAGCCCTCCTGCGTCCAGTGCAACGCGACGTACCGCGCACTCGACGCCAAGGGCATCGAATACGAAATTCTCGACGTCTCGCAGGATGAAGCGGCACTCGAGCAGGTCAAAGCACTCGGCTACATGCAGGCTCCGGTCGTCATCACTGATGAAGACCACTGGTCGGGCTTCCGTCCTGACAAGATCGACGAGCTCGCATCGCGCCTGGCATAACCGAGGAACATCATGTCGGTTGCGGCGGTCGCTCGCGAACGTCAGCCACGCACCGACGTTCCGCTTATCGTCTACTTCTCAAGCGTTTCCGGTAATACGGCGCGTTTTGTCGAGAAGCTAGGCACGCGGTCGCAGCGGATTCCGCTGCACCGCAACGACGAGCCCCTACTCGTCGATGAGCCATACGTTCTCGTCACTCCCACGTACGGCGGGGGAGATGGGCACGGCGCGGTTCCGAAGCAAGTCATTCGGTTTCTCAATGACGAGCACAACCGAAGTCTCATCCGCGGCGTTATCGCCGCCGGAAACTCCAACTTCGGCGAAGCCTATTGCCTCGCCGGAGACATCATTAGCCGCAAGTGCCACGTGCCGCACTTGTACCGAGTAGAGCTATTTGGCACGAGCGACGATGTCGATCGCGTAAGCGACGGATTGGAACGATGGTGGAAGCTGCAGTGAAGGAAGAAAAAGCCTTCAAGATCAACCCCGCATTCGAGGGTATGGACTATCACTCGCTGAACGCGATGCTGAACCTTTACGACGCGGACGGCAAGATTCAGTTCGACGCCGACCGTCGTGCTGCCCGGGAGTACTTCCTGCAGCACGTGAACCAGAACACGGTGTTCTTCCACTCGCTCCAGGAGCGCCTCGACTACCTGGTCGAGAAGGAGTACTACGAGCCGCGCGTTATTGACGCGTACCCGATCGAGTTCATTCAGTCGCTGAACGATCGCGCATACGCAGCGAAGTTCCGCTTCGACACGTTCCTCGGCGCGTTTAAGTACTACACGAGCTACACGCTGAAGACGTTTGACGGCAAGCGATACCTCGAGCGCTTTGAAGACCGCGTCGTGATGACCGCTCTCGCGCTTGCTGACGGTGACCAGAAGGTTGCCGAGCAGATCGTTGACGAGATCATCTCGGGCCGCTTCCAGCCGGCAACCCCCACGTTCCTCAACGCCGGTAAGGCACAGCGTGGCGAGCTCGTGAGCTGCTTCCTGCTGCGCATCGAAGACAACATGGAGTCCATCGCCCGCGGCATCAACTCGGCACTGCAGCTGTCGAAGCGTGGTGGCGGCGTGGCTCTCCTGCTGTCGAACATCCGCGAGTCGGGTGCACCGATCAAGCAGATCGAAAACCAGTCCTCGGGCATCATCCCCGTCATGAAGCTGCTGGAAGACTCCTTCAGCTACGCGAACCAGCTCGGTGCACGTCAGGGTGCCGGCGCGGTGTACCTCAACGCACACCACCCCGACATCATGAAGTTCCTCGACACCAAGCGTGAGAACGCTGACGAGAAGATTCGTATCAAGACCCTCTCGCTCGGTGTCGTGGTTCCCGACATCACTTTCGACCTCGCCAAGAAGGGCGAGGCCATGTACCTGTTCTCGCCGTACGACGTTGAGAAGGTCTACGGTGTGCCTTTCGGTGACATTTCGGTCACCGAGAAGTACCAGGAGATGGTCGACGACTCGCGCATCAAGAAGACGAAGATCGACGCGCGTGAGTTCTTCCAGACGCTGGCTGAGATCCAGTTCGAGTCGGGCTACCCGTACATCATGTTCGAAGACACGGTGAACAAGGCGAACCCGATCAAGGGCCGCATCAACATGTCGAACCTGTGCTCGGAGATCCTCCAGGTCAACACCCCGACCACGTACAACGCTGACCTGTCGTACGACGTCATCGGTAAAGACATCTCCTGCAACCTGGGTTCGATGAACATCGCCCTGGCGATGGACGGTGGCGACCTCGGTGGCACCGTTGACACGGCCATCCGTGCGCTGACGGCGGTGTCGAACCAGAGCCACATCGAGTCGGTTCGCTCGATCGAAGACGGCAACGACCGTTCGCACGCCATCGGCCTCGGCCAGATGAACCTGCACGGCTTCCTCGCTCGTGAGCACGTCTACTACGGTTCCGAAGAGTCGGTTGACTTCACGAACGTGTACTTCGCGACGGTGCTGTTCCACGCACTGACGTCGTCGAACAAGCTCGCTATCGAGCGCGGCGAGACCTTCGATGGCTTCGCAGACTCGAAGTACGCGTCGGGTGAGTTCTTCGACAAGTACCTCGAGAACGACTTCCTCCCGGTGACCGAGAAGGCTAAGGAGCTCTTCGCTGGCCACACGCTGCCGACGCGCGAAGACTGGGCAGCGCTCAAGGCTTCGGTGCAGGAGCACGGTATCTACAACCAGAACCTGCAGGCGGTTCCGCCGACCGGCTCCATCTCCTACATCAACAACTCGACGTCGTCGATCCACCCGATCGCGTCGAAGATTGAGATCCGCAAGGAAGGCAAGATCGGTCGCGTCTACTACCCGGCGCCGTTCATGACGAACGAAAACCTGGAGTACTACCAGGACGCGTACGAGGTTGGCTACGAGAAGGTCATTGACGTTTACGCCGCTGCCACGCAGCACGTTGACCAGGGTCTGTCGCTCACGCTGTTCTTTAAAGACACGGCGACCACGCGTGACATCAACCGTGCGCAGATCTACGCATGGCGTAAGGGCATTAAGACGATCTACTACATCCGCCTGCGTCAGATGGCGCTCGAAGGAACCGAGATCGAGGGCTGCGTCAGCTGCATNGCGTAAGGGCATTAAGACGATCTACTACATCCGCCTGCGTCAGATGGCGCTCGAAGGAACCGAGATCGAGGGCTGCGTCAGCTGCATGCTGTAAGCACCTCACGGTCAGGGCCTGCTATTCATAGCGGGCCCTGACCGGACCCGGCACCTGAGCGTGTCAAAGATAGAATCTAATGAGGCCTGAAGGCAGGCCATATTTCCGTCGGAAGGCAACGCGTGACTCCGGAGAAGCTGAAGCTCGTGAACAAGGTCCAGGCGATCAACTGGAACCGAATCGAAGACGACAAAGACCTTGAGGTCTGGAACCGTCTGGTGAACAACTTCTGGCTGCCCGAGAAGGTTCCGCTGTCGAACGACATTCAGTCGTGGAACACGCTGACGCCGGAAGAGCAGACGCTCACGATGCGCGTGTTCACAGGTCTGACCCTGCTCGACACGGTTCAGGGCACCGTCGGTGCGGTATCGCTCATTCCTGACGCGATCACCCCGCACGAAGAAGCCGTTTACACGAACATTGCGTTCATGGAGTCGGTGCACGCAAAGAGCTACTCCTCGATCTTCTCGACCCTCGCGTCCACGAAGGAGATCGACGAGGCGTTCCGCTGGTCGACCGAGAACGAGAACCTGCAGCGTAAGGCGCAGATCATCGTTGACTACTACCACGGTGACGACCCGCTCAAGCGCAAGGTCGCATCGACCCTGCTCGAGTCGTTCCTGTTCTACTCGGGCTTCTACCTGCCGATGCACTGGGCATCGCGCGCGAAGCTCACCAACACGGCAGACCTCATTCGCCTCATCATCCGCGACGAGGCCGTGCACGGCTACTACATCGGTTACAAGTTCCAGAAGGGTCTCGAGAACGAGACCGAAGAGCGCAAGCAGGAGCTGAAGGACTACACCTTTAACCTGCTCTTTGAGCTCTACGACAACGAGGTTCAGTACACGCAAGACCTGTACGACCCCGTGGGATTGACCGAAGACGTCAAGAAGTTCCTGCACTACAACGCCAACAAGGCCCTGATGAACCTGGGCTACGAGGCGATGTTCCCGTCGACGGTCACCAACGTGAACCCGGCAATCCTCTCGGCGCTGTCGCCGAATGCTGACGAGAACCACGACTTCTTCTCGGGCTCGGGCTCGTCCTATGTCATCGGTAAGGCTGTCGCCACCGAAGACGAAGACTGGGACTTTTGAAGAACTAGTTCTCGCCGAAGGCCCGTAAGGGCTGATGAGGGGCTCGAACCCGCAGGTTTCTGCAGGTCCGGGCCCCTTTTTGTGCCGTCTCCAGCAAGACAGAGGAGGACGGAAATGAACATAATCACCCAAACGGTATGGCATGGAGGTGGCACGAGTGCACCTCCCAGGCGAGCGCGGATAGGCGTGATGTCCGGAATTTGCGGGTGGCACGCCGCTGATGTCGTGCCAGAGCGTGCCATTGGAGATCCGGCAGGAGGAGAAAAAAGCCTGTTCACGCGGGATATCTTCTCGTTCTGGGTAGCAAATGGCACGAAGTGGCACGACGGTCCGCGTGAGTCCATTTGCGGCCACAGGAGGATGCGATGAATGCCACGAAGAAGGTCACCGGTGCAGCTAGACGCGAGGGGTGGGGAAGCCTGCGAAAGCTTCCCTCTGGTCGTTGGCAAGCCCGATACCCTGGACCAGACGGTGAGATGTACACCGCCCGCACGGAGGACGACAAATCGCTGACGTTCTTCACAAAGACAGACGCCAGAGTCTGGCTCGCTGCCACGCACGCCAAGATCGCCCTCGGAGAATGGGAACCGCCGGCACTCGTCGCCGCCCGGCTTCGGGCGGAGGCTACCGCAGAGAAGGCGAGATCGATCGGTTTCACCGAGTATGCCGAGCGATGGATCGAGATGGTGCGGATGGAGCCAGGCCGGAGCGGGAAGAAGCGAGCCGTCGGCACCGTTCGCGCCTACCGGAGCAAGATCACCGGATACCTGATTCCGGAGTTCGAGGACACTCCGATCCGGCAGATCGATGTGGCGCGTATTCGAGAAATGACGACCCGCCTCGACCAGATCCCCTCTCCCTTGAACCCGAAGTCGAAGTTCAACGGCGTCACCCGGCCGGTGTTGATCGTCCTCATGATGATCCTCCGACAGGCCGCCAGGGAGAGCCTGATCCCGGCAGCGCCTAACATCTCGATCCCCCGCCAGGAGTCCGTGCGGCACGACGCTGAGCACGACCCCGGCGAGGACGTCGCCAGCCCTGAACAGGTCGAAGATATCTATGAGGCACTGCCCGATGAGTGGGCTATCGCAGGGCTTCTGGCGGCCTGGTGTCAGCTCAGGCGCGGCGAGTGTCTGGGCCTGCAACGCCGAGACATCGAGTGGCACGACGACGGCAGCGCGACCCTTCATGTGCGACGGCAGCTGAACGCCAACACCGGCGACTACACGGACCTGAAGAGCGACGCAGGCAAGCGCTCGCTCAGCATCCCAAAGCTGATCCGACGCCGACTCCGGCAACACCTCCGAGACCATGTCGGGCACGAGGCGAAAGCCCCCGTGATCCCGACAAGCCCTCGAGGCAGCGTACCGCTTTCGAACACTCGTTGGGGGCACATCTGGAGCGAAACGAGAGACTCCGTCAAGAGTCTCCCACCGCGATTCAGATTCCACGACCTGCGGCACACCGGGCTGACGATCTTCGCCCAAGAGGGCGCGACCCTCGCAGAGTTGATGCGACGCGGTGGACACTCTGATATCCACATCGTCCTCCGCTACCAGCACGCCACCATGGAGCGTGACCGGGAACTCTCGGACCGCATGAGCGAGCGAGTTGCGGCGCGACTCAAAGCAGGCAGACTTGACTCCGAGAATGAAGCAGAGGAGGACCGCGAAGGACACCTGTGATGTGCAAGACACATCAATAGGGAGGCGCTTCATGACCACACACCACCATTCGACACTCCCCGAGTCGACGATCGTGCCGCTCGCGGTTGCAGCGGAACGCTTCGGAGTGTCGGTGAAGACACTGCGCCGCCGAATCGCGGACGGCACGATCCGCGGATACCGGGTGGGGCGTCTCATCCGCGTCGATCTGCACGAGCTCGACGAGCGTCTGCTAGTCGAGATCCCGTCACGCAGGTGAACGAGGGAACGATCGGGACGGGCCTCAGGTAGGCCCGTCCCGATCTCTCTGTCCGGTAATCGCCGCACTGGCATCTCTGGTGTGAACTTGCGGGCCTTTCTACAATGCTTGCCCGCGGGCCTCTCGCGCTGCTTCAGCGGCTGCACGCTGTTGCACGTCGGCGACGACGAAGTCGACAAAGTCTTCGTCACGATCCACGATCATCTCTTCCTGGCCGTCGTCGGCGGGGTCCTCTCCCGGCCACGTGGTCTGCCGTGTCGGGCGGTCTCGGTCGAGCTTGCTTCCGTTGATCGTGACCCAGTTCCGGAGTCGGGCGCACGCTGCGGCGAAGTCGGCGTGCCACAGTAGCGGTGCCGAACCATCTCGGGTCGGGTGGTAGCAGGTGAGCCAATGCGTGTGGAGGGCGGAGAGCTCCCATATGAGTTCCCAGTGTCGGTGCCACATTGGCGGGATCGTCGCCGCGGGGAGCCCGTAGGTGGCTCGGAGCCAGTTCACCCAACCGTTCAGGAGCATCCATTCTTCTTCGGCCTGGTGTGCGGTGATGAGATTCCAGTTCACGGGCGATGGCGGAGGAGCCGGCGGTTGAAATGTCGGTTCCGGTATCGGCGTCTCGGCTCGCTTGAACGGTTCGGGCTCGGGTTGGTCAAGCTCCGGGATATCGTCGGGGTCGAACGCGTCTTCGGCCATGTTGCTCCTCCTTGCACACAAGCAGATGTGCAGGAAGGTGCCCCTTTGTTCCCAACCGCCATCGCTTACAGCGCGGGTCGCGTACTGAGTCGCACTTCCCTACCGGGCGGCTGAACGAGCGTCGGATCTTGCGCC
Organism: Microbacterium daqui; assembly: GCF_050408675.1. Taxonomy (NCBI): domain Bacteria; kingdom Bacillati; phylum Actinomycetota; class Actinomycetes; order Micrococcales; family Microbacteriaceae; genus Microbacterium; species Microbacterium daqui. The sequence continues at coordinate 13,752 of NZ_JBNTKF010000028.1, read as the reverse complement.
ACGCAGCAGCCATCCCGCGGGTGCGTGCCGGAGTCCGATCACAGTGACGGTGTGGGAGGTTCGGTGTTCGGTGCGCGCGATGCCTCCCGCAGCAGTGATGTCACCGTGACGCTCGCCGAAGCGGGCGGTGAGTGAGGTGTGGCGGGAGGGCCGAAGGATGGCTGGAAGTCCCGGACGGCCTGCTTGGTGAGCACACGAGGTGACTCGCTTCCGCTCTGCGCAGCCTGAGGAGGATCGGTCTGGAGGGAGTCCGGGGTCGCGTCCGCTTCGGGGGCCTCGCTCTGTGCTTCGGTGCTCAGCTCAGCGAGTTCGGCTTCGACCCGGTCGAGTCGCGCTTTCGCGGCCTCGAGCGCGGCCGTGTGCTTGAACGGCTGGCCGATGCGCTGCTCGGCTTCGTCGAGCACTTCCCGCTCCTGACGGATCTCCTCATAGAGGCCTTCGATGATGCTGGGAAGTTGCGAGACTCGGTTCTCGAGTCGTTGCACGAGCCCGACGGTGGCGGAGAGAACTTGGTCTCGGGGGAGGGAGAAGCTGGCGCGGGGGAGCTGTTCGAGCGTGAACTGCACTTGGACATGCCCGAGCGATGAGATCGCGCGGGCATTGATCGCGAACCCGGAGATGCTGCCGAGAGAACCGAGGTTCCGTTCGGCGTAGTTCGACAGGTACTGCAGGTTGTGTTCGCGCGCCCAGTACGCGATCGCTTCTGCCGCGTCGACGCGTGATGTGTGGGTGCGGTCTTTCACGGTCATGCGGAATCGGTCGCCGCTGGTGTCCTGGACGCCGGGGAGCGCACGTTCGAGTTCCGAAGCGTCGCTCTCCGCGTTGATGATGAGCTCCATACTGCGAGCGCGGGTGTGGAGCAGCATCGACTGGTTCCGGGAGTGGGCGCGTTCGAGGCGTTGCAGCTTCGTGTAGTCGTTCTGCGCGATGGACTTCTCGAGCATGAGCGGGTTCCCTGACGCGATCGCTTTCGCCTCGGCTGCAGAGAGGGCTGCGGAGTCGATCTCCTCGATCTCTCGCACGTCGAGACTGCCGCGCATGATCTGTCCGATGAATCGTGCTTTGCGTTCGATGCCCTGCCACATGTACGAGTCGAAGGAGCCCTCGGTGACGATCCGGGTGATGAGCACCTCAGCGTTCTGGTTGCCCTGCCGGATCACTCGCCCCTCGCGTTGTGCGATATCGCTCGGCCGCCACGGGCAGTCGAGATGGTGCAGAGCGACCGCCCTCGACTGCACATTCGTGCCGACGCCCATCTTCTCGGTTGAGCCGACGAGGACGGCGATGTGCCCGGAGCGTGCGGCGGCGAACAGGCGCGCCTTGTCGGTATCGGTCTTCGCTTCGTGCATGAACCGGACGGCCCCATCGGGCAGGCCCCGTGCGCCGAGCTGGGCGCGGAGTTCGTCGTACACGTTCCAGCGGTCCTTGTTCGGTGTGCCGAGGTCGCAGAACACCAGCTGCAGCCCGCCTTGGACCGGGGAGGTCTCACCGGAGGCGGGGTCGAGGAACTCCCGGCCGCGGTGCTGCTCCCAGACGCGGTAGACCATGTCGGCGGCGACATCGACCTTGGACGGCCCGGACGGGGTATCGGGGATGACCAGGCGCACATCGAGGGCGGCTTTGCGGCCGTCGGTGGAGACCTTGAGCATGTTGTCCTCATCCGGGCGAACCTGCTTGTGCTGGATGCGTTCGGCGCGTTCGGCGATGTCGTCGATGTACGCCTGCAGCTCCCGGGTGGGGGCGAGCACCACCGTGTCGGCGGCGCGCTTCCCGTCGGCGCGCTCCTGAATGTCCGGCACGGGCAGTTGGAGGTCTTCGGCGGTCTTCACGTCTGCGAACACCGACCACAACCTGAGCATCTCGGGGACGTTCTGGAACCGGGCGAACCGGGTCTTGAGACGGAACGAGGAGCCTGTGGGAGACATCTCCATTTCGGTGACGGTCTCCCCGAACGTCGCCGCCCACGCATCGAAGTGCCCGAGGCCCGCTTCCTCCAGCAGGTCCGGGCGCAGGTAGCGCTGCATCACATACGCTTCGGTCACACTGTTCGCGATCGGGGTCGCCGTCGCCCCGGTCACGACCCGGTCGCGGCCGCGCCCCCGGAGCGATTCGAGCTTCAAGTGCAGGTCGCTGGCACGCTCGGAACCGTCGATGGCGGCGTCACGGATGTTCGACTCGGTGGCGAGGTTCTTGTACATGTGCATCTCGTCGACGACAACATAGTCCACCCCGGTCGCCTCGAACGTGATCCCTGGATCCCGGGCCCGATCTACGAGCCCCTTGAGCTTGTTCTCGGCCTGCAAGAGCCGCTTCTGGATGCGCTTCACGCTCATCCGATCCTCACCCTTCGCGGAGTCGTAGGCGGCCTTCAGGGCGATGACCTGTTGCTCGATGTAGTCCCGCTCGGTGGCGGGGTCGACGCGGATGCGCGCGAACGCGCCCTGGGTGAGGATGATACCGTCCCAGTCGCTCGCGGCCGCCCTCGCGACGAACAAGCGGCGCCGCTCGGCGGTGAGATCCTGACTGGACGCGGCGAGCACCCTGGCCCGCGGGTAGATCTGCAACCATTCGCGGGAGAACTGTTCGAGCATGTGATTCGGGACGACCAGCATCGGCTTCTGGATGAGGCCCATACGGCGCATCTCCATGACACCTGCGACCATTTCTGCGGTCTTCCCGGCCCCGACTTCGTGGAACAGGCCGCAGGCGGGCTCGGCGATCATGCGGGCGACCGCAGCACGCTGATGCGGGCGCGGGGTGAAGCTGCGGGCCATGCCGGGGAAGGTGAGGTACTCGCCGGCGCTGCTGTAGTCGCGCAGCACGATCGAGTTGAAACGGCGGTTGTACTCGTCGGCAAGAATCCGGGCGCGTTCGGGGTTTTCCCACACCCATTCCGAGAACCGCTCCTGCAACTGGTCGGCCTTCTCCTGCGCCGCGGTTGTCTCGACGGGGTTGAAGATCCGCACCGTCGTACCGTCCGGGTCGCGGTGCTCGTCGTACACCTGGATGCGTTTCTGCTCCATCACCGACTGCACCAGATCCGGTGCGGGGCGCCGCTGGGTGCCCCATTCGCTGGTCGCGAGGATGCCCTGCCTGCCGCCGCGCACCTCCCACATGCCCGGCAGCGGGTTCTCCACTTTCACGTCCGGGGCTTTCAGGATCTCCCGCAGGAACTCCTCATGCGTGGCGGCGCTGATCCATACCGCGCCGAGCCGCGCCGCGATCTCATCCACCCCCAACGGCTCAGGCAGCACCGCTTTCAGTGCATCGACGTTGCCCTGCAACTCCGGACGCTCCTTGACCGCTGACTCTGCGGCGTCGAACTTGATGCGCACATTCCCCGACAGGTACTCCGGAGCGTGAATGAGGTCCCCGGTGGCGGGGTCTTCGAACACATGCCCGGCAAGAGCGGCCCGCGCATCGGACCCGTCGGTGCCGAGGAGTTCGGCAATGAGCTCCAGATCAACTCCGCCGGTGCGGTCGAGGCTTACCGAGATCGCATCCGCCGGGCTCTCGACACCGCGCACAGGCGGGATCGGGGCGACGACCCGGCCGGAGAGGATCGATGCGCCGGCCGCGGTTTGCTCCTGCTCATCGAACACCTCGAGCGCGACGACGAGCGGCCCGAACGGGTCGCCGCGCAGAATCCGCAGCGGCGTTGGCACGATCCGCGCGTGCGTGTCCTCCCCGGTGTCGGGGTCGGTGCGGCCGGTGCGGCGCAGCGTGTAGCGGTTCAGCGGCCCATACCGGGCCACATACCTCTCGTACTGGTCACGCAACCGCGCGCGGGCGGACTCGATCTCGTCGGTGTCATCCCGAGTGGCCGCCTCCATCTCGAGCAGCCCGATCGCGCCATCCCGCAACGTCAACAGCGCCCGCAACTCGACGGCAGCGGACTTGGGCACTTTCAGCGGCAGCAACTCCCCACCGGCCACCACCCGGAAAGTGCCCTCGGGGGTGGCCAGAATGGAGCCGTCAAACAGGGCAGGGTCGGCGGCGACCCTCGCCGCGCGCTCCTGCTCCTGCGCCGCAGTGGGTGGGGTGAAAGTCAGGCCGCGCTCGGTCGCAGAGGCGGTGATCTCGGTGAGCGTGTCGCGCAGCAGCCGCGGCACACCGGTCAGGTCGGCGGTGACGCGGAGCGTCTGGTTCCCGTACATGCCCTGCCCGACCCGGAGCTCGCCGAGCACATGATCGGGCCGATAGTCCGCGAAATAGGTGTTGATCTTCACCCGCTCCCCATCGATCGTCACGGGCGTCACCATCTCCCACACGTCGCTCGCAGGCTCCTGCCCGGGGTCGCGTCGACGGAAGAGCAGCAGATCAGTGAGTGCCTCAGTGCCGGCCGCGCGCCGGTGCGCACCGGTGGGGAGCCGCACCGCACCGAGCAGATCGGCGAGCTCGTTCATCTCCCGCCTCGCTGCAGGGTTCTGCGCATCCATCGTCCAATGCGAGGTGAGCACCGCGACCACACCGCCAGGCCGCGTCAGGTGCAGGGCTTTGACGATGAAGTGGTTGTGCATCGAGTGCCCCGACGCATTATGTACTGGGTCGTGCAAAGTGACGTCCGCGAACGGCACGTTCCCCACCGCAGCATCAAACGATGCGGCCGGAGCTTTGGTGTCCGCGAACGATTCGGCACGGATATCCGCGCCAGGGTAGAGCCCCCGTGAGATCGCGGCCGTGAGCGGGTCGAGTTCGACCCCGACCATTCGGGAAGAGGCCGGGGCGAGCCCGATGAACGTGCCCGCCCCCGACCCGGGCTCGAGCACCGTGCCGCCCTGGAACCCGAGCCGAGCGAGCGCATCCCAGATTTCCCGGACATACGCGGGATCGGTGTAGTGGGCATTGATGGTGGTGCGAGCCGCAGCCCGCCACTCCTGCTCGTCCAACAGCCCACGCAGCAGGGCACGCTCGGTCACCCAGTCCGTGTTCTCCTCATCGAACACCTGCGGAATCGCACCCCAGCTCGACCAGCGCGCCAGCCGCTGCTGCTCGTCCACGGTCGCTGGACGCTCCTCAGCGGTGAGGGCGCGGACCACCCCGATCGCGCCGATGTTGGCCTCGAACCGGGCTTTCGCACCCGACGGTGCCAGATCCTCCTGCGTACCTGGCCGAAACACCACCGCGGACCCCGCCGCCCCGGCAGGTGTGCCGGGCGCGGTGGGGCCGATCGTGTCGCTTAGGGGTGGTGGTAGCGGCGCTCCGCCGCCTGGGCGAGGGTCTCCTGGTGCTCGCGGAGGAACTGGGCCGGGAACTCCGCCTCCAGGAGCGCCTGCAGGAACGTCACCGGCAGCATCCACTCCGCTGCCAGGTCGACCAGTTCCTCGGTCGCGGGCATCTGATCCTCCGGGGATTCCTGAATCCGCTCCGCCCAGGAGGCCAGCCAGGAGTCCGAGGTCCGATCCAGCTCCCACGCTTCCCGCGCCTCGGCCGGGCTCGTCTCCGGGGAGCTGATCCACACCAGATCCGTCAAGACGATCTCCTCCGCCCGCAGCCGCGCCGCGCCCAACCGTCCGACCTTCTCCAGGTAGCTCTCCCCGGCCCGGTCCTGCCCCGCCAACTGGACGGTCAGCTCGGTCACCTGCTCGTGAACCTGCTGGCCCAGCATCTGGAAGAACTCGTCCGGGTTCGGGATCGCTTCGACTCTCGTCGGCGCGTACCGGGTCCAATGGGTGCGTGCGAGCGTTTGATAGTGCGTCATCGTCTGCTCCTTCCTCAATCTGCCCCGGCATCTCCGCCGTATCCGATACGGACGGAACAGGGTCGGGGGTGGCTGCGCCGACCGTGACGGTCTCCTGCGCAGTGGTGTCGTCCAGCCCCCAAAGATCGAGTTCGACCTGACCGTACAGGGCCGGGTCGAGACGCTTGCGACGCGCCATCAGCAGCTGCTCCCGGTATGCGGGAGCGGACTAGACACTTCCAGTGTACGCGGACACCCCGACACGCAGAAAGGGGCACCCGTCAGGGGAAAAGCAGTAAGAGCGCGCATGATCACCTCGCGGATCACAGAACCGGCAGGAAAGCAGCTGGTGACGGTGCGGCCCGGGGTGCGGGGAGGAGCAGCACCGCCACCAGCAGTCGAAGAGGCTGTGGCCGCGGGCGGTCAGAGGCCGACCGCGGACACAGAGGCAGGCTCCCGTGGCCCCGTCATGGTCGCCGGCGTCGCCGTGGGCGCTACCGCCGGCCCGGAGTCGGTGTGGCCGACAACCTCGTCCGTGGATTCCTGCGCGGCCTGCAACGCGGCGGCGATCGTGGTCGCCTTCTCCGCGCTGGTGGGCTCCTTGCGGACGACCTCGTACTCGGTGCGGGCGGTGTCGTGGCCGAGCTTCTTCGCCACGAACTCCTCCCGCTGCTCACCCATCTTGTCCGGGTAGGTCTTCACATAGCCCTCGGCGATGAACCAGTCGCGCTTACGGAACCGGGCGAACGCCTCCTCAGCGGCCTTGCGGTACTGAACCATGTCGTGGAACGTGGTCTCCAGCTTTGTGAACGACCCGTCCGCCTCAGGACGGAAGTGCTCCTGCCCGATCTTCGCGTAGAAACGGGCATCTCCCTTGCTGGTGTAGCTCAGCTTCGGGTCGGACGCGATGAACCCGGACAAGGACTGCTGGGTATGAAGATCAGACATCAGGGGGACTCCTCACAAGATCAAACGGCACCACCTGCCGTCACCCATAGGTGCCCCGCCCCTCCCACCCCGAACAGCGGAGGCAGGAGACAGCTCAGGCACCCTGCTGCAGTTGCTCTTCGAGGCGCGCGCGATCCGCCTTCAGCTCTCCCGCATCCGGTCGTGATGTCCAGGGGCGGAGGTCTGCGACGATGGGGCGGGTCGCGCGCAGCAGGATCACCCCGGTCCCGAACGGGAGGGTACGCAGCACGTCCGGGGGCAGAATCGGTACCCGCCGGATCGACCGCTGCGAGGAATGCCCGCCATAGGCATCCTGCGTGACCGAGTCGGTCTCCTCGTCACGTTCCCCGACCAGCTGTGACAAGTCGTGCAGGTCGCGGCTGTTCGACGCGCCCCCGAGGACGATCTTCACGATCGACGCATCCCAGATCGCGTTCGCCGCGTTCTCCGACCACTTCTCCCGCGCCTGCGCGAGCGACTGCAGCACCGGCATCGGCGTGATCCCCGTACCACCACCCTCCGCCATCAGTGTGGGGAGCGACGGCAAAGGGGAGAGGTTCCCGATCTCGTCCAGCGCCATCAGCATCGGCGGATCTAGGCGCGCACCGGGGGAGCGGGCGGCGATACGCCGCGCCGTCTCCACCAAGTCCTCGATGAACGCGGCGACCAATGCGGCCGACGCGCCTGCTCCGGCGCCGGTGGCGAGGAGGTAGAGGGTGCCTTTGGCGAGGAGGAACTTCTCCGGATCGAATTGCTCGTCCTCTCCCGGGGTGACTGCTTCGAGCACGCGCGGGTCGGCGAGGGCACCGAACGCGAGGGAGACGCCCTGCCAGATCGAGTCTCGGGTGCGCGGGTCGGACTGGATCATTGAATCCAGTGAGTCCGCCCACCCATCCGCCGCCTCCGAATGAGATTGCAGGATCCGCACCGCATCCCCGGCCGTGGTCGGAGATTGCGCCCACTGGGCGACCGTGCGCGCGTCCCGTCCGTCGAGGGCGGCGGCGTGCAGGAGCGCCTGGATCGCCATGCGCGCCTTCCCTTCCCAGAACCCGCCGTTGTCGACCCCGCCGAACCCGATCGCTGATGCCAGTCCGGTCGCCCGGATCATCGCCGTCAACGGGTCTTGGCAGCCTCGCACGGGCGACCACCGCAGCCCCGAGGGGATGCCGGGCGCGAGCCGCTGCGGGTCGAACACCGCCACTGGGCCCTTCTCTTTCCGGGCTGTGAGCGTCGCGGTGAGGTTGTCTGGGCGGGTGCTCGTCGTGATCACTGCGCCGGGCGCATCGAGGATGGCATTCAGGACCAGATGCATGCCTTTCCCGGATCTCGGAGGCCCGATCACGAGCATCGAGTCCTCCACCGTCGCCCACACCTGCCGCCCCCGCGACGTGCCCAGCAGATAGCCGACATCCGCCGCGGTCGCCTCTTTCAGCGACGGCCGGAATGTGGATGCCCGCTTCACTAGCGACTTCGCCGACGCCGCCTGCGCGACCTCGGCCCCGGTCGCGGTTCCCTTGAGGCGTCGCGGGTCGGTGTGCTCAGCTCTCGCCCGCCACCGTAGCCACCCCCATACTGCCGGCCAGATCACCGCGGTCAGCATGACCGCAGCGACCAGCCAGAACACCACCGGATGCAGCTCATCCACCCCGAACACCAGCCCCGGATGCAGGGGGTCGGTGAAGACGCCCATGCCCGAAGCCAAACCCACCTCGGGGAGTGGCAGGCCCGAAAGCCAAGCCGCGACGGTGCCCGCTGCGCGGAGGATCAGCGCGAACACGAACCCGGCCACCATCAGTCCGATCCCGATGTTCAGGAGATGATCGTTGGCCGGTCTCGCCTGAGCCCGGTTCATGGCCGCACTCCCTGCCGGACGATCGTTCCCGACACCTCCCCGAACAGCAGCACATCCCGCACGTCGTCTGGGAGTCGCTCCTGTTCCAGGATCGCCCGTGCGAGCCCGTTGCCGGCGGCAGAGGTATGCGCGACGATCACCAGCACCGCAACATCCTCACCAGGCACGAACCCCTGCCCGGACACCTCCACCAGCGGCGGGTACTGCACAGCAGGCACCGGCGGCGGAACCGCAGACGTGGCGGGCGGTGGCGCGAACCGAGACCTGAGCGGCAGCGGTGTGATGATGTCCGCGAACACGCGACCGTCTGCCTCGTGCACCTCCGCGCGGATCGGAGACCGTTTGTCTTCCGCGATCGCCGACAGCACCCGCCCGAGCGCATCCCGCGCGATCGGGCCCTGCATGAGCATCACCCCATCGACAGTTACCGTGATGCTCCCGTCTTCCTGGACAGCAGCGACCACGAGGGGTAGAGTCACAGGTACTGGCAGAGGCCCGGATTTCTGCGGATTTTTCCGCTTCCTCGGCATCGCGGTCAGCCCATCCTGGCGCGGGTATCGAACATCTCAAGTTCCGCTGGATGCAGTTGATGCTGGACGACGAAAGATCGCTCCTTGATCTTCCAAAGGCCCTGCCCGGTGCCGAGCCCGGGCAGCAGTGAACGCTCGGTTCCGGTCATCCCGAGCAGCCGCCCGGTCGCCTCGATCTGGTCCGACTCCTGCCGGTACACGATCCTGGTCTCGGAATTCGCCAGCAGGCTCGACGCGAGCGCCCGTAGCATCGACCCCTGATCCCCGCCGGTCTCTAGATCGGTGACCTTGTGCACGATCAGCAGGTTCGCGATCCCGAAATGCCGTGCCAGCCGCCACTGCGCATCCATCCGCCGCAGCAGCGCGGCGTGCCCGATCAGTCGCCACGCCTCGTCGTACACCACCCACCGCTGCCCGCCCGCGGGATCCTGCAACGCGGACTCCATCCACGCCGAGCAGCACGTCATCAGCACCGACATCAACGTGTTCGACTCCGACACCCGTGACAGATCCAACGACAGCATCGGCAGAGACGGATCGAACACCACCGTCGACGGCGCATCGAACATGCCCTTCAGATCCCCGTACACGAGACGCCGGAGCGCGTGGGCGACCATCCGCCCGTCCTCCTCAAGACGCGCGTCCTCTCTTGTGTCGGGGGCGAGCATCCGCTCGACGACCATCGGCAGGATCGGCACCTCCGACGACGCCACCGCCGCACGCAGCGCGACGTCGATCGCCGTATGCTCCACCGGCGACAACGGACGATCCAGCACTGTCTCCGCGAGTGCGCCGACGAGATCCCGACGGCGCGCCGAAACCTGGGTCGCCCACTCGGCATCCGAGAGGCCTGCCGCCCGGTACCCCGCATCCAGCGGGTTCAACCGTGCCGGGAGTCCATGCCCGAGTCGGATCGCCCGGCCCCCGACCGCCTCCGCGACGCTCGTGTGCTCACCTTTCGGATCCGCAACCACATACACGCGCCGCCCGAACGCGATCGACCGCGTGTAGAGACTCTTCGCCAGCGCCGACTTCCCCGACCCGACGATCCCCGCCAGTACCGCGTTCGGGGCGGTGATCAGACCCTGCTGGTACAGCCGCCATGGATCGAACACGAACGACGCCGCCGAGTACAAATCCTGACCAACGAACACCCCCTCACTGCCCAGGCCACCCTCCGCGAGGAACGGGTACGCGCCCGCGAGCGCCGCGGACGTGTCTTGATGCGTTGGCACACGGAAACGGCTCCATGATCGTAAGGCCGCCGGGCCTGGCTCCCCGGCACGTGGAAGATAATGAGTGGAGCGAGCTTCCTTGCGTTCGGCTTCGACCTGCGCGCGCGCCGCGACTCGACGCGAAGCGTCAGCCTGCAGACTTAGTTGAGCTGCAGCTCGTCGACGAGCTGCACGGGCACGGCGCCGCTCCTTTGGGGGAGAGATCAAGGGTGCCGCGTGCAGCGAACCGGAATCGGGGAGTGGCATACAAGGGCCTTCCGTGAGAACAACAAGTGCTCACACGAGGTGTACTCCGTCTCCCACTCGAAAACTCCACCGCGTTACCCGGGGTGTCCCCCTGAAAATCGGTGGCCCACACTAAGGTGGTGAACACAACGTCTTCACAGGTTCGGACAAGGCCGCTCGAACCGTGACTTCCATGAATCGAGGCGCGATGACGAGCAATTTTCAATCCCTCATGCTGCAGCTCAGCGCAGAACGCGCGTCCGCGAAGAGCTCCGATAGCACCCGGCATAAGTGCTTCATCTCGTATCACGTTGCCGATCTGGAAGAAGTGCAAACCTTTGTGACCGATTTCGGATCCGAGTTCATTCCCCGTTCCGTTGGAGTCACCGAAGAAGATGATTTTGTGGACAGTACCAATACTGAATACATCAAGCGACGTATCCGCGAAAAGTACCTCTCGGACTCCACGGTAACGATCCTCCTCTTGGGGGAAGGAACGTGGGGTCGCAAGTTCGTCGATTGGGAAATCTCCTCCTCGCTCCGCAACGACCCGGTGAACGGACGCAACGGACTGCTGGTAATCCCCCTGCCCTCCATGAATAACTCCGCGACGCTACCAGCTCGCGTTAAGGACAATTTCGTCTCCGGGGATCCGGAGAGCTCCTACGCAAGCTACGTGTCCTACCCCCATTCCAAGACCAGGCTCCGCAGCAACATTGAGACCGCGTTCCAGGCGCGTAGCTCCAAGGGCGCGCTCGTGGACAACTCGCGAGCCCTTCGTCAGCGAAACGCTAGCTGAGAAGGACCGGAGAAGTTTGGATGACGACCACTTACGGTATCCGTGTCGTACATGACGGGCGGGAAGCGGAGGTCAGGGTGCTGAGCCAGGCTGTTGCTCGCCAACTGGAATTGATCGGCCTGCACCGATCCGTCGCTATCACGGTCACGGCCAGCGAGATATCCCCCGGAACGCCACGTATCTGCGTCTGCCTCTGTGACGAGCGCTCCAAGAAGAGCGATGTTATCCAAGCTGCGCTCAATGAAGAGCTGGCAAGCGGCACCACGATATTTCCCGTTCTCGAAGACTTAGGTCGCTTCAGCGAGTTCGCACCGCAGGAGCTCACTCACGCAAATGGGACCGTCTGGAGTGATGAGGTGACTCTGCAGCATTTGGTTCACACGCTGCTCGAGGAACTCGGTATCGAAGAGAAGCATCGGCGAGTCTTTATTAGCCATCGCCGTACCGACGGACTCGGCGCCGCTGAGCAACTGCACGACAAGCTAAGTCATTTCAAGTTCCGCCCTTTCATCGACCGCTTCGCTATTAGAGAGGGGACGAACTTTCAACAAGAAATCGGGCATGCGCTCGAGGATCACGCATTCCTCTTACTGTTGGAGACCCCCGAGGCACACAGCTCTGAATGGGTGTTCGATGAGGTCGACTACGCCCTAAGCCACACAATGGGAATCCTCATCCTGCGCTGGCCCGGCGAAGTGCAAGAAGTCCCGGGGAGTTCCGGCCTCCCCAGGCTTTTCCTCAGCGAAGAAGATCTCGTCGAAGACGATCACGGCTACTCAGTCCTTACCGAAGCTGCGCTTGAGAGAGTCATCGAAGGAGTGGAACGAGCGCATGCTCACGGCATTGTGAGACGGCGTAGCATCTTGGTCAAGAGCATTAGCGAGGCCGCAGCGGCTGCCGGCGTCGCAGACTGTACCTCGCTTCGCGGCTGGCAACTTCTCGTAAGAACTCACGAGGGGACGGGCATCGTGGGCACCACACCTCGTCTCCCCACAGCAGTCGATCTCCAGACCCTCGATCAGACTTCCGCACGAACGGGCGCAAACTTGCCCGGCGTTCTCGTACACAGTGCCCGCACCCTCCCGTCTGGCCTTCAAGAGCATCTAGAGTGGGTTTCCGACGGTCGACAGATGACAGTTATCCCTGAGAATGCAATAGGAGGTTGGTGGAGTCATGGCAATTGACTTGCCTCCGATGCGAACCGATACTGGCCCCATCGGGACGATCTTCCTGTCCGGCAGTATCCCCGACCCTACCCGGTGGGAGGGAGAATTCGATCCGCTCGAGATCACAGACGCGGTCGTGACCTTTGCGCGGGCGTGTCTCACTGAGAACTTCAGAATCGTGACCGCGGCTCACCCGACACTTGCACCACTATTGCTCTATGTTGCTGCTGAGTTCCCTCCCTCTGCAGAACCGCTGGTCCAGATCTACCAGTCGCTTCTGTTCGATAACGTGCTTCCTACCGCGACAAGACGGTTCGAGGCCGCAGGCGTCGGTACTTTAGTGTGGACGGAAGCTCACGAGGGAGACCATCCCGAACCGGGCAAATGGGAATCCAGTCTGGAGATCATGCGTGCTCAGATGCTGGAGGAAGCAGACCCAGACGGTGCAGTCTTCATCGGAGGCATGGAGGGAATCCGGACGGAGTATGCGCTGTTCGGGGACAGATTCCCCGGCCGCCCTATGTGCGCGATCAAACGGCCTGGCGGCGAAGCCGCCAGGCTCAGCGACCTAGAAATGAGATCAGGATTAGTTGGCCTGAAGCAGGACGCCACCTACCCCACCCTGTGGCGTGACTTCATCCGATCCGTCCGCGATATCGACCTCGAGTCTGGGAGGTCTTAGACTGCACCGCGGCGGCAGCAGCAGGTGATCGCATAGCATGGCTGGTGGAAGCCACTAGGGTGCGTCTCGTAATAGGTCGAGCCACGCGATCACGCCATTCATAACAACCGCGGCCCGGTACACGAGCGCGAGTCTGTCATACCGGGTCGCGAGCCCGCGCCATTGCTTCACCGGCGATACCCATGCTTGACAACGTTCCGGTCCCGATACTTCACCGCGTCGAACTTCTGCGGTCTCCCACATGGCTCCCGTCTTCAAGGCCGTGAGCGTGGTGTGCCTCAACCTGACGGGAAAGTGCAGTTAGTGTGCCGAGCGGGGCGCCTGCACCGGGAGTAGGAGCAGGAAACCGATGACCAGCACGATCACGATGCCGAGGATGCCGAAGACGGTCTGGTTCGTCACGGCGATGAGGACGGTCCATGCGGCGGACGCCATCCAGCTCGCCGCCCGCCCGGTCGTCGCGTAGAGGCCGAAGATCTCGCCCTCGCGGCCCGCCGGGGTGAGCCGTGCTGGGCTGACCCCGTTCGGTAGGTCCGGTGGTTGTGTGAGTCGTCCTGTTGCCCGGGGGTCCGGGCAGGGAGACTGGTCAGATCATGACGAACAGCAGGAAGCGTCACACTCCGGAGCAGGTCGTC
>NZ_JBNTKF010000027.1:0-29103 GCF_050408675.1 Microbacterium daqui | reverse complement strand
CCTCCTCAAAGCATCCGACTGCGAGTTCGCGTTGCTTGGGTGAAAGTGCGGAACGTGCACGCATAGAAAAACTCCCCGAAAATTGGTATCTGATTTCTCAGTCCAACTTCCGGGGAGCAGTTCACGTGAGGGCCGCCCTTTGTCGTTGGTGTCTTAGCTGTTGGCCAGCACGTAGTCGATGCTACGGATCAGCTGACGCACGTCGTTCGGCTCAATCGAAACGAACGTGGCAACGCGCAGCTGGTTGCGGCCCAGCTTGCGGTACGGCTCGGTGTCGACGATGCCGTTGGCGCGCAGCGTCTTCGCGATCGCGGCGGCGTCAATCGAGTCGTCGAAGTCGATCGTGGCGACGACGGGGGAGCGGTGCTCCGGGTTCGTTACGAACGGCGTAGCTACGGCAGAAGCCTCGGCCCATTCGTACAGGGCGCCAGAGCTTTCGCGCGTGCGGGCGTCTGCCCACGCGAGACCGCCGTTGCTGACGATCCAATCGAGCTGGCTGTTCAGGAGGTGAAGCGTCGTGAGAGCCGGCGTGTTGAGCGTCTGGTTGAGGCGCGAGTTGTCGAGTGCCTGCTTCAGGCTCAGGAAGTCAGGAATGTATCGGCCCGAAGCCGCGATGCGCTCGATGCGCTCGATGGCGGCGGGAGAGACGATGGCGAACCACAGGCCGCCGTCAGAACCGAGGTTCTTCTGCGGGGCGAAGTAGTAGACGTCGGTTTCGGTGACGTCGAAGTCGATGCCGCCGGCTGCACTCGTCGCGTCAACAACGGTCAGAGCGCCCTCGTCGCCCGCAACGCGGTAGATCGGCGATGCCGCACCGGTCGAGGTCTCGTTGTGGGGGTAGGCGTATACGTCAATGCCAGCCGCTGCTTCTGCCGTGGCAATGGTTCCGGGCTCGGCGTTGCGCACATCCGGTGCCTGCAGCCAGGGAGCTGCGGCAGCCTTCGCAAACTTGCCACCGAACTCACCGAACACCAGGTTCTGGGCGCGGTTCTCGATGAGGCCGAAAGCGGCGGCATCCCAGAACGCGGTCGAGCCGCCGTTGCCGAGGATGACTTCGTAGCCTTCCGGCAGACGGAACATCGTGCTCATGAGATCACGGACCGAACCGACGAGGTTCTTGACGGGGGCCTGGCGGTGGGATGTACCCAGCAACGAGAGACCAGCCGAGGCGAGCGCAGTGATTTGCTCCTCGCGCACCTTGGAGGGGCCGCAACCAAAGCGGCCGTCAGCGGGAAGGAGGTCTCGGGGAATCTCAACTGTCGCCATGGGTTCAGTCTAGTTCTTTCACGGGACGCCCCCGGAGAGTGTGACGACGAAAGTCGGTAGGCTAGAGAGCATTCTTTATCTGAGCTGTGAGGCGTCATGACTGACCTGATCGACACCACCGAAATGTATCTCCGCACCATCCTGGAGTTGGAAGAGGAGAACATTACGCCGCTGCGTGCTCGCATCTCTGAGCGCTTGGGCCACTCCGGCCCCACCGTCTCACAGACGGTCGGACGCATGGAACGTGACGGCCTTGTTGTCGTCTCTGAGACTCGCACGCTGGAGTTGACCGACGAAGGACGACAGAAGGCCGTTGACGTGATGCGCAAGCACCGTCTTGCGGAGCGTCTGCTGTCTGACGTTATTGGCCTCGACTGGGCGTACGTGCATGAAGAGGCGTGCCGCTGGGAACACGTCATGAGCGAGCAGGTCGAGCGTCGCCTGGTTGAGCTTCTCGGACACCCGACTGAATCGCCCTATGGCAACCCGATTCCCGGACTCGACCAGGTGGGTGGCGAGACGAACGCCACGTTCGAGCAGGGAGTGGTGGGCCTTGTGCAGCGCCTCACCGACGCTGGCCGCCCGATTGAGGGCACCGTGCGGCGTCTGGCAGAGCCTGCGCAGGTCGATCCTGAGCTGCTGGAGCAGTTCCGTGACGCGGGCGTACTGCCCGGTGCGCACGGTCAGTTCCGTTTCAACGAGGGCTATGTGCTCGTCGAAATGGACGGTAACGACGCCGGTCTCGAATTGCCCGTCGAAGTTGCCGCGCACATCTTTTTGTTGAGCGACCGCACGTAGCGATTCGCTAACCCGAAATTTGCCCCGGGTTTCCGCGAGATCATGCGGATTTTGCCCTCGTGTGATGAGGTACAAGACGACGATCTCCGGATTATCGAATCTCTCCAACATGAGAATTCCGGAAAAAGTTCCGTCTCAGCGAGACAATATCGTTACATTCGGGTAGCCTTGCTCAAGTCCGAGGGCGAGAAGCTGGCCGGAGGACACCGTGGAGAATGCCTCGCTGGCTCGTCATTTCCGCGGGTCCCGATGCACAAAGTGCCCTGTAACAGAGTGCCGACGAGCCGCCATTAGCTGTGGAGAGGCGCCCGGAGGATCAGCTTGTCGTCACAGAACGAACCGTTGAAGAACGAGACCGACGCGTCGGTCGAACCATCTTCAACTTCTCGAATTACCCGTCGTAGCGCAGAACAGAACACCAAGAAGCCCGTGGCCTCGGCCCAGGCTCACCAGAAGATTCGCCCCATCCGGGCGCTCGCAATCTTCGGCGCCGTCGCTGGCCTCGTGGCCACCGTCGCACTGCCTGCTTACGCCGCATTTAAGCCGGCCGCTGATGAGACGGTCACCCTGCAACAGGTTGCCGAAGATGGCGCCCAGACCCTCGTAGTGGCATCTGACGCTGACACCACGAACCTGACGGCGACGACATACGCAGCCACCACCATTGGTGAGATTGAGCAGAAGAAGGCTGAAGAAGCCGCTGCTCAGCGCGCCAAGGAGCTGGCAGCTCAGGCTGCTGCAGCGGCCGTGTCGAACTCGAAGGCCGCAAGCGCATGGGCCAGCATGGACCTCTCGATGGTTCCCGCCGGTTCGGGTGCCGTGATCTTCCCGTTGCAGAGCTATGACTACATCGGCGATGGCTTCCGCTCGCGCGGTGGCTCGCACGATGGCGTTGACATCCTCGCTCCGGCGATGACTCCTATTTACGCTGCGGCTGACGGTGTTGTTACCGTCTCGAGCGAAAGCTACTGGGGCTACGGAGTCGGCGTCGTGATCGACCATGTCATTGGCGGTCAGCGCGTGTCGACCCTGTACGGTCACATGACGTACGGCACGCGCCTCGTTAGCGTCGGCGACACGGTTGCCGCCGGTCAGCCGATCGGCGCGGTCGGCACGACGGGCCGCTCGACGGCTAACCACCTCCACTTTGAGGTTGAGGTCAATGGCTCGCTCGTTGACCCGATGGCATGGCTGAATGCCAACGTCGGCTAACGAATACGAAGAATTAACCCGCCAGTGACCTGAAAAGGTTGCTGGCGGGTTTACTCTTTACCCGACGAGGAGAAGTGGAGAGTGAGCACATGAACCAACGACCACGCACCCAAACCATGGGTGCTGGGGGCCGAGAGGTTCTGTTGCCATGCCTGCGACACGACATGCATAGCCCTGCCGTGCGCGCCACCGAGGTGCTGTCTGACAAGACAGCACCTTTTGTTGTTTCTGGGCACTCTTTCGCCACCACCACGCCGCCATGCATCGAAGCGCCCAGCAGCCTGCCGGGCCCCATCGAGAGGACGACGGATGCGCACGTTGGTACTAAATGCCGGATATGAACCGCTCGCAGTTGTGTCATTTAAGCGAGCGCTGCTTCTGGTCATGAATGAGAGAGCAACGGTGCTGGAAGCCGTTGTCGACGACCCGGTATGGACGGCGACGACCATGTATGAGCGACCCGCAGTGATTGTGCTCACGCAGTACATTCGTCTTCCGCGAACGCGCCGCACGCCGGCGACCCGGCGGGGCGTGTTGCGCCGCGACGGATTCCGCTGTGCCTACTGTGGGGGTGCTGCCTCCACGATCGATCACGTCCTGCCCCGCTCACGCGGCGGCGACGGGTCGTGGGAGAACCTCGTTGCGTGCTGTCTGCGTTGCAACAACCTCAAAAGCAACCGCACTCCCCAGGAGATGGGCTGGGAGCTCCGAATCAAGCCGCGGGCACCGCGGGGCGGAACCTGGACGGTACAGGGTGCAGAACGTGCAGAAGCGTCGTGGGAGCCCTACTTGGGGGTAGCGGCTTAGGCGCACGTCTTGAACAGCTCCGTGTGCGCCACAGTGGGGATGACTGCGCCACCGATCGGCTCGTCATTTGCGCGTGAGAGTGTGCCCCCGACTGGACTCGAACCAGCGACGCACGGTTTAGGAAACCGACGCTCTATCCACTGAGCTACGGGGGCGTACCTCTAGACTAATCGGCGGCGCCACCTTCGGATGACCGTCGCTATGCAGCCGATGCGGCCTCAAGCGTTTGGCGCTCCAGGTCGATCAGGAACTTTTTGATGTCGGGGGTGGAGCCGTACTCGCCAACGGAACCATCGGATCGCACGACACGGTGCACCGGCACCACAAGGGAGAACGGCGACGTGCGGCAGGCAGAGCCGACAGCGCGAGCCGCGCGGGGCCGACCGGCGAGGCCCGCGATCGCGCCGTAGCTGATGGTCTCGCCGTAAGGAATCTCGGTGATCGCTTGGAGCGCGGCGCGGGTAAAGCCAGACCCCGTCAACCGCCAATCGAGATTGAGGTCGAAAGAGCGTCGCGTTCCCGCGAAGTATTCATCGACCTGTCGGGCCAACTCGTGTGCGGCACCGGGTTCGTGGACGGGTGTTTCGAACAGCAGGCGAGAGACACGTTCGATCTCCCACAGCGGGTCAGTTTCGGTGAGGTGAACGCTCACCAAAGCGGAGCCATCAAAAACAGCGACAACGAGGCCGACGGGTGTGGGTACGGCATCCCAGGTATATGTCATGCCTTCATCCTGTGTGCCTCGCATGGTTCCAGAATGACATGTCGGCGACCGGGGGAGAACTATAGAAAAATCCTGATTGTGGAGGGAGCGTGCGTTGCGTCGATATTCTGCGGCAAACTGCGCGAGGGATACCGTCTTTCCACCACGCAGGCGCTTACTGTGGTAGATGTCGGCAACAGAAGGACGTCTCTTCATGAACGAAGATCGCGAATTCGCGCAGGCGGTGCAACCCGGAATGATCGGCGACCTCGGTCCGGGTGTGGTGGCCGCTCACATTGCGCAACCCGCACGCGATCGTATTGTTGCCGAAAGCGCCGAGCTGGGTGGCCCGTCGCCCCTGCTGCGATACCACGATGTTCCCGAAGCGGGCATCGAGATCACGAAGGCCCACCCCGGTAGCCTGCCGCAGTTCATCACGGGCCGATCGACACTACTTTCTGGCCTGTTCCGCGATGAGGTAGCGATGCGAACCGCTCGCATTGCCGCCGAGCAAATCACCGCCAAGAACATTGAACTTCGTGCGGTTCGCGGCATCGACTCGGTGCACCTCGCCACGGGCCTCGCCTCCTGGCGAATCGGCGGCGTGGAGTACACTGCCCCCGTGCTGTTGCGCCCGCTCGGCATCCGTCGCCACTTCAACGACTACGAGCTCAAGCTTCACGGCCCGATGTTCGTGAACCCCGAGCTGGTTCGTGCGATGCGTGAGCACTACGCCATCACGATTGACGGCGCACGTCTCGCCGCGCTCGCGCACGAGGGTGGCATCTTCAAGCCGCAGCGCGTCATCGATGAACTCCGCCGCCTCACGACACGCATCGATACGTTTGCCGTGCACCCGCGCCTCATCGTTTCGACGTTCGCCGACGTCTCGGCACACATGGCAGCTGACGGTGGTCTCGACCACCCGATCCTCAACGCCCTCGCGGGCCACGCCGATGACCGCGACTTTCTGAAGCAGCAGCGACCAATCGCGGCGTGGGCAGGGCCCGACGACCGCTCACCGGCCGCCGACACGCTCCTGCTCGATGCTGACGCTGAGCAAGAACGCGTGCTGTCGCGCATCGTCGCCGGCCAGTCGCTGGCTGTCGCAACGCTGCCCGGAACCGGTGGCACGCAGACGATCATCAACGCGGTCGGTGCCCTCGTGCAGGCTGGCAAGCGTGTGCTGGTCGTCAGCACCCGACGCTCGACCCTCGATGGCCTGCGCCACCGCCTCGTTGGCATTGGCCTCGATGGCCTCGCCGTGCGCACCACGAACCTGCAAGAAGACCTCATTCGCGCGATCGGCCGCAACGAAAGGGCCGCACAACCAGCGGTAGCCGAAGTCGATGAAGCGCTCGTCAGCCTCCGCGCCGTGCTCCGCGACTATCGCGCTGCTCTCACGCAAAAGCACCCGGCCTTTAACGTGAGTGCGATTGACGCGACGCGCGAGCTCGCGAAGATCGCCCAGCACCCCGAGCCGCCGAAAACGCAGGCTCGCCTCGACGCTCGCGCTCTTGCCGCGCTGTCGAAAGACCGCACCGAAGCAGCCGAAAAGCTCACGCTTGCCGCGAAGCTCGGCGAGTTCGAGTTTGGCCCCGATGACTCGCCCTGGTATGGCGCATCGTTCGAGTCAACGGCCGCTGCGCAGGCGACCCATGAACTCGCCGGCAAGCTCAACAAGACCGAGGTGCCCAACCTCCTTGAACGCGGCTACGCGCTCATCGCACAGACGCGCATGCGTCCGTTCCTCACCGTTGATGAGCTGGGCGAGTACCTCAAGCTGCTGCAGGGCATGCTCGAGTCACTTGATAAGTTCAGCCCCACGGTGTTCGAGCGCCCCCTCACCGACCTCATTGCCGCTCACGCCACGCGCCGCGACGGGGTACAGATGTCTGGTGCTCAGCGCCGCCGGTTGAAGGCCGTGGCGCGCGAGTATGTTCGCCCCGGCGTGCATGTGCAAGATATGCACGCCGCGTTGGTGCGTATTCAAAAGCAGCGCACGGCGTGGCAGCGCTATGTAGACCAGGGTGTGGTTCCGGAGATTCCCGCCGGGCTCCAAGATGTCGCGGTGGCGTGGCAGCGCGTGCACGCTGATTTGGGAGCCCTCGACAAGCCGCTCGGCCGCGCCGGAGCCGCCCAGCTGTCGGCCCTGCCGGTCGCACAATTGGTGCGCACCCTCGCGGGTCTCGCCGCCGAGTCCACGTTCTTCGACAACCTCATCGAGCGCAGCAAGCTTCGCGTTGAGTTGGCGAAGATGGGGCTGGAACCATTGCTGTCGGATCTTTCCGAACGTCACGTTCCGGAGCATCGCGTTGCCGCGGAGCTGGAAAGTGCGTGGTGGCTGTCGGCCATTGAGCACCTGTTGCAGACCGATAAGGCACTGCTCGGTGCCCGCACGAGTGTCGTGGACAGCCTCGAACGCGACTTCCGTCTCGTCGACGAAGCCCACAACGCCAACTCCGGTCCGCTCCTCGCGTGGCGTCTCGCGACCGACTGGCGCATCGCGCTCATCGATCAGCCTGCTGAGGCGCAAGCGCTGCGCACCGCGATCACGCGCGGCGGACTCACACCGGCGGCCCTTCGAGCCGCTGCTCCCACGCTTGCGCGTGTGCTGGTTCCGGTCTGGGTGGCGTCACCGTATGACGTGCCGCGCATTCCCGACACTGATTTTGACGTCGTCCTGATTGCCGATGCTGGCGCGATCAACACCGCTGAGGCCGCGCCCGCGATTCGTCGCGCCCGCCAAGTCGTGCTGTTCGGTGACCCGGTTACGCAAGCGCCGACGCCGTTCGACATTGCCACGACGACGTCGGGGGAGTGGGAGAGCGAGCACGAGTTCGACACTACGAGCGTCTTTGAGCGCGTTGCTGAACTCGTGCCGGTCGAGACACTCACCCGGAGCTACCGTGTCGGCGGCGAAGACCTCGCCGAGCTCGTCAATGACGCGTTCTATGGCGGCGAAATTGTTTCGATGCCGTGGGCCGGTTCGTACCTGGGTCGCGGCAGCCTGACCGTCGACTACGTCGAAGGTGGTGTTGGCGCTCCCGACCCGATTTCTGGCGCGGTCGAGAGCCCCGAAGCCGAAGTTCAGCGTGTAGCAACCGTCGTGGTTGAGCACGCCGTGAACCGCCCCAAAGAATCACTCATGGTGGTCACTGCGAGCCGTAAGCACGCCGAACGCGTGCGCGTTGCTGTGGCTCACGCTTTCGCCGGTCGCGCCGACGTTGCCGACTTCGTTTCGCGTGACAACGGCGAGCCGTTCGCGGTGCTGACGCTCGAAGAGTCGGTGGCCGAGAGCCGCGACCGCGTGATCTTCTCGCTGGGCTACGGCCTCACCCGTCACGGCCGTGTGTTGAGCGACTTCGGTGACCTGTCGACACCCGACGGCGAGCGCTTACTCACGGTTGGTATGACGCGTGCCCGTCGTTCGATGACGGTCGTGTCGTCGATTCGCCCTACGGCCTTCACCGATGATCGCCTCGAGTACGGTGCCGCAACGCTGATGACGATTTTGTCGGGCATCGCCGAGCGCTCCCGCGAGACGCACCTCGAAGACCTGGCTGACCCGCTCATGCTGCAGCTCGCTCGCGAACTGCGCGCCCTCGGCGTCACCCTCAATGTGAACTACCGTGGCGTGCTCCCGCTCGTCGCGCAACACAACGGCCGTGCTGTTGTCGTTGAGAGTGATCCGGAGATCTACGGCGACTCGCTCCGCGAATCGTTGCGCTTGCGCCCACAGACTTTGCGCAAGCTGGGATGGCACTATGTTCGCGTGCACTCGTTCGATCTCTACAGCGACCCGGGTCGGGTGGCTTCGCGAATTGCCGCACTCTTGGGCGCCATTCCGTTCGCCGACACCGAGGCCGCAGAAGACGCCTCATGAGCGACGAACGACAGCATGTCGTTCGGGTCGCGGGGTCGCGTCGTGCGCGGCTGACGGCGGCTCCCGGAACCACGGCTGAGCCAGAAGCAGATGACCCGGTGGTTGCAAACATCGTTGCGCAGCCCGCGGGTTCCGGCCCCAACGACGAGCGCATGCGCCGCGAGGTTCCGCCCCACTACTAACAACGAGAAAGCGCCGCCCCATCGGGACGGCGCTTTCTGCGAGCGAAGGGCGTTACGCCTTCTTCTGCTCGGCGAGCAGGTCGCGAATCTGAACCAGCAGGTCGGTCTCCGACAGGGCTGCCTCTTCTTCGGTGACGCCAGCGCGCTTCGCCTGGATCTCCTTGAACTTGTTCATCGGAACGATCATCACGAAGTACACGACGGCGGCGACCGAGATGAACTTAATGATCGCGGCGACGATGAGGCCCCACGCGATGTGCCAGTTGCCAATCGACAGCACGGCGTCAGCAATATCGCCGGTCGGTACGGTTGCGGCAATCAGCGGCGTGATGAAGCCGTCAACGATCGCCGTGACCACGGCGGTGAATGCCGCGCCAATAACGACAGCGACGGCAAGGTCAATGACGTTGCCGCGCAGAATGAAATCACGGAATCCCTTAAACATTTGAGTCCCTTTTTCTGTCTCCGCTACGACGACGTGGCGGCGGAGGTACTTCCTCCAGAAGACGATGATGACGCAGAACCGCTGGTCGCGCCGGAAGACGCGCTGGAATCTACCGAACCTTTACCTGCGCGGGAATCGGTGCGGTAGAAGCCGCCACCGTTGAACGTCACACCGATCGAACCGTACTGCTTACGCAGGGCGCCACCGCACTCGGGGCAGACCGTCAGCGATGCTTCGCTGAACGACTGAACGGCGTCAAAGGCGTGGCTGCACTGCGTGCAGGCATAGGCATAGGTAGGCATGTTTTGCTTTCTGGCAGGAGTTGGCGCTGCGGGTTCAGCGCTGAGGGAAAGTGATGACGCGCGTCGGCGTGACGACGCCGCTCACGGGCTGATCGTGGGGCTCAGTGGGAACCTCATCGAGAAGTTCTGCGTCAAAGATTACGGCGTACACCGGCGGGCACTTTTCGATCGAGCCGATGGTCTTGTCGTAGTAGCCACGACCCCACCCCAGCCGCATGCCCGACTCATCAACGGCGGCAGCGGGGATCACCAGGAGATCCACTTCGTCAACCGCAATCGGCCCCAGCAACTCGCCCACAGGTTCCGGAACCCCATAGGGGCCCGTCGCCTCTTCACCGTCTGTGGTCGCGACAACCCAGTCCAACAGGCCATCGGCACGCGTGCTGGGAAGGAGCACCCGCAGGCCACGCTCGATGGCTTGATTCACGAACGTGCGGGTGCCGGGCTCAATTGTCGTCGCAAGGTAGCACGAGAGCGACGTCGCACCTGTGGACTCAACGAGATGCCACAACTGTGCGGTGAGTGATTCTTCAGCCTGCTCCTGCTGAATCGGCGATAGTAATTGGCGGCGCTGACGCAGATCTGCGCGCAATGCGTTCTTTGTGTGCTCGATATCTCCGGGCATGTGTCGATTCTATGTCGGGAATCGGAAAGAGGCCGACTAGGCTGGGGTAATGCCAGAAACACGCATGAAGGCAGTCATTCCTGCAGCCGGCCTCGGCACGCGCTTCCTCCCCGCGACGAAGGCGATGCCCAAGGAGATGTTGCCGGTCGTTGACAAGCCGGCTATTCAATACGTTGTCGAGGAAGCCGTGCAGGCCGGAATCGAAGATGTTCTCGTCATTATCGGTCGAAACAAGAACTCGATCAGCGACCACTTCGACCAGATGCCTGAGTTGGAAACGAAGCTCATCGACAAGGGTGACGAAGCGCGTCTGCAGCGCGTACAGCACTCGTCTGACCTCGCCGACATCCACTTCGTTCGCCAGGGCGAGCCGAAGGGCCTCGGACACGCTGTTCTGCGTGCGCGCGCACACGTCGGCAACTCGTCGTTCGCGGTGCTGCTGGGTGACGACCTGATCGACGAGCGCAACCCGCTGCTGCCGTCGATGATCGCCGAGCACGAAGCGCGCGGCGCTTCGGTCATCGCGCTGATGGAGGTCGACCCCGATCACATCCACCTCTACGGCGCCGCTGCCGTCGAGGCAACCGACAACCCTGACGTCGTGAAGATTACCGGGCTCATCGAGAAGCCGGCGAAGGAAGACGCACCGTCGAACCTCGCCGTCATCGGGCGCTACGTGCTGAGCCCGGAGATCTTCGACATTCTCGAGGTCACCGAGCCTGGCAAGGGTAACGAGATTCAGCTCACCGACGCCCTTCAGGTGCTCGCAACTGACCCCGAAGGCCCCGGCGTTTATGGCGTGATCCTGCGCGGCAACCGCTACGACACCGGCGACCGCGTCGACTACATCAAGGCCATCGTGCAGCTCGCTGCCGACCGTGCCGACCTGGGTCCGGAGCTGCGTCCGTGGCTCAAGGAATTCGCGGCAGACCTGTAAGCCAATGGTGGAGCCCCAGATCACGAGCCACTATGGCCCGATCACGCTCCGCCTTGTCAAACCCAAGGACGCCCGAGCGCTACAACACGAGCTCATGACCAATCGGGCGTGGCTCTCCCCCTGGGAGGCCACGATTCCGGGCATGGAACCGTCGTTCGATATGCGCTCGGGCGTTCGCCGTCTCCTCCAGCAGTACCGTGATGGCCTCGGCGTGCCGTTTGTCATGGAGTACAACGGCGAAATCGCCGGGCAGCTCAACATTTGGGGCGTTGCTCGCGGCTCGCTCTCCTCGGCCACGATCGGGTACTGGGTTTCGCAACGCTTCGCGGGCAAGGGCGTCACGCCGACGTGCGTCGCCATGGCGACCGATATCGCGTTTCGCCAGTTGCGCCTGCATCGCATGGAGATCTGCATCCGCCCGGAGAACAAGCCGAGCCTGCGCGTCGTACAGAAGTTGGGCTTTCGCTACGAGGGCACTCGCAAGAACTACATTCACATCGACGGTGGGTGGCGCGATCACTACGCCTTCGCTCTCACGGCCGATGAAGTGCCCGAGGGCATTCTGAAGCGCTGGACTTCGGGCCGCGCCCCGGAGTCTGCCGCAGCCGTGGTTCCGTAACCCCCCGGTTTGTGGTTTCGTAACCCCCCCCGGTTTATGGTTCCGGAACCTTGGTTTCGGTGGCAAAAATGAGGTCCGAAAGTGGGTTTGTGCGCGGTTGAGGTTGAATCTGAGCTTGAACCTTTAGGTTTGTGCGTGTTTCATTCGGAAATATGGCACGACTTCGCATACCGTAGGGCGCATGGAGGGTCAAGTTCTCGGGGGAGGCGTCGTCGTACTGATTGCGGCGGTGTTGTGGCTGGTGTACCTCCTGCCCAGCTGGCACTCGCGTCATCAGTACAACGCGACCGAACGTAACGCCGTGCGCATGAGCCAGGCGTTGCGCATTCTGGCCGAGACCAGCGACCATCCCGAAGAGCTTCGTGTTGACCTGCAGACGCGTGCTGCGCGGCGTCAAACGAAGCTTGCGCGCCAGGCCGAGCAGGAGAGGCGGAACCTCGAAGAGGTAGCCGCGCGCGCTGAGGCTGAGCGGGTGCGCGAAGAAGCAGAGTTTGAGAAGGAGCGGTTGCGCACGAGTGCGCTGGCTGCTCGTGANAACCTCGAAGAGGTAGCCGCGCGCGCTGAGGCTGAGCGGGTGCGCGAAGAAGCAGAGTTTGAGAAGGAGCGGTTGCGCACGAGTGCGCTGGCTGCTCGTGAGCAGCGTCGTGCCGACGAGGTGGCGCAGCGTGAGCTCACGAAGGTTCGTGTTGAAGCGGAGCGTGCTCGCGCATCAGCTGATGCGGCCGCCGAGCACCAGCGCCTGCGTGCCGAGTTACACGCGGCACGCACGGCTCCGGCGGCGGTTGCGGAGCGTCAAGCTCGCGCCCGTCGCACGGTGCGGTTGATCGCACTCGGCATCACGGTGCTCGGTATCGCCGGAGTCGTGTGGGGTGCCGTTTCGACGCAGGTACTTGTTGCGGTTGTTGGCGTGCTCGCCGGTGTGGCCGGTGTCGCCGTGCTGCAGCGGATGTCGCGCGTCGCCCGCCGTGCTGTGCCGGTTGAGGTTGCCCCGGTAATTGCTGAGGCACCGCGCAAGCGCGTGTCGATTCTGCACGACGAGCCCGCACCGAAGTGGACGCCGCGTTCGCTGCCGCAGCCGATGACGACCGTCGCTGGTTCACGCGCCGCGATCGCGCAGGACGCGCAGGATGCTCGCGAAGCACTGCGCCGTGCGGCGATCGAAGAGGCCGCCCGCCAGAGGGCTGCGGAGCAGGCTCCGGTGCGTATCGAGACCGCTCGTCCGGCGGCTGTGGCCATGGACGACGCAGCCATCGAAGCGCACGTGCGCCAGCTGCTCGCAAGCCGCGCGGCGAGCTGACTGCGGTTCCGACTTCTGACGAACGCCGTGGTTCCGTCACCGTCTTTTTGACGTGCCAATCTGGCGCCAGACATGTGGTGCGGGTGTATTGTGAGTGCATTCCGGGCCTGTAGCACAGTTGGTAGCGCGCCTCGTTCGCATCGAGGAGGTCAGGGGTTCAATTCCCCTGAGCTCCACCACGAGGTGAGGGGATCACTGTGGCGAATGAGGGCTTCGTTTAAGCCGTGGCGAGCCCGATCGCGAGCGCGATCACGCCGAGTAGCGGCAGCGCGCCCTGCGTGAGGGCGGCGCCCCATTTGCCGGGGCTGGAGAGTAACAGCACGAGGGCGGCTGCCGCCATAGAACCGGCGCCCACGAACACGAGCGTCGCGCCGATCGTGGGATCTCCTTTCGCAAAGAACACGATGCCGAACACGACGGTGATCGCGAGAAACAGGTTGTAGAAGCCCTGGTTGAACGCGAGGAGTTTCGTGGTCTGTGCCTCTTCAGCCGTGGTTCCGAAGATCGCGCGCGCCTTCCTGCCCGTCCAGACAACGGACTCCAGGTAGAAGATGTACACGTGCAGCAACGCCGCAAGCGCGGCAAGCACGAGACCGACGATGACCATGATCAGGTGCGGGATGGGGCGGTGGCCTGACCGTCGAGCCAGAGCGTGTCGGAGACGTCGGCGTGGGTGCCGCCACTACCAACGTGCTTCGCGCTGATCTGCGGGCCCTTCGTGATGACGTGCACGATCGCCAGGCCGTGGCCGCGCCCCAGGCCGTCGTCTTCGGCGAGCCACGCGAGGGTCGGCGTTGCCTTAGTGTCCGGGCCAAAGCCGCGCTCGGTGGCGAGGGCGATGAGCTGGCGCGGGGTGAGACCCGTCTTCGTCTCGACCGCGTCGAGATAGGCCTGGAATGACATGAAGCACTCCCTGTGTACGGGCGGAACCATGGATCCGCTGGGTGAATTCATACCACGTCTCGTACGCAGGGAGCACCCCCGGGCACCCGATAATCGCGGTTCGATGCGATCAGGGGAGCGGAACCATGGGCAGCGGCGCGAAGGACGGGGCGTCGCGCTAACCTTCATGCGGATCAGGCGCGCTCACCGTGCCCAACGGTTCCGCCTCAGCTGTGACCCAGAGACTCGCCTCGTGATGCACCGCCAGGATCGCGGCGAATGCGATCGCGAGCATGCCGAATACGTGGATGAGCCACGTCGCGCTCGCCACGATGGTGTAGGTAAGCATGGGGAAGTTCATAGCGACAATGGACGTCGCCATGAAAAGCTCCTCAATGACGAGGAGGACAATGGTCACGATGATGGCCCAGACGATGATCGTCTTGTAGGGGCGGTAAACCCGGGGGCTTTTGTGAACGAGCCACGCGAATGCGCCCAGAGCGACCAGGCCGGCGCCTTCGACCAGAACATGAGCGGCAGCGAATGGCAGTGGGGACCCCGGATTGGTGAATCCTTGCGTGACCAATGCTTGATCCACGAACGGGCGCGCGATCAGCGAAATCGCGAGCACAATGAGGCTCGTACACGCAATGCGCCGGTCGGCGAGCATAGCGCCCGGCTTGCCGGCGTCGCGGAGGAAGTACCAGAACGCGACAAGCAGGAGAAGGTCTGCGACCACGGAGAAGTAGGGGAAAAAGGTGACCTGGTAGAGGCTCTGGCCGGAGGCAAACAGCAGGACCGAAAGGGTAAGCAGGATGCCGCCGCGCACCCAATTGTTGCGTGAAATGGTCTGGTTCTGGCGTTCCACAGTGTCCCCTTGAACGTCGTCGGTCATGCCTGGCCCTGTGCGGCAAGCCTCCCATAAGCGCCATGGTTCCGGAACCCTTGACCGTCTCAACGCCGTGATGGCGCGTCTGGAGCCGCACGTTGGTTCCGCTCGCGCAGCGAAGATCCGCGCTGACTACGAGGAATCGCCCGGATTCGGAACCCCGGAGCAGGTCGCCGAGCGGCTCGCAGAGCGTCAGGAACACGGACTCGGGTACGCGATTCACTACTACCCCGAGATGGCGTACGACCGTTCGGGTGTCGAGTTGTTTGAGCGTACGGTGATGCGGGAGCTGAGCTAGGGCTTTCGGGCGTTCCGGGGTTCTCGGGCGTTCTCCAGGTATACCCGGGGGAGGTATCCCTAGGATGAGGGTATGCGTCGTACTCCTCGGGTTCTGCTGGTCGCCACTTTTGCCGCTCTGACGGCGTTCTCGCTTTCGGCGTGTGCGCCGGCTGGCGATGCTGGCGACGCGAGCACTGGTTCCGCTTCTCCTTCTGCGACATCCGCGCCCGTCGCCGAGGTGGCGGAGACGTTCTTGGAGCGCCATGATCTCGCCGGAATGGACGCTACTGCCGTGATCGACACGCTGGAGGCGTTGCCGGTTGCGGAACGCCCGGCTGATTTGATGGCGTCGGTGCGTCCGGATGAGCTCGTGCTTATGGATGCCGACAAGAACCAGACGTCGCTGCCGATGCCCGATGACAAGTTCTACGTGTCGGTCGCGCCGTATGCCGCGCAGACGCACGACTGCTTCTTCCACAGCCTGACGACGTGCATGGGTGAGCTGTCGAACGAACCGCTCGAGGTGACGGTTGTTGGCGACGACGGCGCGGAGATTCTGTCGGGATCATTCGCGACGAACGACAACGGCTTTGTGGGGCTGTGGCTACCGCGGGACATCAGCGGAACCATCACAATCGTCGCGGGGGAGCGCACAGTGACAGCACCGATTGCGACCGGCGCCGACGACCCGACGTGCGTGACGACTCTGCAGCTCAGCTAGGGTTCTTCTTTCCCGCCGTTCAGCGAGGACGCATAGCGACCGAGACGAAACGTGCCGACGTTCAGAGCCAGGCCAGCCTTGGAGCCGACCCCGCGCGGCTAGTGGACGAGAGTGCGCAATGACCGCGTCGAAACGCATTGACCGAGGCCTTCGCGGGGTGATGTGAAACTTGTGATCTATTCGCGACGCTAATTTCGTGCGTATGTAGGTAGCGTTCCAGGTCATGAGTGATTCTGAAATCATCATCCTGACCGGACCACCAGGCGCTGGAAATTCATCCGTTCCGGCATGGTTCCGCCCTACCTGCCCGAGGCAGACGAACAGAACCAAACTGTGGTGCAAGTCATTCGCAATGCTGCGCTCGCCTACGGTCGGGGCGGGTTTGTGGTTGTCGTCGACGGGGTAATCGGGCCGTGGATGCTGGACCACTTCCGCGATATTGGCGCTGGGTCGTCGGGGAATGCTGCGGGTGCTGGTGTTGACGGTTTCGATGGCGGCGGTATGCGGTTGCACTATGTCGTGCTTCGTCCTTCGAAGGATGAGACGTTGCGGCGCGCCCAGGCTCGCAAGCCTCCTGCTCTCGTTGAGGAGGAGCCGCTCGTTTCGATGTGGACCAGTTTCGCGGAACTGGCGCAATGGGAACGCCACGTGAGCGACACGACGAGACACGATCGTGCGGAGACACTGTCTGTGGTTCGTGATGCTGTGGAGTCGGGGCAGTTCGTTTTGTAGCTGGCGTGCGCACCGGGTTGGGCGATGAGTTCGAAAGATTCTTCGAAAAGCTTCCTAAGCCTCTTGATATCTTTCGTATATGTATGCGAGAATAGAGCATGGCAATCACCACCGGTCTCGAAACTCTGATCCCCGCGCTCTGCGGGCGTCAGGGCGATTCGGCTGTGCGTGAGCATGACGCCGGCGCGCAGGATGATGCGGCGGAGTTGGCTGCGGGTCGTGAGTTTGCTGCCCGGTTGGGTGCGCTGAGTGATGACCAGTTGTTGGTTGTGAAAGACCAGATGCTTGCGGTGAACCGGCGGTGGGCTGCAATGATGCAGTCGATGACCGGTATTGTTGCGGCGCGGTCGAGTCGTGAGTTTGGTCATGGTGGTTTGGCGGCGAAGCGGGGGCATCGGTCGGCGGTTTCGATGCTGCAAGCAGACCTTGGCATCAGTAGGGCTGAGGCCACGCGTCTCGTGAATGTCGCTGAAAGTGTGACGGAAGTCACCGGTGCGGCGGCGCGTCCGGATGGGGCGACGACTGACGCGGAGCGTGAAGCGCAAGCCGTCGCCGAAGCAGAAGCACGCGCCAAAGCTGAGGCTGAAGCGAAAGCACGCGGGGAGAGCGGCGAAGACGCCGACCTCGATGACGAGGTTGATGAGACGCTGCTGCCGTGGGATGACGCGTTGAAGGTCGCGAATCGTTCGGGTGTGCTGAGTGGTTCGCAGTTCAACGCGATTACCGCCGGCCTTGGTGACCCGCCCCAGATCAAGCGCGATATCAACGGCGGTCCGGTCAATGACGACTTCACGCCCCTCATTGGCGACGACGGCGCGGCCGTGACTCGCGACGACGCTGACGCTTTCGATTTGCTGACGCGGGAGGCGTGGCGGCAGGCTGCGGTTGATTTGATTGCGGAGGCGCAGGTGCGGATGCTCAGTGACCTCCAAGCCCACGCCCGAAGCGTGCGTGATGTTTTGGATCCGGAGGGTGCGGAGCGTCGGTTTACGCGGCGGCATGACGCGCGCGCGTTTCGTGTCCGTCAGCTCGATACCGGGGCGCTGCGTGCGACGTGGATCATGGACGACATCACCGGCCTTGCCGTCAAGGCCGCCCTCGACGCGGCCCTTCGCCCTCGCACCGGCGGCCCCCGGTTCGTGGACTCTGCCGAAGATGCGGCGGCGAAAGAGCTCGCGAACGATCCCCGCAGCAACGATCAACTCGCTCACGACCTCATGGCCGACATCTTCCGCGCCGGCATCCTCGCCGACGCAAAGACCGTATTCGGCACGCGTCAGGCGGGTGTTCGTCTCGTGCAGGTCATCACGGACGATGGTCAGCGTGCCGCGGTCGCGCATGCCGAAGATGGTCTCGGCACGCTGCCCGGCACGATCGCCGACCAGCACCTCTGCGACGTTGGTGCGACCCGCATCCTCGTTGATGGTGACGGCAACCCGTTGAATCTGGGCCGCACGTCGCGAATGTTTACCGCGAAGCAGCGCATGGCACTCGCCGCCCGGGACGGCGGCTGCCGCTGGACCGGCTGCGAACGCCCCGCCTCCTACTGCGAAGCACACCACATCGATCCGTGGGAAGAAGGCGGCAACACCGACATCGACCGCGGCATCCTGCTCTGCCAGTACCACCACCTCACACTGCACAACAACCACTGGCGCATCACCCGCGAAGGCACAGGCGACTTCATCCTCACCCACGCCGACCACCCACCCCAGATCCTCCCACCCCGCATGCCGCTGACCTACGCGTGGCACCACCTCACCCTCCCCGACCGCCAACTCCGGCCAAACCGCACGAACACCCGGCCCACCGGCGGCGCCGGTTCCCAACCACCGAACTCACGCACGCCCCGACCCACCCGAAACACCCCCGCACCGCGCGGCACGGGTCCGTCCGGAACCAGTTCGTCCGGCACAGTTCGGCCAGGCGTCGGCACGTCAAGCGCAGGCCGGCCGGGCAGTGGTTCATCAGGCGGGCGATCACGGGCCAACACCGCGTCCAACCCGCCGAATTCGGATCGGCGGCCCCCGTCGCCACCCTCAACTTCCCCGGCCACAGCTCCACCGTCGCGGCCCACACGGCACGACTCTGCCCGCCGACCCGGCTACATCACACTCCCCAGCAACGCGTACCCGATACGCCAGTAGACCCCCGTACCATCAGGCATGTAGCGCAAACGGCACCGCGCGCTTCGCGAATCGAGCCATCTCCGTGACGCACCAAACCAACCATCTCGGGAGCGCAAGCCGGTCCAAGAAGGAGCGGCGGATGACGGAGGGAATACTGGCGGGTCTGGCAGGCCGACCCGCAGGGACGGCCCGGAGATTCACTATCCGCCGTTCCACCGTCGCAACCCAACCACCGGAGCCCGGCCGATTCAATTCAGCCGACGAGGTCAGCGACTATCAGTCAGTCTTCGCGAGCGCGGCGGTGAGGGCCTCCACCTGCTGACGCAGAGCTGCGAGTTCACCGGCGACGTCGGTGCCCCCGAACATCACGTGGTGTGAGTGCTCGAAATTCACGTGGTCCTGCTTGTCGCGAGCGGTCGGCTTCACCGACGCCTCAGCCGGCTCAGACGCCTCAGCCGACTGTGGGGCTGCCGCGCCTTCCTGAGATGAGTCCAAGCCCTGCATCGCATCGACGATGACGGCGATGAAGAGGTTCAACACCGTCAACGCACTGATCAACACGAATGGCACGAAGAAGGCGGGGGCAGCGGGCTCCACCAACATGATCTTGCGCACCTGATCCGACCAGCCATCGAGGGTCATGATCTGGAACAACGAGAACAGACTGGAGCCCAGATCCCCATACTCGGCTGGGAACTTCTTCCCGAACAGCATCGTGGCCATCACAGCACCGACGTAGAACATGATGCCAAGAAGCGCCGCAATCGACGCGATGCCGGGCACCGCCTTCACAAGCGCATCCACCACACGACGCAACGACGGAACCACAGAAATCAGACGCAGAACACGCAGAACGCGCAGCGCACGCAACACCGCGAGTCCGTCAGCACCCGGAATCAACGCGATGCCGACAATGACGAAGTCGAAAACGTTCCACGCATTGCGGAAGAACCCGAGACCCTGACCATAGAGCTTGAGAGCGATCTCGACGATGAAGATCCACAAACAGATCTTGTCGAGTACATGCATGACGGTCTCGTAGCGTTCCATCAACGCGTGCACGGTCTCAAGGCCCAGAATGATCGCGTTGATGATGATCACCACCAGCACGAAGTTCTGCGCCGCCTTGGACGTCACAAAATTGTTCACCGACGTGCGGCTGTACCACGTTTTCATCGTTGGCCTTCTCTGCGAGTGAGCGGTCACGAGACGTGCTTGTCCCCAAAAACAGCAGTCCCCGTTCCGATCATAAAGTGACTGGCACTACAGTGGTGACACTCTCGAGGGAAGGGGCACCATGGCGGACCTCACTGCGCGCAGCCACCGCGTCGCCGACAGCCTGCGACATGCGGGACTCGCCATCATCACGTTGCCGGAGTCGGCTGCGACAGCGCCGCTCGCCGCAGCGGCGCTCGGCACCGAGGTCGGTGCCATCGCCAACAGTCTCGTCTTCATGGCCGACGGTGCGCCCCTGCTCGTCATGACAAGTGGCGCGCACCGCGTTGACACCGCGCTCCTCGCAGAACGACTCGGCAAAGAGCGCATCGTCCGCGCCAAGCCAGAGCAGGTCCTCGAAGCGACCGGGCAAGTCATCGGGGGAGTAGCCCCCGTCGGCCACCCCGCACACCGTCTTCGCACTCACCTTCGCCGAACTCGTGTCACTCACCGGCGGCACAGTCCTCGCCGTCAACTGAGATCACCGCAACCGCGTCGCGAGCGTCGCAGCCGCCTCCGAAACCGCAGTCGTCACCGCGGCCGTGTCCGTGGTTCCGAAATCACTCCACGTCGCCGCCACGGCAGCAACCGGCCAGCCCGCATGGTCGAGAACCGCCACCGCCACCGAACGCATTCCCGCCGTCACTTCGCCATCCTCTGTGGCGACACCGGCAGCCCGCGTCTCGCGCAACAACGTGCGCAACTGAGGCAACGACCGCGGCCCACGACCCGTGCGGTCGGCAAATGCTGACGCATCCGGGTACAGCGCACGCACCTGCTCAGCGGGCAGCGCCGCCAGCATCGCACGACCGGTCGCGGTCAAGTGCGCGGGCAACCGCACGCCCACATCCGTTACGAGAGCGGGTCGACGCGCCGCACGCTCCTCAACGATGTAAACGACATCGCGACCACTCATCACCGCAACGTGCGTCGACTCGCCAATGCGGTCCGTCAGCTGCGCGAGCAACGGACGCCCCAACCGCGCGATCGGCTCCTGCCGCGCATACCCACCAGCCAACTCGAACGCCGCCGTGCTGAGACCCCACGTGCGCGAAACATGCACCACGAAACCATTGACCTGCAGGGTGTCGAGCAACTGATACACCGTCGAACGCGGGATATCGAGCGTCTTCGCAATCACACTCGCGGCCAAAGGTCCGCGGGCGCGCGACATCATCGTGAGAATCCGCAGCGTCTGATCGGCGGCGGGAACAATACGGGCTGGAGTGTCTGACATCTCAGACAAATTGTGCCACGAAAGCCTGTCGGGACAGCCCCGATCGGTGTGAAATCAAACTATGAGCATCACTGTCGGCCGCCTTCCCCTGACCCCCGCCGAGGTCGTCGCCGTCGCACGCCACGGCGCACCCGTCACGATCGACCCCGAAGCCCTCGCCGGCGTCGCAGAATCACGCACCCGCATCGAGGCCCTCGCCGACGACTCGGTGCCGCACTACGGCGTCTCCACCGGCTTCGGAGCCCTCGCCACCACCTTTATCTCGCCCGACCGCCGCGCACAGCTACAGGCAAGTCTCATCCGCTCGCACGCCGCCGGAACCGGTGCTGAAGTTGAGACGGAAGTCGTGCGCGCCCTGCACCTGTTGCGCCTGCGCACCCTCGTCTCGGGCCGCACGGGCGTGCGCCCCATCGTCGTCGAGACCTACGCCGCCATGCTGAACGCCGGCATCACCCCGATTGTGCGCGAATACGGCTCACTCGGCTGCTCCGGCGACCTCGCACCGCTGTCGCACATCGCCCTCGCGGCCATGGGCGAAGGTGACGTGCGCGTCGACGGAACCATGGTTCCGGCCGCCGACGCGCTGGCAGCCGCCGGCATCGAACCTCTCGTGCTGCGCGAGAAGGAGGGCCTCGCCCTCATCAACGGCACCGACGGCATGCTCGGCATGCTCGTGCTGGCGCTGCACGACCTGGAGAACCTGCTCGAAGTTGCTGACCTGTCGGCGGCGATGTCGATCGAATCGCAGCTCGGCACCGATGCCGTGTTCGCTCAAGACCTGATGGACCTGCGCCCGCAGCTCGGCCAGAGCCAGTCGGCCGCGAATCTCCGCGCCTACCTTAACCCGTCGCCCATGGTGCAGAGCCACAAGGGGCCGGAAGACACCCGCGTGCAAGACGCCTACTCGCTGCGTTGCTCGCCCCAAGTGCATGGCGCAGCTCGCGACACCGCCGCACACGCAGCGCTCATCGCCGGCCGCGAACTCGCAGCGGTCGTCGACAACCCGGTTGTCACGATCGATGGGCGCGTTGAGTCGAACGGCAACTTCCACGGCGCCCCGGTCGCGTACGTGCTCGACTTCCTCGCGATCGCGATTGCCGACCTGGCCTCGATTTCGGAGCGCCGCACCGACCGCGCCCTCGACAAGGCGCGCAGCCACGGCCTCCCGCCGTTCCTCGCCGACGAAGTGGGCGTCGACTCGGGCCTCATGATCGCGCAGTACGCGGCAGCTGGCATCGTCTCCGAGCTCAAGCGCCTCGCGGTTCCGGCATCCGTCGACTCGATCCCGTCGTCGGCTATGCAGGAAGACCACGTGTCAATGGGGTGGGCGGCCGCCCGCAAACTGCGCCGCGGCATCGACGGCCTCGCCCGCGTGCTCGCGATCGAACTCCTCACCGGCGCACGCGCCCTCGACCTGCGCGCACCACTACAGCCCGGCCCGGCCACCGGCGCCGTGCGCGAACTCATCCGCACCCAGGTTGCGGGCCCCGGCCCCGACCGCTTCCTCTCGCCCGACATGGAGGCCATCACCGAGATGGTGCTCTCCGGCCAGATTCTCGCCGCAACTAAGGAGTGAGCATGACCCGCACAATCCACGCACCCCGAGGCAACGAACGCACTGCCCAGAGCTGGGGCGCCGAAGCCGCCAAGCGCATGCTGATGAACAACCTCGACCCCGAGGTTGCCGAGCACCCGGAAGACCTCGTCGTCTACGGCGGTACCGGCCGCGCGGCCCGCTCTTGGGCGGCGTACGACGCGATCGTCCGCACGCTCGATGAGATGGCACCAGACGAAACCCTGCTCGTGCAGTCGGGTAAGCCGGTCGGTGTCTTCCGTACCCACGAGTGGGCGCCGCGCGTGCTCATCGCGAACTCCAACCTCGTCGGTGACTGGGCAACGTGGCCCGAGTTCCGCAAGCTCGAAGACCTCGGCCTCACAATGTACGGCCAGATGACCGCAGGCTCGTGGATCTACATCGGCACCCAGGGCATCCTGCAGGGCACCTATGAAACGTTCGCCGCCGTCGCCCGTTCACTCGGCCGCGAAAGCCTCGCCGGAACCCTCACGCTCACCGGCGGTGCGGGCGGCATGGGTGGCGCACAGCCCCTCGCCGTCACCTTCAACGGCGGCGCCGTGCTCATCGTTGACGTCGACGAGAGCCGCCTCGCCCGCCGCGTCGACCACGGCTACCTCGACGAGTACACGACCGACCTCGACGCGGCGATCGAACGCGTCGTCGCCGCGAAGAACGCGGGAGAAGCCCTCTCCGTCGGCGTTGTCGGAAACGCCGCCGAAGTCTTCCCCGAGCTCCTGCGTCGCGGCACCCCGATCGACATCGTCACCGATCAGACCAGCGCACACGACCCGCTTGCGTACCTGCCCATCGGCATCTCCGTCGAAGACTGGAAGGCCGAAGCCGCCCGCGATCCCGAGGGCTTCACCGAGAAGTCGCGCGCCGCGATGGCCGCCCACGTCAAGGCCATGGTCGAGTTCCAAGACGGCGGCGCCGCTGTGTTCGATTACGGCAACTCGATCCGCGCCGAAGCACAGCTCGGTGGCTACGACCGTGCGTTTGAATTCCCCGGCTTCGTACCCGCCTACATTCGCCCGCAGTTCGAATCGGGCCGCGGCCCGTTCCGCTGGGTAGCGCTGTCGGGAGACCCCGAAGACATCCGCAAGACCGACCGCGCGATCGCCGAGCTCTTCCCGCACGACACGGCACTGCACCGCTGGCTCGAGCAGGCGGGGGAGAAGGTGCACTTCGAGGGTCTTCCGGCACGCATTTGCTGGCTGGGCTACAAGGAGCGCCACCTCGCGGGCCTCAAGTTCAACGAGATGGTGGCATCGGGCGAGCTCTCCGCACCCATCGTGATCGGCCGCGACCACCTGGACTCTGGTTCCGTCGCCAGCCCCTACCGCGAAACCGAATCCATGAAGGACGGCTCCGACGCAATCGCCGACTGGCCACTCCTCAACGCCCTGCTCAACACTGCATCGGGTGCCGCCTGGGTATCGATTCACCACGGTGGTGGCGTCGGCATCGGTCGCTCGATCCACGCTGGCCAGGTGACCGTTGCCGATGGTTCCGCTCTCGCCGCCGAGAAGATCGAGCGCGTGCTCACCAACGACCCCGGCACCGGTGTCATGCGCCACGTTGACGCGGGCTACGAGCACGCCGCCGAGGTCGCACGCGAGCGCGGCCTCACCATTCCGATGATGGACGCGTAATGGCAACGCTCGTCACCGGTATCGGTGAGCTCACCACCAACGTCGAAACCGACGGCGACAAGTGCGGCACGCTGCACAACGCCGCCGTTCGCATCGAGAACGGACGCATCGCCTGGGTCGGCGAAGCCCTGCACGCGGAACCAGCTGAGAACGTCATCGACGTTGAGGGCGCCGCCGTGATTCCCGGGTTCGTCGACAGCCACACGCACCTCGTGTTTGGCGGCGACCGCTCCGAAGAGTTCGCCGCCCGGATGACGGGCACACCGTACGCTGCGGGCGGCATCCGCACGACGGTTGCCGCCACGCGTGCTGCGTCGGATGCGGCATTGCGCACGCGTCTTCACGGATTCGTTGCCGAGTGTTTGGGCCAGGGAACCACGACTCTCGAAATCAAGACGGGCTACGGTCTCGACGTGGAGTCGGAGACGAAACTCGCCAGACTCGCACGCGAAATCACCGAAGAGGTTACCTTCCTCGGTGCCCACGTGGTTCCGGCCGAGTATGTCGACGACCGCGATGCGTACGTCGACCTGGTGTGCGGCGAAATGCTCGACGCCGTGAAGCCCTACGCGAAGTGGATCGACGTGTTTTGCGAGCGCGGCGCGTTCGACGTCGACGAATCCCGTGCCGTGCTGCGGGCCGGTATCGACGCGGGTCTCAAGCCCCGCGTGCACGGCAACCAGCTCGGTGAGGGCGGCGGCGTTGCCCTCGCGGTGGAGATGGGTGCGGCGAGCGTCGATCACTGCACCTACCTCAGCGACAACGATGTTGAGTTGCTGGCTAGCTCCGACACCGTCGCGACGCTCCTGCCGGGCGTCGAGTTTTCGACGAAGCACCCGTACCCGAGCGCGCGACGCCTTCTCGACGCTGGTGTCACGGTGGCACTTGCGAGTGACTGCAACCCGGGCACAAGTTTCACAACGTCGATGCCGCTCATGATCGCGCTCGCGGTGCGAGAGATGGGCATGTCGCCCGCCGAAGCGGTGTGGGCGGCAACTGCCGGCGGCGCGAGGGCCCTGGGCCGCACCGATGTCGGCACGCTCGCCGTTGGTTCCGCAGCGCACCTCGCCGTGCTGCGCGCACCGTCACGAATTCACTTGGCATACCGCCCCGGCGTGCCGCTGATTCAGCGCGTCATCAACGAGGAATGTCGTACTGCACCCGCGTCGGCGGCGTGCGGAACGCCTCGCGCCACGAGTCGTTATTCCACGTAAACCAGGCGACGGCGCACGTCGGCATGTGCGGAATCTGCGGCCCGAAGTGGCGGGCAAGGATGCTCAGCGTCGGGTCGTGCGCGACGACGGCGACGCACTGCTCTTCGCGCGACGCGACGAGGTCGGTAATGCGGCGGGGATCGGCGTTGTAGAGCTGGTCGAAGAACTCGATTTCGGTGTCGAGCGCATCCGCGAAGTACTGCGCGGTGCTGGCCGCGCGCACGGCCGTCGACGACAGAATCACATCAACCTGTTGCTTACGATTCGCGACGAGTTGCGCCATCACCGGGGCGTCGCGCAGGCCGCGGCGGTCGAGCGGGCGGTCGAAGTCGCTGAGGTCAGGGTCATCCCACGAGCTCTTGGCGTGACGAATCAACGTGAGTTGCATCACGCACGCTCCGATACCGCGGCGATGAGTTCGAGCAGGCACAGGGCCGCGAGCCGAACCGTGCGGCCGTCTTCGGCATCTGCCGTTGCATCAACTTCGGTGATGTCTGCCGAAGCGATCGTGTTGCTGCGGCCGATGGCACGCACCAGCGCACGAAGCTCCCATGCGGCCAGGCCGCCCGGAACACTCGCCGGGCACCCCGGCGCTACCGAACGGTCGACAACGTCAACGTCGATGTCGAAGTGCACGGGGCCGGCGCCGGTAATCTCGAGCGCTTCGGTCACTACGTCGTCAATGCCGCGGCGTCGCACGTCGGCGAGGCCGATCACGGTGATGCCGTAGTCACGTACGCGCTTCGCATAGGCGACGGAGTTCGCAAAATCGGCGATGCCGATCTGCACAATCTTGTGGGGATCAAGGCCCGACTCCACGAGGCGACGAACGGGCGAGCCATTGGAGACACCATCACGCACGTCGTAGTGCGCGTCGAGCGTGATGAGCCCGGTCGCATGCGCGCCACGAGCGGCAGCATAGGTCACACTGTTATCGCCACCGAGCGCGACGACGAGGCGCGATGAGCGCGCCAGCTCGGACACGTGCGCCATCGTGCGCTCTTCGCCCTC
Organism: Microbacterium daqui; assembly: GCF_050408675.1. Classification (NCBI taxonomy): domain Bacteria; kingdom Bacillati; phylum Actinomycetota; class Actinomycetes; order Micrococcales; family Microbacteriaceae; genus Microbacterium; species Microbacterium daqui. The sequence continues at coordinate 2,487 of NZ_JBNTKF010000027.1, read as the reverse complement.
GGGGCTGTCGGGGTCACGCACGTCGCCCGCATCGCGAACGACAAGTTCGCTGAGATCAACAATGTGCTCGCCGGTCACGAGTGCGGGGGAGAAGCGCTGAATCGCGTCTCGAATTGCCGCTGGTGTCTCGTGCGCACCCGTGGGGGAGAGAGACGTCAAGTGAGCGGGAACGCCGAGCACGGCGACATCGGCGGAACCATCAAATTCCGGCCAGCCGCCCGCACGCGGCCACAGAGGATCAAACGAGAGTGCCATCGCTTTCACACTAATGCCGCGATGAACGACAGTCGATAGCGCCACGACACTCATGTTTCGCTGAAATGATGCTGGGTTTGATGACCCGACCACGCCGCTGGGCAACATACGATGGGAGCCATGACGATCGCTACGCCATACGAGGATCTGCTGCGAGATGTGCTGGCTACCGGCACCCACAAGACGGATCGCACCGGCACCGGAACCACGAGTGTCTTTGGTAGGCAACTGCGGTTTGATTTGGCGAACGATGTTTTCCCGCTGATCACCACGAAGCGCGTGCACTTCAAGTCGGTGGCACTCGAGCTGCTGTGGTTCTTGCGCGGTGAATCAAACGTCTCCTGGCTGCAGGAGAACGGCGTGCGCATTTGGAATGAGTGGGCCGACGAAGACGGCGAGCTGGGCCCGGTGTACGGCGTTCAGTGGCGCTCGTGGCCGACGCCCGATGGCGAGCACATCGACCAGATCGCCCAGGTCATTAAGCAGCTCGAGACGAACCCGGACTCGCGCCGCATCATCGTCTCGGCCTGGAACGTCGCGGAGATCGAGAACATGGCGCTCCCGCCGTGCCACGCCTTCTTCCAGTTCTACGTTGCCGACGGCAAGCTGTCGTGCCAGCTGTACCAGCGCTCGGCTGACATGTTCCTCGGCGTTCCCTTCAACATCGCCTCCTACGCTCTGCTCACGCGCATGATCGCGCACCAGGTGGGCCTCGATGTCGGTGAATTCGTTTGGACTGGCGGTGACGTGCACATTTACGACAACCACCTCGAGCAGGTGAAGACGCAGCTGGAGCGCGAGCCCTTCCCATCGCCGACGCTCACGTTCACGCGCAAGCCGAAGTCGATTTTCGACTACTCGTTCGATGATTTCGCGGTGCACGACTACCAGCACCACGCGCAGATCTCGGCACCGGTTGCAGTATGACGCTTCCTGATCTGCCCGACCAGGCCATCGGCCTCATCTGGGCGCAAACCCGTGACGGTGTCATTGGTCGCGCCGGCGACATGCCGTGGAAAGCGCCGGAAGACATGGCACACTTCAAGGCAGCCACGATGGGCCACCCCGTCGTCATGGGACGCCGCACGTGGGAGTCGATCCCAGCGCGCTTTCGCCCCTTCGAGGGCCGCACGAATATCGTGCTGACGCGCGATCCCGCGGTGACCGCTGAAGCCGAAGCCGCCGGCGCTCAGGTGTTCACCGACCTGGACGATGCGCTCGCGGCAGCCACAGACGCCCCGGGCGGCGAACTGACGTGGATCGTCGGCGGCGGCGCCCTGTACGAGAGCACCGCGAATCGCGCCGACATTGCGCTCGTGACGGTTCTTGACCTGGATGTGCCCGACGGCGATACGTTCGCTCCCGCGCTCCCGCCCGGCTTCGAGAATGTTTCGTCGGAGCCCGCCGACGGCTTCACGCCGTCAGACCGCGGCCCGGCATACCGTTTCGAAACCTGGGTCTCAAACGACGACCTCTAACCGTTGAGCGGTCACACCGATCAACCCACACTCGCGTCGCGGACCACGCTGATCAGTGTCGCCCACGGACCAACAGCCGCCGACTCCGGCAGCACGACAGACCGTTCATCGTGACGAACCACGGCGACGATACGCCACGTGAATCCGTCGGTGCGGACACTGTCTGTCGGCGGCGTCTCATCCCACGGGCACTGATCAATCACGGCCACCCACTGTGACTCATCGCCCTCCGGAGCCTCCGCCTGCCACCGCCGCGTAATGCCAGCAAGCCCACCCGTGCGGGTCAGCCGCACCGCGACATGCGGTTCACTATCTGGTTGACAGCTCTCACGGCGCCCAGCTACGGCATTCGGCACCTCACTCCCGGGAGGGGTCGCCTCGCTGTTCGTCATAGACACCCACTGCACGCCAGGCCCGCTGAACGGCGCGCACCTCCTCTGAGGTTTTACCGTACTCCGCCTCGGCGGCAGAAACAGTAGCGTCGGCAAACTCGACGAACGCCGCCGTGCTCGACAGGTCGCGGCTCAACGCCAGATACCAAATGTGCCCCGCACGCTCCCACGCGAACCCGCCGAGGTCGCACGCCAACAGCGCAAACGCCCGATTCGGGATGCCGGAGTTCACATGCACACTGGGCCGCCCCCTTCATTCGGTCCGGTCGCTGTGCGAGTCGTCGGTTTCCGATTGATGGGTGCATTGCCGAGCGTAGTCGACGGGTGCGAGGTAGCCGAGCGATGAATGCCGGCGGTCGTGG
>NZ_JBNTKF010000026.1:0-34725 GCF_050408675.1 Microbacterium daqui | reverse complement strand
AAGTCCCGCCTCACCCTCATCCCCGACACCGGAACCGAGGAGGTGAGCGACCCCGTCCTCGAGCTCACCGCCTAACCAACACCCGAAGGATCACCAACGGCTACACCACGTACTGGGGCTTGACCCAAGGAATCCGGCACACGGCAAACGCGCGTATCTATCCAGATGGCCGCGTCGTGGACTACAACACTGGTATGACACAGAAGCAAGCCGCGCTGGCGCGCCTAGAAAAATCGATAGATGCGCGCTTTCTGGCCTTGGCGGAGCGCGAACTCATCACGGACTTGTTGTCGACCGGCGCTTCGCTTCGCGAGATCGCACGCCGGTTAGATCGTGCTCCGTCAACGATCAGCCGTGAGCTGCGACGAAACACTCCGGGCAAGGGTTTGTATGGCGCTTACCGGGCTCAACGGGCCGCGGTTGCTCGACGGGAGCGCCCGAAATCACGCAAGCTTGATACGTCCCCGAGGTTGCGCACCTATGTGATTGACAAGCTGAAATTGCGGTGGTCGCCTGAGCAGATCTGTCACGCTATGGAGCAAGAGTTCCCTGGAGATGCGGAGATGCGAGTGACTCACGAAACGATCTATCAAGCTCTCTATGTTCAGGCGCGTGGTTCGCTCCGCAAAGAAATCGCTGCCGCAGTTCGCACCGGCCGAACCCGCCGCAAACCCCGCCGGACGCCTGGAGAGCGCACCCCACGGTTCAGTGACGGCATGGTCATGATCAGCGAACGGCCAGCCGAGATCGAAGACCGCGCCGTCCCAGGGCATTGGGAAGGCGATCTCATCGTCGGAGCTGCAAACGGTTCCGCGATCGGCACCCTCGTTGAACGCTCTTCCCGTTACGTCATGCTGGTGCATCTACCCGGCAGGCAACACGATTCCGAGACCGTCGCGAAAGCACTCACCGCGACGATCAGCACGCTCCCGGCGCACCTGCGTGGGTCTTTGACCTGGGACCAAGGCGCGGAGATGGCACGCCATAAATCCTTCACGATGGCCACAGACATGCCCGTCTATTTCTGTGACCCCGCCAGCCCTTGGCAGCGCGGATCGAACGAAAACACCAACGGGCTCCTGCGCCAATACTTCCCCAAAGGCACCGACCTGAGCGTCTTCGGACCCGAAGACCTCGAACACGTTGCGCAAGAACTTAATGGTCGGCCACGCAAAACGCTCGGCTGGGAAAACCCAGCCGAGCGTTTCAGTAGCTATATTCAGCCCTAACAATCACCCCCGGTGTTGCAACGACCGGACGAATCCGCCCAAGTTGGTGGGGCCTTTATTGAAAGCTTTGTTATGCGGTGCGACGGGCGCGGCGCGCAGCCAGTTCGTCGACCGGGTCAGGTGCAGTGGGGTCGAACTCCAGCAACGTGGACTCGACTTCGTGCAGCACCTTGCCGACGGCGATGCCGAAGACGCCCTGGCCGCGGCTCACGAGGTCGATAACCTCGTCGTTCGACGTGCAGAGGTAGACCGAGGCGCCGTCGCTCATCAGCGTGGTGCCCGCGAGATCGCGAATACCGGCGGCACGAAGCTGCTCAACAGCCGTACGAATCTGCTGCAGCGAAATGCCGGTGTCGAGCAGACGCTTCACAAGCTTCAACACGAGAATGTCGCGGAAGCCGTACAGGCGCTGCGAGCCAGAACCAGAAGCACCGCGAACGGTGGGCTCCACCAGTTCGGTGCGCGCCCAGTAATCGAGCTGGCGGTAGGTGATGCCGGCTGCCTTAGCAGCCTGCTTACCGGTGTAGCCAACCTCGTTGCTCAGCTCGGGCATTCCGTCCGTGAAGAGAAGGTCAGCCGTCAACGTGGCGTCAGGGTTGCTCGCGTCGAGCTCCATGCCCGCACCTCCTCAAAAGCTTCAACAACTACTTCAAACCTAGAGCAGTCTGACGCCGGGAGCCAGGACATTCGATGCGCGCGTCGCCGCGTGTTTCATCACGGTCCGGTTACGACGACAGCATGCGCTCCAGGGCGTTCTGCGCAAACATGCGGCGAACCTCGTCGAGACGGTTTGCCAGTTCCGGCGCCAGCTCATCGGCACGTGCCCGCGAGGCTGCGTCAGAGCGACGCAAATACGCGGAAAGAGCCGATTCGATGAGAGCGACTTCGCGCTCTGCCGTCTGGCGCATACCGCGCACGTGGCGCGGTTCGATGCCGTGACGGTCGAGCGCAACAAGGGCGCGCAACAGGGTGACGGCGTCTTCTCCGTACGACTCGGCAGCGACCAGCACGCCGGTCGAAATCGCGTCGTTCAACAGCTGGGTCGGTGCCGCGGCTGCTGCGAGCAGATCGGCACGCTTGTAGCGGCGAGCCGATGAGTGGATCGATGGGGGCACCGGAACATCGGGGCTGTTGCCAGCATCGATATCAGCCAGGTGCTCACGAATGACGGAGTGCGGCAAGTAGTGATCCCGCTGCAGCGTCAATGCCAAGCGCACCCGCTCAACGTCGGCGTGAGAAAACTTGCGGTAGCCGGACTCGGTACGTGCCGGGTTAACGATTCCTTGTGCCTCCAGAAACCGAAGCTTCGAGCTGGAGAGACCCGGAAATTCATTCTCCAGGCGAGCGAGAACCTGACCGATGCTCAGCAGGCCGCCAGCGGAGGTACGTTCGCGTGCGGTGCTCGACATTATGAAGCGGAGCTCGAGACGTCTGCCTGCGAGGAGAAGAAGTTCATGCGGAACTTACCGATGCGCAATTCAGCACCATCGGTCAGCACGCCACGGTCGACGCGCTCACCCTCCAGGTACGAACCGTTCAGCGAACGCTGATCGATCAGTTCGAACACACCATCAGTGCGCTGAATCTCTGCGTGGCGGCGCGACACGGTGACATCGTCGAAGAAGATGTCGGCGTCAGGGTGACGACCAATCGTCGTCACGTCCGTGTCGACGAGGTAGCGAGCACCAGCCGTCGGGCCAGAACGCACGATCAACAGTGCGGCACCGTGAGGCAACGCGCCGATCGCTTCGAGCTCAACGTCTGACAGCTCCACCCCAAACGGGATGAACGACAGGTCGGAGTCGTGCCCGAATGTCTGCGTAGTGTCCGTCGCCGCGTTTCGCGCTTCGTGACCGTCGCGGAACTGATTTTGTCCTTGTACTTCTGACACGCTTGGCCTCCTTCCGTTTAGCCTATCGGAATTGCTCGACGGGTCGGGAGTCCGATGTGGCTATCCCCCGATACCTGGGGTGTGAGCCTACGGATATTTTGCGATCTTCGCACCCCCTTTCTTGGGTTCCGCTTTCCTTCCACCCCGCCACCACGTCGCCAATACCCTTCTGGTTCCGTTCTCCCCTTACTGCGCTGTCCCCTGAGCCTGGTACAGCCTTGTAGGCTTAGGGCATGCCACATTTTGACGTCGTCATCCTCGGTGCCGGCCCCGGCGGTTACGTCGCGGCCGTGCGAAGCGCACAGCTTGGCCTGAAAACGGCCATCATTGAAGAGAAGTACTGGGGCGGCGTCTGCCTCAACGTGGGATGCATTCCCTCGAAGTCGCTGCTGAAGAACGCTGAACTGGCGCACACGCTTGCGCACAAGGCCGACTTCTTCGGTATTACCGGCGAAAACATCTCCATGGACTTTGGTGTTGCGTTCGACCGCAGCCGTGACGTTGCCGATGGCCGCGTCAAGGGCATCCACTTCCTGATGAAAAAGAACAAGGTCACCGAATTCGACGGCCGCGGTTCGTTCATCGACGCGAAGTCGATTCAGGTCATCCTGAACAACGGCTCGACCGAGACCGTCACGTTCGACAACGCCATCATCGCAACGGGTTCGACCGTTCGTCTGCTGCCTGGCGTTGAGCTGAGCGAGAACGTTGTCACGTACGAGAAGCAGATTCTGACGCGCGACCTTCCGGGCTCGATCGTGATCGTCGGCGCTGGTGCCATCGGTATGGAGTTCGCGTACGTGCTCTCCAACTACGGCGTCAAGGTCACCATCATTGAGTTCCTCGACCGCGCGCTTCCCAACGAAGACCCCGATGTCTCGAAGGAAATCCAGAAGCAGTACCGCAACTACGGCATCGACATCCTCACCTCGACCAAGGTGGAGTCGGTTGTCGACAACGGTTCGTCGGTCACCGTGACGTACACGGGCAAGGACGGCAACACCAGCACGATCGAGACCGACAAGGTTCTCATGTCGGTTGGTTTTGCACCGAACGTCACCGGCTATGGCCTGGAGAACACCGGTGTCGAGCTCACCGAGCGCGGCGCTATCGCCATCGACGACTACATGCGCACCAACGTGCCGCACATCTTCGCGATCGGTGACGTCACCGCTAAGCTCCAGCTGGCGCACGTTGCCGAAGCTCAGGGCGTTGTTGCCGCAGAGACGATCGGCAACGCCGAGACGCAGACGCTGGGCGACTACCGCATGATGCCGCGCGCTACGTTCTGCCAGCCGCAGGTTGCGTCGTTCGGTCTTACCGAGCAGCAGGCTAAGGACGAGGGACACGAGATCAAGGTCTCGGTCTTCCCCTTCATGGCAAACGGCAAGGCACACGGTCTCGGCGAGCCCGTTGGCTTCGTTAAGGTCATCGCTGACGCTGAACACCTCGAGTTGCTCGGCGCTCACATGATTGGTCCGGATGTTTCGGAGCTACTGCCCGAACTGACGCTGGCTCAGAAGTGGGACCTCACGGCTGTCGAAATGGCACGCAACGTGCACACGCACCCGACGCTGTCTGAGGCGCTGCAGGAGACCTTCCACGGTCTCGCAGGCCACATGATCAACTTCTGATCTGACACGCAAAAGAGGCGGCTCCCTGCGGGGAGCCGCCTCTTTCGTTTGTGTTGCTTAGTGGCCGAGCGCGCGGGCGAGCTTTGAGGCCGAAGACGCCGGTCGGGCGCCCTGTGCGTACGCAATATCGCGCGCGGCGGCAAACAGCGCGGTGCGACGTGTGCGATCGGTGGGTGCAGCCGGGCCGAGTTCGAACTCCCACTCCCGCCAGGTGCGCTCGGTGCCCTCACGCACGTCAGTGGCAATCACGTGATCATCGACGAACTCTGCGATGACACCGCCTTCGGCGTCGCGCAGCGTGTAGGCGTCGCGTTCGTTGCGAATGCGGGCGAGCGGAACCAGGTCACCGGTCGCCCAGTCGGCCGCGGTGTCGCGAATGGCATCGGGAATCGTGGCATCGTCACCGAGCGGCCAGCGCAGTTCTACGCGCCCCTCGTCGTTCAGAGGTCCCTTGAGGTGCCAGCCCGCGTCAGGACCGCCTGTGCGGCGACGAATCGCCACACCACGGCGTGCGAGCCCCGCATCCACAGTGTCGATGTAGTGCGCGTCGAGACTGCGGCGTTCTGGGCCGTCAACAACAGCGACACCGTCGAGGGCGCTCCAGTCCGGAACAGCGGTGTCGGCGTCGACGTCGTACGTGTGCTCGATCTCGACCGAGCGCTCAGGCTCAGTCGTCGGCGGGGTCAATGGGTTCCGTCGACTCGTCGTAGGCGAACGCTACCTGCGTTGCGCCATCGCGCTCTCCGGTGTTCTCCGCCGCACCCACGCGGCGGTAGATGAGCTGCCCCTCGGTGTAGGGCAGGATAAGTTGCGTTTCGTCAGCGTCATCCAGGGGAATGAGCTGACCGTCGAGCGGACCGCCCGTGAGTCGTGCAATAGCCATGACCACACTGTAGACCAGTGCGTTAGCAGCAGGCTATGCCACGCGCCCAGCGCACTTTCGTGCACAAAATTCGTTGTTCGGTGGCGTTCTCATAGTCCTCATCTTTCTTCCCTCCAGCCCCCTGGTCCCGCTCGTTTACAACAGACCGAGTGCGAGCCCGATCCATGCTCCAGCAACAAGAAACGGCCCGAGTGGAACGGCGGAGGCGGCAGTGGCCCTATTCGACATCATGAGTGTCAGGGCGAACACCCCCGACCCGAATACCGCGACCATCAGTGCACCGAACAGTGCGGGTGGATTCAACCAGCCGACGACGGCTGTCAGCAGGGCGGCCAGCTTGACGTCACCACCACCAAGCCCAGCGTGAGGAAGGAGGGCGAGCCCAAACAACACCAGACCGACGGCGAGGCCGGCCATGAGACCCCACAGCACCGCATCGCCGTCTCCGCCTGTCACCCAGACCAGCAGCATCACGAGAAGCACCCAGATCGTCGCCGGAATCATGATGATATGAGGGAGAAGGTGGTGTGCGAAGTCAATAATGACCAGGCATGCAGTAAAAATTGCGAAGCCAATCAGACCGACAAAGATCGTGACGTCGGTGACCAACCCGTGATTCGGATTCGCTCGGGCGAACCCTCCGGTCAACCACATCAGCACCGCAATGGCACTAGCGACAAGGGCAACCACTGCCGTAGGCGCGGCGTACTGACGCAGCGCCTGTGCGGTCTGTTCTTTCGCTGATGGCATCGCCCCTCCCAGTGGGAGCGTACCGAGCGCACGTTGCTTCCGGGTGGGCCGCCAGCAACCTGTGGATAAAAGGATTCGGCCCGGCCTCGTGGGGACGAATGGGCCGGACCGAATCCTGACAGTCTTCAGAAACTGTCTTGGTCTGGTATTGCGGACTCCGCGAAACGAACTAAGGGGTGTTCGACTTCTCGCAGTGCGGATATCCGCGCCAGGGACACTTCAATAATGAGATACTTCTCATGAAGATGCAAGCCCCATCCGGATACTTTCCTAGATTTTGTGCACGACATGGGTGGACGGGGCACCGCAGCGACCTTTGGCTATCACTTACCTACAAAGCCGCCGCCTTAGCCGTCAAGAATATCCAGTTGAATTAAAAACGCATCTCCCACATCAACGCCGACCGCCTCACGAATGGCACGCTTGATCGGCAAGATATACCCCTGTTCTTGCTTGCTGGGAAAGATCGATGTGCTCCACTCCTGGTCGCCGACGTGCGCACGCACGCGAACGGAACCAAAACCTCGCGGCACGCGCGGAATCTCGCGAATCATGTCGGAGAGCTCCGTCGGCACGGTCACAAACGTCCAGGCCTCCGCTTTGGCTTCCCATAGCCACAGCGTGGATTCGAACTCGATTCGCATAGCTGAACCCTAACGCGCCGGCGGCATTGTGCAGCCAAAAGTCAATGTCTGATCTTCGAGATAGCGTCTTATGAAAGGTTGATCATTTAGAACATACTTTCTAGGATGTATTTATGACTGTTCCCCTCCGTGCGAGTTCTGCGCCGGTGTCGCTCGAAAGTCTGCGTGAGCAGATTGAGCGTGCCGAGCGCCGTCGCGCAGACACTGCGGTCATTCCGGTCTCTGCTCCCCTGGTTCCGCTGTTCTTCGACGGCGGGCTCAAGCCGGGCGCGACCTACGCGATTGATTCGTCAATCAGCGTGATGCTGTCGCTGATGGCGGAACCATCAACAGCGGGCTCGTGGTGCGCTGCGGTGGGCTTTGACTCCCTTTCCGCGGAGGCCGCCGAGGGGTTTGGTGTGGCGTTGGAGCGTTTTGTCATGGTGCCGCACCCCGGCGACCGGTGGCTTGCGGTAGTGGCTGCTCTGGCCGAAGTCATTCCGGTGATCGCAATTCGACCCCCGTCACGCCCACATGACGCCGATGTTGCCCGTCTCAGTGCGCGCCTGCGCGAGCGCGGTGGCGTGCTTTTGGTCCTGGGTGAGTGGCCCGGCTCCGAAGCAACGCTTTCGCTCTCCGAGGCCAGTTGGCGCGGCATCGGCAATGGCTATGGTGCTTTGCAATCACGCGCGGTGACAATCTCTGCGCGCGGGCGGCGGTTTCCGGCAGCCCGGCGCACCCGAGTCTTGCTCCCTGGCCCTGCCGGCGCCGTGGTTCCGTTCATTCCTGCGGCAGCCCCGGCACATGTTGCTGATGATGTGGCGGCCACTGATCGTCGCGCTCATCTCACGGTGGTCGCATGACAACGCTGACAGCACCGTCACCGCTGCGCACCATTGCGCTGTGGTTTCCTGATTGGCCAGTGACCGCTCGTGCGCTTACGACGCCAACCGGTTGGGTGGCTGATGCGCCGGTGGCTGTCACGCATGGCAACACCATCGTGGCGTGTTCGGCCGCCGCGCGCACTGCCGGCGTCAGGCGTGGGCAGCGGCGGCGTGATGCGCAGGCGGCGTGTTCTGATTTGCGACTCATGCCGCATGATCCTAATCGTGATGCGCGAGCGTTTAGCCCCGTAGTCTCCCGCATTGAGGCACAGGCTCCGGGCGTGCACATTGTGCGGCCGGGGTTGTGCGTGCTTCGTTCGCGCGGCCCTTCTCGCTATTACGGCGGTGAGCGCGAGGCGGCTCGCGTGCTCATCGATGCTGCGCGTGAGCACGGCATCGATACGGTTCATGTGGGCGTTGCTGATGGCCCGTTTACCGCCGAGCAGGCAGCGCGTACCGCTCTTGTCGATGCCAGCGAGCACCGCATTCGTATTGTTGCCGTTGGTGAGGCCGCGGCCTTTCTCGCACCGCTTCCGGTCGCGATTCTCGATGACCCCAATATTGCAAGCCTGCTGTCACGGTTGGGGGTTCACACCCTCGGGCAGTTCGCTGCCCTTGACGAGGCGTTGGTGCGTGATCGGCTGTCAGAGCGAGGTGCTCAGTTGCAGTCGTTGGCTGGTGGTCGTGATTCTCGGGAGATCACACCGCGCGTTCCACCGCCAGAGCTTGCTCGCGAGATCGCTTTCGAGCCACCGCTGGAGATTGCGGAGCAGGTGGCGTTTGCGGTGCGTCAGACAGCCGATGAGGTTATTGCCGCGGTGGCGGCCGCCGCTCTCGTGTGTACTGAGATTCGCGTCGAGTTCACCGATGATCGCGGCATCATGACTGACCGCGTGTGGCTACACCCCACCTGTTTTGATGCCGCTGCCCTCGTCGATCGTGTGCGCTGGCAATTGCAGGCCGCGTGGGAAAAGCCTGACGAAGCGGTGCAGAGTCCGGTCGCGAAAGTGCGGCTCGTTCCGGAGGCAGTTGATGCCGCCATGCACCATCAGCCGGCGCTCGTGGGGCGTGGCCCTGATGCTCGCGTGCACCATGCCCTCTCACGCGTGCAGGCAATTCTTGGTCACCGCGGTGTCGTGACCGCGGAGGTCACCGGTGGTCGGTTGTTGGGTGACCGGCAGCACTTGGTTCCGTGGGGTGATCGTGTTGTGACAACGGCCGTGCGTGATCGCCCGTGGCCCGGGCATTTGGAGCCGCCACTGCCCACAACGCTGGCCCCACATGACGAGATCGATGTGCTGACTGCCATGGGCGAGCGCGTGCACGTGACTGAGCGTGGCGACACCGCTGGTACTCCGGAGTACTTCGTCGTGGGGCGACAGCGTCTGCGAATTTCGTCCTGGGCAGGGCCCTGGCCGATCGCCGAGCGGTTTTGGCTCAATCAGCAACCGCGGTACCGCTTTCAAGTCGTCGATGAGCAGTCTCGCGCGTGGGTCGTTCTGTACGAAAACGATGAGTGGCAGGCCGAAGGGAGGTATGACTGATGGGTTTTTCGAATCCCCCAATTTCGTGGTCAGAGCTGGAGCGCGTCCTTACTGAAACCAGGCGCCCCAAGACCACGCCCTCCGGTGCCGACGGCGGTGACTCCCCCGCATGGTCGCACAAGCGTGGCGAGTACATTGCTCCACCGCACCAGCGCCCTGACGATGCGGTTCCGTATGCCGAACTCCACACGCACTCATCGTTCTCCTTCCTTGATGGCGCGTCCAGCCCGGAAGAACTCGTCGAAGAAGCTGACCGTCTCGGCCTGCACGCGCTGGCAATGACCGATCATGATGGCTTCTACGGCATCGTGCGGTTTGCCGAGGCCGCGGAACAGACCTCGGTGAAGACCGTCTTCGGGAGCGAGCTGTCGATACAACTCCCGAATCGGCAGAACGGTGAAGCCGACCCGGTCGGAACTCATCTGCTGGTGCTTGCCCGCGGCGAAGAGGGGTACCACCGACTCGCCGGTGCTCTCACTCACGGTCAGCTGCAGGGTGGCCAAAAGGGTCGCCCGGTGTATGTCTGGGAGGAGTTGGCGGCGGCTTCTGGGCAGGAGTGGGCGGTGCTCACCGGGTGCCGCAAGAGTTCGGTGCGTCAAGCGCTAGCGGTGAGCGAGAGTGCGGCGTCTCGAGAGCTTGACCGCCTCACCACATTGTTCGGTCATGACAACGTGTATGTCGAGCTCACCGACCAGGGCGATCCGCTCGATACCGCACGCAACGATGCGCTGGCAGCGCTTGCGCACAAGCATCACCTCCCCGTTCTAGCCACCAACAACGTGCATTACGCAGCCCCACCCAAAGCACGCCTGCATGCCGCCGTTGCCGCCGTACGCGCAAACCGCAGTATGGAAGAACTCGACGGCTGGTTGCCGTCCACCGGTGGCGCGTTTCTGCGCTCCGGGGTCGAAATGACGGCGCGTTTTCAGCGCTACCCCGGCGCTGTTGCCAATACCGTGACACTTGCTGATGAGCTGGCTTTCCCGTTGCGACGTGCCCGTCCGGCGCTGCCCAAACAAGAGGTTCCGGCTGGCCACACACCGATGAGCTGGCTCCGACACTTGGTGTGGGAGGCCGTGCCAGACAAGTACCCCAACCTCACCCCGGAGAATCGGCTTCGCATCGAAAAAGAGCTCGACGTTATCGAGCGCAAAGACTTTCCTGGGTACTTCCTCATCGTTCACGACATCGTGCAGGAGGCTCGCCGGCGCGGAATCCTCTGCCAGGGCCGTGGTTCAGCGGCCAACAGCGCGGTCTGTTATCTCCTCCACATCACTGCCGTCGATGCGATCGCGTACGACCTGCCGTTTGAACGGTTCTTGTCGACGCTGCGTGATGAAGAGCCCGACATTGACGTGGACTTCGATTCCGATCGTCGCGAAGAAATCATTCAGTGGGTCTACGGCCGGTACGGGCGCGAGCGCGCGGCACAGGTCGCCAACGTCATTCAGTACCGCCCCAAAAACGCCGTGCGCGATATGGCCAAGGCGTTGGGATACTCCACCGGCCAACAAGATGCCTGGTCGAAACAGGTGGAGCGCTGGGGCGCCGAACTCTCGACGCAAACCGCACACGATATTCCTGACCAAGTCATTGAATACGCGAGCGAACTCCTCAAAGCCCCACGGCACCTCGGCATTCACTCCGGCGGCATGGTCTTGACCGACCGTCCGGTGGGCGAAGTGGTTCCGGTCGAGCACGCTACGAAAGAGAACCGCACCGTCATTCAGTGGGACAAAGATGACGCAGCCTGGATGGGTCTCGTGAAGTTCGATCTGCTCGGCCTCGGCATGCTGGCAGCGCTCCAGCACTGCTTCGATCTCATCGCCGAAACCACCGGTGAACGCTGGGCGCTCGACACCATCCCAAAAGAGGAGAAGGGCGTCTACGACATGCTGTGCCGCGCTGACTCCATCGGCGTCTTCCAGGTCGAGTCTCGCGCCCAAATGGGCCTGCTCCCCCGGCTCCAGCCTCGACGCTTCTATGAGCTCGTGATTCAGATTGCCCTGATTCGTCCGGGGCCGATTCAGGGTGGCGCGGTGCATCCGTTCGTGCGGCGCAAGCTCGGCCAAGAGAAGGTCACGTACGCGCACCCGAAACTCAAGCCGGTGTTGGAGCGCACCATGGGCATCCCGGTTTTCCAAGAACAGCTCATGCAAATGGCGATGGCTATTGGCAATTGTTCGGGTGAAGACGCTGACCTACTGCGGCGCGCGATGGGCTCAAAGCGTGGGCTCGAACGCATCGATTCTCTGAAAGAGAAGCTCTACGCCGGCATGGCCGACAACGGGTTGAGCGTTGAAGAAGCCGACGCCATCTACGCAAAGATTCAGGCGTTCGCGAACTTCGGATTCGCCGAATCCCACTCCCTCTCGTTCGCCCTTCTGGTGTACGCGAGCTCGTGGCTCAAACTGCACTACCCGGCTGCGTTTCTCGCGGGCCTGTTGCGTTCGCAACCCATGGGGTTCTATTCGTCGGCCACGCTCGTTTCGGATGCACGCCGTCATGGCGTGCAGGTACTCCGCCCCGACCTCGCTCTTTCAGAGGCCACCGATGGCCTCGAAGCGCTCGGTGACGACACCGCACCCACCGGGCTCGAGGAGTGCACCCATCGCGAGCAGCCACCGGTTGGGCCCTTCAACATCAACGAGCCAGAAGACACCGCACGTCACCGGCGCGATGGCGCTTTCGCGGTGCGCCTCGGACTCGCGGGAGTGACCGGCGTCGGTGAGACGACGGCGAAGCGCATCGTTGACGAGCGCCGCGCAAACGGTATGTTCCGTGATCTTCACGACCTCGTACGCCGCACCGGCGTCACATCGGGGCAACTAGAAGCGCTGGCCACCGCGGGCGCTTTCGATTGCCTCGGTATTTCGCGTCGCGAAGCACTGTGGCTGGCAGGCAACGCGGCGCTTGATCGTCCAGAGTTCTTGCCAGGCACCGTCATGGCCGTGCAACCGCCGTTGTTCACCGACCCCACAAGCTACGAGACGCTGGCGTCCGATCTGTGGGCGACGGGCGTTTCTACGACAGATCACCCGATGACGCACTTTCGCGCACAGCTCGACGCTCGCGGAGTGCTCACCTCACGAGAATTGCGGAACCATGAGAATGAGCGGCGCGTGTACGTTGCGGGGCTCGTGACGCACCGGCAGCGACCGGCAACGGCCTCCGGCATCACCTTCATCAATCTCGAAGACGAAGCCGGCCTCACCAATGTGATCTGTTCCGTCGGCGTCTGGCAGAAGTACCGCTCAATCGTGCGTGACTCCCCCGCACTCATCGCCCGCGGCATTCTGGAGCGCTCTCCTGAGGGTGTCACCAACCTCATCGCCGATGCTTTTGAAGATCTCCGCGTTGGGCTCCAGCACAACTCCCGAGACTTCCGGTAGCACCATGGCTCAAACGGAACCAGTGCGCGCTCCACAGCACTGGTTCCGCGCGCCGCAACACTGGTTCCGCACGACACAGCGCCCAGATGCGGGAAGGCATCCGGGCGCTGTGCGCTTTGAGCTTGTTAGGCTGCGGCGTTGTCGGGCTGCTGTGCCCACAGGCCATCGGCGCGGGCGTTGCCGGCATCGTCATCGACGGGTACTCCGCCGAGGCGTTGCTGTGGGCAACCGCGGTGCTCACCGTCGCCGGTGTAGCCGTGTTGCCCCGGCGAGCCGTTGCGGCAGCCGCGGAGTCCGATGTGCCCGAGATTATTCCCGGCACGGAAGACGGCCATCAGTCCGTGAAGCGCGCGTAGGCTGGAATCATCCAAGCAGTCGAACCGCGCGGCGTTGCAGTTGCCGGGCTTAGGCAGGGCAACTGCAGCACGGTTCGTGAATGGTCTTGGTTATCGGGACTAATCCAGTCATCGGCGCAACGAAGCGAAAGCACGTCACCGTGCGCTTTCGTACGGCGCGTCGTCGCATGAAAGGTTGATCATCATGAAGGCAGCGCGCTACTACGGCCGCAACGACATCCGTATTGAAGACATCGAGCAACAGCAACTCGAACCGGGAACCGTCCGTATCGATGTGGCCTGGACCGGTATCTGCGGCACCGATCTGCACGAGTACCTCGAGGGGCCGATCTTTGTTCCCGCAACGGGTCACCCGCACCCGATCTCTGGCGAATCTGCACCGATCACCCTGGGCCACGAGTTCTCGGGCGTCGTCTCCGAGCTTGGCGAGGGCGTCACTGACCTTGCCATCGGCGATCATGTCGTGGTTGAGCCGTACATCATTCACGATGATGTCAACACCGGCCCGGACTCAAACGACTACCACCTGTCGGAAGACATGAACTTCATCGGTCTGGGTGGTCGTGGTGGCGGCCTTGCCGAGAACGTCGTCGTTAAACGCCGCTGGGTGCACAAGGTCGATAAGTCGGTCGCATTGGACGAGGCAGCTCTCATTGAGCCGCTTTCCGTGGCTTACCATGCCGTGATCCGTTCGGGTGTTCAGGCTGGTCAGACCGCGCTCGTGGGTGGCGCCGGTCCCATCGGTCAGTTGACGGCAGCGGTGCTTCACGCGCTCGGTGTTCGTGTGATCATTTCGGAGCTTTCACCGCTGCGCCGCCAGAAAGCTCTCGACGCGGGAGTCGCAGATATCGCACTCAACCCAGCCGAGGTTGACGTGGTTGCCGAGGTCAAGAAGCTCACCAATGGCGCCGGCGTGGACGTTGCTTTTGAAGCCACCTCTGTGCAGGTTGTGTTCGACACGCTGATGGACGCTGTGCGCCCGACCGGCGTTATCGTCGTGGTGTCGATCTGGGGCAAGCCCGCCACGTTCGACATGCACAAGCTCGTCATGAAGGAAATCGACGTGCGCGGAACCATCGGCTACGTCAACTCGCACCCCGACACGATTGCACTGGTTGAATCAGGAAAGATCGATCTGAAGCCTTTCATCACCGGAAAGATCGGTATGGAGCACATCGTCGACGAAGGATTTGACACGCTCATCAACCGAAACGAGACGGCCGTGAAGATTCTCGTANACCGGAAAGATCGGTATGGAGCACATCGTCGACGAAGGATTTGACACGCTCATCAACCGAAACGAGACGGCCGTGAAGATTCTCGTATCGCCGTCGGGCGCTGGCCTCGACGCCACCGCCTAAGTCGCACACGACCATCCTCCCGGGGGAGGCGAAGAACCACTCTTCGCCTCCCCCGTTTGCGTCGCCGCGACTGGTTGAATGAAGCCATGACTCTCGCGGACTCCCCCACCCCGTCGCGCACTTCTCGTCGGTATGCCGAGGCCGAATCATCACAGCACTCGGCGTTGTCCGCCGAAGACGTGACCGGGCCTGATGAGGGCGCGTCGACCGGTTCGCTTGCCGCTGAGCAGTACCGCATCGACCTCGAACGCATTCGCTTCTCCCCCTATTTCGGGCGACTCTCTGATGTCACCCAGGTGGTTCCGCTCTCCGGCGTGGGCCCGATGGCACATAACCGCCTCACGCACTCACTCAAGGTGAGCGCCGTGGCCCGCGTTATCGCCGCCAACTTGGCCGGTGCGGCCGCCCGCCACCGTGCGTTTGTGCGGGGCGAGCGTGCCGACGATGACGCGACCGGCGCGACGATTGAGCATCTGGGCGGGTGTGACACGATCGTCGCGCAAGCGGCGGCACACGCTCACGACCTCGGTCACCCGCCGTTCGGTCACCTTGGAGAGCGGGTGCTCGACCGTATTGCGCGAGAGAAGCTCGGCTTGCTTGAGGGTTTCGAAGGGAACGCCCAGTCGTTCCGCATTCTGGTGCAGCTCGACACCCTGGGCCGTAGTTTTCCGGGTCTCAACCTCACGGCGGGCACGCGAGCGGCGACGCTTAAGTATCCGTGGACGCGCGGCGAATGGATCGGGGTGTCGACAGCCGACCTCGCGGTCTCGGATCGACGTCGCGGTGTCGGCGCTGACGCCATCGCCGGCGCTGGCAAGTTCTCGGCGTACGCCCTGGATGGCGCGCAAATGGAACAAGCACTGAGCGCGTTCCCGACGATCGCGCGCGGTCAGCAGACCGTGGAGTGTGCGGTCATGGACCTCGCCGACGACATCGCGTACGCCGTGCACGACCTCGACGAGTTTGCTCGCGCCGGCGTGCTTCAGCAGGCCGAGGTTGCGGCCGAGTTTCGTTCCTGGCTTTCGGCGGCCGCGGCTTTTGCCACGATGGATGCCGCCGAGCTCGCCGCCACCCGACGGGTGCCGGGCACAGCGCTCGAACTGCTGTGGCGCCGCGCCTCAACAAAAGACTCGTGGATCGCTGACCGTGATGCGTTCGCCGAAGCCGTGCAACGCGTAAGCGAAAGCATCAACGGCTCGCTGCTCGCGGCGGCATTCGACGGGGGTATCGACAGCGAACGCGCGGTGTCCGGGTTCACCCGCCGCTGGATCGAACACCTCCGCACGTCGGTCGTCGTCGAGCGCGACCCGCACGTGCGTAGCGGCCACGTGCGCCTGAACCAGCGTGCGTGGCACGAAGTCATCGTGCTCAAGTTTGTTCACGCACACTTCGTGCTGGAGCGTCCCGAACTCGCATTGCCGCAACGCGGCCAGGCACGCATCGTTTCGGATCTCACCCTCGGTTATGACGCGTGGCTCACCGACCCCGATGACGCGCCCCGCGCTCCGCGTCGCCTACAGGAGTGGGTCGAAGAGGTCACCGAAAACACGTTCGCGCTCCGTGATGAGAACCCCGATGCAATTCTTGGTGACGCGAGTGACGCGGCTCTGCGCCGACAGTCTCGTGGCCGCGCGATCGTCGATTACGTTTCGTCGCTGAGCGACCAGCAGGCAATCGCCACGCACCGCACGATCACCGGTATCGCCTAAAAGCTTCGCCTCAGACAACGGTGGCGGTGTGACCCAGCCTCGGGTCGCACCGCCACCATTCTTGGCGAACTCGCTCTCGCCGGTAGTGCGCTAGGAGCCGTTGCCTAGCGCGATGAGTTCAGCGACCTGTTGTTTCGTGACGCCCATGCCCGGGAATTCCGCGAGGCGTCCGATCGGGAACGACGACATCAGCATCATCATCGAGTCTTCTTCCATGATCCCGGAGTCAGTCGCGCTCTCCGCCATGTCTTGCATACCGGTGAGCTGTTGTCTCACGATCGGGCCAACGACGGGGTGCGGCGCGCGGTCGACGATCGACTGTTCGCGGGAGACGTACACCTGAACGATCTCACGACCGTGACGGTGGGACGTGTTGGTGATCGCGACGCGAATCGCCACATCGACGTTGTCAGCGAGGACGGCCGTCGGCTCGCCGTATTCGAAGGTGCTGTACGACAGCCCGTGACCAAACGGGTATGCCACTGACATCTCCCGTTGGTCGTACCAGCGGTAGCCCACGAGCAGACCCTCGCCGTAGCGAACGTGACAGAGCGAGCCGGGAAACGCACCATACGCCGGGGTGTCCTGCAGGCGGTGCGGAACCGTCTCCGCCAGGCGAGCGGACGGGTTAACGGCACCGGTCAGTACATCGACAACAGCCGATCCGCCAGCCTGGCCCAGTAGCCACGATTCCACGATTGCAGGCACGGAGTCGGTAAACGGGAGCGCCACAACAGCACCGTGCGACAACACAACTACGACGTTCTCGTTCGCGTCACGCACGGCGTCCAGCAGCTCAAGTTGCACCGCAGGCAGGTCGATGTGCGTGCGGTCGAAGCCCTCAGACTCCTCCGCCTGGGTAAGACCGAGGAAGACCACGGCGATGTCGCTGGCTCCGGCCAAGGCTACGGCCTCTTCACGCAGCGCCTCAGCGTTTGAGCCGTCAAACGCGAAGCCAGCGGCAAAGCTCGCGCGGTCGCCGGTGGCTTCCTGCATCGAGCCCCACGCTGTGTCGAGCTTCGTCGGGTTAATGTGCGACGATCCGCCGCCCTGTAAGCGCGGCGTGCGAGCGAACTCACCAATGACCGCAACCGAAGATTCCTCAGCCAGCGGCAGCAGGTTCCGCTCGCTCACATACTGGCAGTGAGGTGAGCGCACTGTCGTCGAAATCCAGCAAGACCATCAACTGTTAGTGAGTTGGCCAAGCATCATCAAACACGGGATGTCAACCCCCTCGAATCCTGCACACAACTGCGGCTGAATAGTCTCCACCCCCATTCGCATATCTCAGGAGGAATGAATCGTGGAAATTATCGAGACCATCGACGTCGACGTTCCCGTCAGCGTGGCTTACAACCAGTGGACGCAGTTCGAGACGTTCCCCCAATTCATGGATGAGGTCGAATCGATCACGCAGATTGGCGATACCCATCTGCACTGGAAGGTACGCGTCGGCGGCGCTGAGCGAGAGTTCGACGCGGTCATTTCGGAACAAAGTCCGGATGAGCGGGTCGCTTGGACAAGCACCGGGGGCGACACGGAGCATGCCGGTGTCGTCACTTTCCACAAATTGAATGAGGCGTCGACTCGTGTGACCGTGCAGTTGGATTGGAAGCCCGAGGGGTTGTTGGAACACCTGGGCGCGGCAATCGGCATGGGCAAACACGCAGTGAAGAAGGATCTCGAAAACTTCAAAGAATTCATCGAAGCCCGCGGCACCGAGACTGGTGAGTGGCGCGGCAACATCGACGCATAAGAATTTCTGACGCAAAGGAGCACGACATGTCGAACCCCAATATCCCCCCGTTGCCCGGCACAACGCCCGATGAAGATGCAGAAATTGGCACCATGGATACCAATGGTGAACGGGTTCTCGACCCCGATGCTAATGCTGAGCTCATCCAAAGCGCCGATGCCGATCGGCTAGCGGCTGAGGCAGGCCCTGACGATCTTCCCGCAGACGAACGACGGGGGTCCTGATATGGCTGCGAAGAACGTCTCGAACAAGTCAGCGAAATCGTCGCCGGCGTCGACCTCACGGTCGGTGGGGACCACAACGCGCGAGAATGCAGAGTCAGGCTTCACCGCATCGAAAACGTTGACGCAGAACCTTCAGGCGGTGCTGGTCGATCTGATCGACTTGCAGTTGCAAGGCAAGCAGGCTCACTGGAATGTTGTCGGACGAAACTTTCGCGATACCCACCGCCAGCTTGATGAGATCATCGACGCCGCGCGTGAGTTTAGTGACACTGTGGCCGAACGCATGCGGGCGTTGCACGCTGTACCGGACGGCCGCACGGAGACTGTTTCGAAGAACACGACGCTGCCGCATTTCCCTGCGGGCGAAGTCGATACGTCTGAAACAATCGACCTCGTTACAGAGCGGCTAGATAAGACCGTCGCGACCATACGCGATGTTCACGACGAGGTCGATGAGGAAGATCCGACGAGCGCAGACGTTTTGCACGCGATTATCGAGAAGCTTGAGCAGTTCTCGTGGATGGTGAGTGCCGAAAATCGAACTCCACAGAAGCTGTGATTGAGACGCCCCGTTGCGGTTCGCTCCAGCCGCCCGCAACGGGGCTTTCATTGACGAACAGCGGGAAAATGAAAGGGCTGAGAACCTGCGGTTCTCAGCCCTTTCATTTGGAGATGAACTACGAACGGTCGTCCATTGACCGCTTTACGTCGTCGACCTTGTCCGCTACTGCGTCCTTGGCCTTTTCTACCTTCGCAGCTGCCTGGTCCATGTGTCCCTGAGCCTTAAGGTCTTCGTTGTTCGTCATGTCGCCAAGGCCTTCCTTGGCCTTACCAACGGCTTCCTTCGCGTTGTTTGCGATGTCGTCGCCAATACCCATGAGAATCTCCTTCCAACGTCTGTCCGGCTCTTGTTGAACCGGTAACCCCGACGATACGTGCCGCAAAAAATCTGGCCTAGGGGGTTGACTTCGCCCGCGAAATACCCGAGTAGTCCTGACAACTCAGATGTTTAGCCTTCTTGCTTGAACAGCGTGATCTTGCCGTTCATGTTCAGGACGATCGGCTCCGTTGTATCGATACCAGCAAGTTCAAAGGTCTCAGTCGTTGGCAGGGCGTCAGTCTTATGCTTCCCGTCAAGATCGCACAGCTGAAGGCGATCAGACTGCGAGTAGAGGAAGGGCTCGCCATTGTTCCAGGCGCTCGAGACAGACTTCTTTTCGCCTTCAGGCCCGTGACACAGGATCGGCGTCTGTGAGTCGACTGGCGTGACTTTTCCCGTTTCGCGATCAACGGCGCTGAGTTCGCCGTCCACTTTCGCGACAATCGAATCCCCCTGCACACGCGGCACACCGGTATCCAAGCGTTCGTCGTAGTTTGAGGGGTCGGATCCCAACGGGAGTTCCCACAAGATTTCACCCGTCGTCGAGTTCACACCGACCATGTCGATGTCGACGTTTTCGTACTTAACGTTGCTGGTCGATTGTCCATCCCAGTGCGAAAATCGCGTTCCCGAGTTCCAGCGGCAGAGCACTGCGATCTCCGACTCGTCGGTGCGCGTCCTACCAACGCCGGCACACCATTGCAGCCCTTCGAGCGTCCACTCGGTTGCCCCGGTCGAGGTCTGTACACCGACCGCACGGGCATCAGTCATGTCGCGCACTATGTCGGCAGGCTGCGATATGTCTCGTGGGGTGTGTGGATAGCCGATGCCAATCGCGACGGCCCAGTCCTGCGCATCGTCCCACGCCCAGCCCGCGTTCGAACTTGTCCCGGGCCCGAAGACCTCCTCGTACGGTCGCTGCCAAACAATCGCACCGTCGGCGCCGTACGACAACGTTTCAACGCCATTCGGCCAGGACGCAGAAATGTACCCGCCGAGGAATCGCCCTCCCTCGAGATATCCGCTCCCTGGTTGCGGAGGTGCCACCACGAACGATGTTGAGCCAGGTGAAAACGCGAATTCCACGGCAGTTTCACCGCCCTCTCCTGGCCACCCGACTATGCAGAATGCTTCGCCGCATGCCGAGGGGCGTGAACCCGCAAATGCTTGGTCGTGCATGTCGGGAGTGAGATTCTCACCCGTCGCAGCATCAAGCACCGCTGCTGTTCCCCAGCCATTCCACGGATCGGGCCGCAACGGAATGAGCGCTGCGACAAGCGTCTTGCCGTCTTTCTCGAGGGTTGAAACCGAGATGTCTACTCCCGGCGCAGTGGTGCCAACAAGAACACGTTGGCGCCAGCGTTCCTCGCCGGTCTCCAAATCGAACGCGATGAGATGAAGCGTGTTGCGCTGTGTCGAAACGATCGACAAGACCACGTCACCGGCGCCGACCGGGGATGACATCAAGTCAAGTTCGTCTGTCTGCCAAGCGATCGGAACAGGTTCTGCGGCCGGCGGCGCAGACTCGCTCTCCGCCTGCGGCGCTCCCCCGACACACCCGCTCCGCAGAGCCGTGGTTCCCAATACCGCAATCGCAAAATAGCGCTTCATGCACTTCCCCTCGTTCAGGAAATGCGGCAAACCTAACGAGGTGGCCACGGCAGTGGGGGGCGCTGCGACAATCTGTGGAGAACGAAGAGAAGCGCGCTACTTGGGGATAACCGCCCCAGCGCACGGGCCATACGCATTGAGGCGCGCGAGGAACGCGTCGCTGTCGAACGACGTCCCAACGCCCACCATTTCAGACGTCAGCGCCGACATCAGTTCGGCACGTTCGGCATCACTCACGTCTCTATCCATCTGCAACGCCTCGTAGCTCGGCAACAGAACGATGGGGTCGTGGCTGTCTTGAACGATCGCGTCTGGCACAGCCGCGCGAAGCGCCACCGGGTCAGCGACGAGCCCCGCCTCCGCCAGTTCCGACATCGCTTCATGCGAGGCCTGCGCGGCAATTTTCGCGCAATCAGCCGACGGCTGGGCGGGCGTCGACGAACACCCGGCGAGAAGTAAACACGAGGCGAGGATCACTGAGGCGTTCCGCATGAACGACATGGCGCCCACTCTAGGCGGCGCACGCACGGTTCGTGAGAGGGTGAAATGCAAACGTGAGGAGGGGCGAGTGGAACCATTTGCTGCGATGGGTGCGCAACTGCGAGACATCGCGCTGACGTCAAAAACGCCAGCGACCGCGCTCCGCGCCTCGGGTTTGATCGAGCGAATCCCTGAGTTCACCATGCTGGCAACGATTCCGCAAGAGCCCCGCTGGCATCCCGAGGGCGATGTTCTCACGCACGCGCTCCTCGCGATTGATGAGGCCGCACGCGTGTGGGACGCGCAGAACGGCAACGCAGACCGACGCGATGTCGTGGTTCTCGCCGCATTCCTCCACGACGTTGGCAAACCGGCCACGACGAAAGCGGTCGGCGGCAAGATCGTCTCCCCCGGCCATGCCGAGGCTGGCGCGAAACTCGTACTCGAGCTGGGTGAGCGCCTCGGTTGGCCCCTACCCTTCTCGCAAGCTATCTCAGCGATTGTCGGCAACCACATGGTTCCCGTCTCCGTCCCGGGCGTCCCGTCTCAACGAGCCGTTCGCCGGCTCATCACGAGACTGACCGAAGCCGGAACCACGATCGACGAGTGGGCGGCTGTGGTCGCCGCCGACAGCGCCGCGCGCGAAGAGGCTTCAATCCCAAGCCGCGCCGTCGAGTGGATTCGCGTCGCGCGCGAACTTTGACACTGGGCGAACGGCGGTGATGCGCCGCACACGGTTTTGGATGATCCGCAGCGTTTGGCAGCTGGCCGCTAGGCTCGGCACTATGTCGCTAGACCTGACATTTCTCTCGGAGCGTCTCACCTCGACCTCTGCCCCGCCTCGTCCCGTGAATGTGTATGACATTTTGCGTGAGGGCTGGCGCGAGACCCGCGTCGACATGACACTGCAGTTCTTTCTCGACCCCAACGAGAGGCACGGTTTGGGCACCCTCGTCATAGACGCATTACTCAAGACCCTCGATGGTGCTTCGTCGATTGGGCCAGACGGCGCGTTGGAGGCAAGACTTCAGGCTGAAACGGCATCAGGTTCCGAAGCATGGGAAGTCGAAACGCAAGTCGATTTTATTGATGTCTATGCGGTAAACCGCGACCTCGACATCGCGATCGTTCTCGAGAACAAGATCGGCCATGTTCTGCACAACCCGCTGAAGAAATACGCGGCGCACGCCCGCAAGGAGGGCTTCGGCACGGTCATCGTCGGTGTCTTAGCCCCAGAGGTCCGAGCACACCAGAACCGCGCCCAAGAGAAGTACCTGTCACGACCAATTACTTACACGGACCTGTCAGACGCAATCACCGAATCAAATGCATTCACGTTGCTCGACCGTGCCGGCAGTAATCAGAATCAGCGGCGAAGTCTCGACCTGCTCGACCAGTTTCTCGAGGCCCGAACAACGGATAACACGATGGCGAACCTTCACAATGAACAAGAGCGTCTCGACGAGTGGCGCGAGATAAATCGCAAACATGAGCACGCAATCGCGGCGTTCGAATCCGCCCGCAAAGAAATGCGTCGAATGATTCGTGATCGACGACAGCGCCTAGAACCGCTGATCGCCGATCGGTTTGAGAGTCTGGGGCTACAGCCGGACTGGGAAGCGCATGGCGGGGCCAACGATGAAACGTGGAATGCGTACCATTTCCCGACGGCAGATTGGTCGATCGAGCTAAAATTCTCGCTTCGTCCCTCGATGCCGGCCGTGTTTGTCTACGACCGTGCGGGCAACACATACACAAACACCACCTCTCAAGACCTTGGCCTTGATTGGCTGGCATCTGATGAAGAACTTGCTGAGGCGTTTGTCACCCGCGTTCAAGCGATCCTGACCGACGCGTTGCACGGTAGCCGGCGAAACTAAGCGTTGGAACCGTTCATGATCACGTCAGCTGATACACCGCCCGGCCAAGAGCCCGGACGACGGTGGCTACGACTTGCCTCGAACCGCCTCTTCCGTGACGCCAGCCCCCCATACGTCTATCCCTATTTCGTTGACGTGAGCGTTGAACCGACGCCCGTGATGGTTCAGATTGGGGAAGGCGACGGACACAGCGCCGTCGGAGGAGTCTTCACCGTGTCGGATGCGCTCGGAGACGATTGGGCGAGCCGCTTCGTCAAAGCCGAGGCGACCTGGCTTCGACCGTATTTGCTGCGCGTTCTCGACGGTGGCACCGTCACCGAGGCCGAACTTATCGAGCATTTCCGCCGTCTGCACGGACAGAACCCGACTGTTGTGGTCGCGAACCACTGATGCATGCCAATCGAAAAACGTGGGCTCGGCACCAGGACAGCAAGGAATCTCGATGAGGACACCATTTCATCCCGACCTTGCCGCAGCGTGCTTTATTCCACGGTTTAGCTTTACACCCCTCATCGCAAGAATCGCACGAATGTTTCCCCCTCGGGGCCAACGAGAAGATGGGTTCGTTTCAATCGAAGAAATAGTGGTCAATCCGCACGTTTCGATTCGGTTGTTTCGCCCGAAACAGCTCAAAGATACAAAGCTCCCCGTACTGCTTTGGATCCATGGCGGCGGGCACCTCACCGGAGCTCCCGAACAAGACGACCGCGCCAACATGATCTTTGCGCGCGAGCTCGGAATAGTGGTGGCAGCCGTCAGGTATCGAATCGGTGCCCTTGCGTCAGCACCGGCAAGCGTGACCGACTGCTACGCGGCGCTGCGCTTCCTTTACGAGGGTGCCCCGGAGCTGGGCCTTGACCCCGATCGATTCGCCGTAGGGGGTGCAAGCGCCGGAGGTGGAATCGCTGCCGGGCTCGTTCTCTTCAACCACGATCATGGGGTGGTTCCACTCACGTTCCAACTCCTGGTGTACCCGATGCTCGACGACCGGACGGTGTCAGCCCCCAGAGAATCGTTCAGGATGTTTCACATGTGGAGCCCGGCGAGCAACAGGCTGGGGTGGAGCACGTATCTCGCAACGACCGCTGGTTCGGCCGAAATCTCACCGTACGCAGTTCCCGCCCGGCGGGAAGACCTCACAGGGCTCCCGCCTGCTTGGATCGGAGTTGGCACGCTCGACCTCTTCCTGGAGGAAAACATCGAGTATGCGAGACGGCTTCGAGACGCAGGTGTCGCCTGTGAAGTGGACATCGTTTCCGGAGCTTTCCACGGCTTTGACCAGGTGTTCTTTTCGAAAGGCGTATCGCGAACCTTTCGCGCGTCACAAATGCAGGCACTGCGGCAGGCAGGCATTCAAACCGTCGTTTGATACCCACGGCAAATAAACCCGTCAAAAAACGACAAAACCCTGATGAGAATTTTTTCTCATCAGGGTTTTTCTGTCGGGCTGACAGGATTTGAACCTGCGACCCCTTGACCCCCAGTCAAGTGCGCTACCAAGCTGCGCCACAGCCCGTTGTTTGGTTATCGCTGCCGCGAAGGCAACTCGTCTATCCTACCCACTCGACGGAGTGCTCGCGAACCACCTCCCGATCGCGCCGCGGAGTACCCGCCCAGCCCATGGTTCCGCCTCGCCACAAACGTTGCGTTCACATATGCCAAAAAGCAAACGCTAACGATATGCCTAGGTACGTACTCTCGATCACTATGAAGACTTCCCAGCCCAAAGCCAAGCTCAAGCCCGCGCGCCTCATCGCGGTGCTCGCTGTCATCCTGATGCTTGGGGGCGCCGGAAGCGCATTCGTTGCTTGGGCGATGGCACCACGCGGCGCCACGGTCGAAATCACCGAGGGTTCCATCACTGGGCTTCACGAATCTGTTGCGCTCACGTGGCCCAAGAATGGTGAAGCGGCGATTGCTGTGGGAGACGGAACCATTTCTGCGAACTCGGATCAGCCGTTGCCGATGGCGAGCATTTCGAAGCTCATTACAGTGCTCGTGATTCTCGAGGCCCGCCCGTTAAGCCCGGGCGACCAGGGGCCATCATTCGAATTCACGTGGGAGGACGAGAACGCCTATTACGAAGCCATGGCTAGCGGCCTTTCGGCGTTGCCGGTGCCGGTCCGCGGCACGCTTACGCAGTACCAAATGCTCGAGGGCATCCTCATCGGTTCGGCCTGCAACTACGTCGACTACCTCGTCTACGACATCTGGGGTTCGAACGACGAGTTCGTCAGCGCAGCGCAGTCGTTCCTCCAGCGGCACAGCATTAGTGACATCACCATGGTCGAGCCGACCGGAATCGACTACGGCAACACTGCTACTCCCGCCGCGCTCATTCAGGTTGGTCGTCTCGCTTTAGCGAACCCGATCATCGCCGAGATCGTTGCGAAGCGTTCCATCGAACTGCCCGGCGTGGGCTTCGTTGAGAACACCAATGATCTGCTCGCTGACCCGGGCGTTGTCGGCCTAAAAACCGGCACCCTCGACGGCTACAACCTGCTCTCCGCGAAAGACATCGTCACGACCGACGGCTCCACGGTGCGGGTATTCGCAGTTGTGATGAATCAGACCTCTGACGACGAACGCTTTAGCGCGACCCGCTCGCTCTTCGACCAAGTCACCGGCTTCACGAACTGAGCGCCGCCGTCTCCCGTGCGGTCTACGAATCGATCCACACCGTCGCGTTCACTTCAGCCGGGCCCCGCATTGCGACGCCCGAGAACAGACCGTTCACCGCGGCACGCGTAGAACTGATGCTGTGGCTGCGGCTGCAGCTGTGGCTAACGCTGCGGAACCTCGCTAACGCGACGGTTATCGAGGAGGGACTCGCTACTCCTGAGGTGAGGTTCGCATCATGCGGATCAGTGCCACGATGCAGGCCCCGATGAGCCCGCCCATAGTGTTCCAAACGATGTCATTAACGTCGGGCACGCGGCCCGGGACTCTCACCTGCAGGTACTCGATTGTGAATGAAATGGCGAACGCGAACACCGGCGCGAAAAGCCAGAGCTTCCGACCAAAGATGATGGCAAGGGCTACACCGAGCGGAATGAACACGAGCGCGTTGAGGGTGCTTTCTACCTGAATGAACGACATCCCTGAGACGGCGGGCTCTGCAAATGCATAGGCCAGGTGCATCACTGCGTTACGCACGGGTGCGACGATTTGGCGCGGCATCAGCGTGAGAGCGAGTAAGAACGCGACCGTCGCGATGAGCACGACGAGGCGGGGACCTGACATGGACGAAGCGAATTTGGATCGGGTCATGTTTCCATCTCAAAGGATTGGATGTTGCGTGAGCGTATTGGTTTTGTGGTGTGGGTAACCTTTGAAGCGCACGAAAGTCGCGTCACCGCTGTGCCGGTAGAACTGAACCGTCCCAGGTTTGATGCCGTTTCCTTTTGAGTTGAAAGGATGGCGTTATGCCGAAGAAGATTGATCCCCAGGTTCGTGAGCGGGCTGTGCGGCTTGTGCTTGAGCATCGGGGCGAGTACTCGTCGAGTGCTAGGGCGATCGCTGCTGTCGCGCGTCAGGAAGGGGTCGGGGTGGAGTCGCTGCGGCGCTGGGTTGTGCAAGCCGAGATCGACGCCGGCAACCGCGACGGTCAGACCAGCGAAGAGCATGCCGAGATCCGACGATTGAAGGCCGAGAACCGTCGACTGCGGGAGGACGTTGCGATTTTGAAAGCGGCGACGACTTTCTTCGCGGGGGAACTCGACCCCCGCAACCGTTCATGATGGGTTTCATCGATCAGATGAGGGCCGAGGGGCATGCGGTCGAGTCGATCGTTCGCGTCCTGCGTGAGCAGGGTGTGAAGGTCGCCGCACGCACCTACCGCGCCTGGCGTCAAGGCCGCATTAGCGTTCGGACGGTGACTGACGCGCTCGTGCTCGATGCTGTCCGTGACGCGGCTTGGCGAGTTGAGGAGCTCGCTGACGGGACGGCGCGTCGCCGGATGACTCCAGAGGGCTTGTATGGGCGGCGGAAGATGACCGCGCTGATCCGCCGCCCCGCGATCGCTGACGCGTCGCGTGGGGCCGTGGACCGCGCCATGCGCTCACTCGGGCTGGCCGGCATCACACGGGCGAAAGGAACCCGCACGACGATCCCTGCCAAGGACGGGATCCGTGCCGGGGATCTGTTGAATCGGGACTTCACCGCACCGTCGCCGGATCACACCTGGGTGACCGACTTCACGTACGTGAGAACGTGGGCGGGCTGGGTGTATGTCGCGTTCATCCTCGACGTGTTCTCCCAACGGATCGTGGCTTGGCACGCGCAGACCACTAAACACACCGACCTCGTCATGATCCCGCTCAGGATGGCACTGTGGGAACGCGACCGGCAAGGGCACCCGATCGGTCCCCGGCAGCTGAGACATCACTCCGATGCGGGCTCTCAATACACGTCCGTGGTGCTGACCGAGCACCTCGCGCTCGAGCAGATCGCCCCATCGATCGGGTCCGTTGGCGATGCCTACGACAACGCCCTGATGGAGACGATTAACGGGCTCTACAAAGCTGAATGCGTGCGCACCACCGTCTTCCACAACGGCCCTTACAAGACCATCGCCGACGTCGAATACGCCACCGCCGGCTGGGTCGACTGGTACAATCACCGCAGGCTCCACGGTAGCCTCGGAATGGTCAGCCCCAACGAATACGAGGCTACCTACTACGCGGCACACTCCCGAGAACCGCTCCCCGCATAGAAGCGGCACAAAACCTGGGACGGTTCAGAACACCCGTATTCGCCTAGATAGTCTCAACATTCCATCAATCGGACTGGTTCTCGAAAGGACCAAACAGATGACCTCCGAACAGCCCACCCCTCCCCACCTTGGTGAATTTCACAGCGGAAACGTCGGTCAGCGACTGAACTGGTTGCGTGCTGGCGTACTCGGCGCGAATGACGGGATCGTCTCGACCGCAGGTGTCGTGATCGGTGTCGCCGCGGCCACCCCAAACAACGTTCTCGCGATCGCTACCGCCGGTATCGCCGCTGTCGTCGCTGGCGCCTTCTCAATGGCGGGCGGGGAGTATGTGTCGGTAAGCACGCAGCGTGACACTGAGAAGGCGCTCCTCGCGAAGGAAAAGTGGGAGCTCGAAACTATGCCGGAGGAAGAGCTCGAGGAGCTCGCCGGTCTCTACCGCGACCGCGGCCTCTCCGACGAACTTGCGCATCACGTCGCTGTTGAGCTCACCGCGAAGGACGCACTCGCGGCGCATGCTGAGGTCGAACTCCGCATCGATCACGAAGAACTCACCAGCCCCTGGGCCGCCGCGATTTCGTCGTTCATCTCTTTCGCGGTCGGCGCGCTCATTCCACTCGTCATGATCTTGCTGCCGTTGGGAGAACATCGTGTCTGGGTCGCGGCTGTCTCGGTTGTGTTCGGGCTTTTTCTGACCGGGTGGATCAGTGCGGCGCTGGGTGGTGCCCCACGCGGTCGCGCCATCCTCCGCAACATCGTCATGGGATCCGCGACGATGATCGCGACCTACCTCATCGGCCTCCTCTTCGGTGTTGCCGTCGGCTAGCGTCCGACGCTCATCGTTGATGGTTCCGTAGCCCAACGCCGGGGCGCGCACGGTCCGTGCGACGCCCCGGTGTTGTGGGGGACTACTCGATGATGGTTGCCGGGCCGCCGTTCGTCGGGTAGAGCCCGCCCATCGGAGCGGGCTTGCCGTCAGCGAGCACCCATTCGAGTGCGCGTCGCGGCGACTCCCCCGCGCGCACTTTCTCGAACCACGGCACCCAACGGGTCGGGTTCAGCCGGAAGATGCGGGGGCGACGCTCGTTGCTCGTCGGCCACAGCTCAAACAGCGGCGCGTGGCGGTTCATGTCAATCGTCTCGAGGCTGCTCATGATGAGCTCAGACAGCAGGTAGTAGTCCGCGGGCGTGAACCCGGCGGCGTGCAGGCCCCGGGCCGTCTCCTTCCAAATCTGCGGAGCACGCGTGTTGCCGTTCATCACCCCCGGCGCCACGTAGTTCATGACCGTCACGCCCGGAAACCAGGGCAGGTGGTCGACCATGTAGCGCGACCACAACGGTCGATCGGCGACAGGCACGTCGCCCCATCCGTCAGTCGGGTGAAGCTCGTCGGCGCCTTCGCGACCAATAACGATAAGGGACATGGGAATCTCCATCCCGGACCCCGCCACAGCGGGCATCCATCGACTTGCCCGCCACGCGAATACGCCGGGCCAGTTCTTCCCCTGGGGCACCCCGATCGATGGAGGGGGTTGCCGTGTAGCCAGCCAGGTACCGACAGCTACAACTCTTGAACCTGAGCACGAGTGTAGCGTAGGGCTGGTCTATCGCCGTACGGCTCAGACTCGTTAGTTTCTCCAGAAACGACAAAGCCCTGACGAAAATTGCTTCTCATCAGGGCTTCTCTGTCGGGCTGACAGGATTTGAACCTGCGCCCCCTTGACCCCCAGGCGTCCAGAGGACTTCGGCCGGACCGAATTCCGCGTGATTCCGGGCGTCAGATCATGCAGAGCACTTCACGAGATGCATGGTTTGCATGATTCTGGTCCCCTTCTGGTCCCCCTCATCAATCACGAAGATCCTGGACGAGGTTGCTCCGCGGTGCGAACCGCAGACCGAGCGCCGGGATCGCCGGTGCTGCCTGAGAGCACTTGCCACAGGTCCCTCAGGTCAGAACCGGCGAGGTCTGACCCGCGCGGAACGTGCCGACCCCAATCAGCGTCAGACAGTTGCGATAGGAAATCACGCGCCTCTGACGGACGAAGGGAGCCTGGTTCGTGACCCTGTGCGAACTCCGCCCCGAGCGAGTTAGCTGCCGTTCTCGGACCTGAACTCATCCGCATCACCACGCCTGCCTCGGTGTTGACCCCGTGATAGAGCATCGCACC
Source organism: Microbacterium daqui (assembly GCF_050408675.1). Taxonomy (NCBI): domain Bacteria; kingdom Bacillati; phylum Actinomycetota; class Actinomycetes; order Micrococcales; family Microbacteriaceae; genus Microbacterium; species Microbacterium daqui. Next base: position 4,756 of record NZ_JBNTKF010000026.1, on the reverse strand, counting down.
GAGCAAGTTGATGCTTCGCAGGTCGCTCTCGCTGACGTTCTCAAAATCGATACCGCTTGTGGAGGCGTCGGTGTTCGGAGCCCGGTGACCGAACTGTCGAGCGAAGGCGGTACTGAGGACGAACGCGTTGGAGGAGTCGACTTGATCGGCGACCGTCGCGCCGGTGTCGCGGAGGAGGTCGGCAGCGAGGCAGAATCGCCAGCCGGCGGTGTCATGCGGTAGAATCGAGTCCATGCATTTGTACTTCCTGTGACGGTTGAGCAGGCCTACCGCGCTCGTTGAGAAATCCGAGACTGCGGCGGCCGCTCGTTCTGACCCTTCTGGGTCGCCGTCATTTGCGTACCTATCTGCCTGTCCGTGGCTGGTGGTGCGTCGTCTCGAAGGACTTCAATGCTTACCCCGACGAACCGTCATCCGGCGCGCCATCGCGCGCAACTCATCACTTCCGACGTGTCTTTGATGCGCGGAGCCACACCCGTCCTCCATCATGTCGACCTCACCCTCACTTCCTCATCGCGTGTCGCGATCGTGGGAGAGAACGGGCGAGGGAAATCGACCCTCCTGCAGGTACTCGCTGGCGTCCTGGTCCCGGACAGCGGAACAGTCCAGCGCATTGGCACGATCGCTGTGGCCGAGCAAGAGATGACCGCCGCTGACAGTCGAACTGTTGGGCAAGCGGTCGCAGAGGCGATCGCCGAACCACTGGCCGCGTTGGCGGCGCTCGACGCGGCCGCTCTCGCTCTCGCGGACAACACGGACCGGGCGGAGGAGCAGTACACGGCCGCGTTGGAACATGCCGAAGCGCTCGATGCGTGGGATGCCGAACGGCGCGTGCAGATCGCGCTCGAAGCACTCGACGCGGAGACGGACTCGACCAGGCTTCTCGCAGACCTCTCGGTGGGACAGCGTTATCGGGTACGGCTGGCGTGCCTCCTGGGCGCCGATCACGACTTCCTCCTGCTTGATGAGCCCACCAACCACCTCGACCGAAGCGGGCTCGAGTTCCTGACCGCGCAGCTCCGAGCGCGGAGCGGGGGTGTTGTCGTCGTCAGCCACGATCGCGCGCTGCTGTCCGACATCGCGGAGACCATCGTCGACCTGGACCCGACGCCGGACGATCGGCCGCGCGTGTACGGGAACGGCTATGCCGGCTACCGGGAGGGACGTCTGGCCGAGCGGGAACGCTGGGAACAGGACTATGACCGCCAGCAGGCCGAGCATGCTCGGCTACAGGACAGTCTCAGCGCCGCGCAGAACCGACTCGTCTCGGGGTGGAGACCAGAGAAGGGCACCAACAAGCATGGGCGCGCCACCCGGGCCGGCGGGCTTGTGCAGAACGTGCACCGACGCCAGGAAGCACTCGAAGCCCACGCCGTCACCGTGCCGGAACCGCCTCAGCTCTTCCGGTTCCCCGAACTCCCCACAAGAACCGGCGCGGTTCTCCTCAGCGTCGATCACGTCAGCGTCGCCGGGCGGCTGAGCCAGCCAGTGTCGTTCTCACTCTCCCACCGCGGCCGTCTCGTTGTGACCGGCCCGAACGGTGCTGGGAAGTCCACACTGCTGAGCGTGGTCGGTGGTGAGCTATCGCCGGACACCGGAGCGGTTCGGATGCCTCGGAGCACGCGCCTCGGCTTTCTCCATCAGGAGACGACCCTGCCGCCCGATCGGAGAGCGAGCGAGGTGTACGCCACGCACGTCGGCGCGCTCGTGTCCGAAGGCACCTTGCAGGAATCGGATGCGATCGGCCTCTCCCAGCTTGGTCTCCTGCGCCCGCGCGAGGCGGGCAAACGAGTGGGCGAGCTCTCGATGGGGCAACAGCGCCGGCTCGATCTGGCACTCGTGCTCGCGATGCGCCCGCATGTGCTGCTCCTGGACGAACCCACCAACCACCTTTCAATCGCGCTCGTTGACGAACTCACCGACGCGCTCGGAGCGACCGCAGCGGCGGTCGTCCTGTCAACGCACGACCGGCAGCTGCTCCGTGACGTTGACGAATGGCCGAGCCTCGAACTGACTTCGATGGTCGAAGGCGAGGCGCTGGTATGAGCGAGAAGAACCTCAACCGGATACGTGCCCTGCGGCCACTGGCTTCGCGGGATTATCGGCTCCTGTTCGCCGCAGTCGGCATCGAGGTCTTCGGCACCGGGATGTGGACCATCGTGATGGTCTTCCAAGTCCTCGCGCTCGATGACAGCCCGCTCGCGCTCTCAGCGGTCGCAACAGGGATGAGCTTGGGCCTGTTCGCCTTCTCGATCCTGGGTGGCGTTGTCGCCGATCGGTTCTCCAAACGACGCATCATCATCACCGTGCAGGGATGCACCGCGGCTGTGATGACCGTGGTGGCAGTCCTGTCCCTCACCGAGACGATCGAACTGTGGCACGTCGGCGCCGCCTCCTTCGCGATGGGCGCAGGAAGCGCGTTCTTCTACCCCGCCTACAGCGCGTATCTGCCCCAGGTGCTTCCGTCTGAGCAGCTCCTCGCCGCGAACGGGCTCGAAGGCGCTCTCCGACCCTCGATGGGGCAAGGCCTCGGGCCCGCCCTCGGCGGAATCGTCGTCGGCACGTTCTTTCCCGCCATCGGGGCCATGATCGTCGCAGCGTCGTACGCGATCGCGTTCATCCTCACTCTGTTCCTCAGTCGGCGCGACGAACTGACCACGGTCACTTCTCCGGAGCAGCGCACGAGTGTGTGGGGCGACCTTCGAGCAGGCGTCAACTATGTGGCTCGCACTCGCTGGTTGCTCTGGACTCTGATCTTCGGCTCCTCTCTCGCCCTCATCATCCAGGGACCGATCGAAGTGCTGCTGCCGTTCATCACCCGCGACAGGTTCGAGGACGCCGAATCGACGTTCGGTTTCCTCCTTGCCGCATTCGGCATCGGCGGGGCGATCGGCTCACTCGTTGTGTCATCGCTGAAACTCCCGCGCCGCTACCTCACATTCATGATCGCTTGCTGGGGCGGCGGAACCCTCCCCCTTGCGGTCATCGGCGTCGCCGACAACCTGATTCTGATGCTCTCAGCACTGTTCATCGTCGGCGCGGCGACCGGAGCCGGTGTCGTCATCTGGGGAACCCTGCTGCAACGTCTGGTGCCGCTCGACATGATCGGCCGAGTCGCGAGCCTCGACTTCTTCGTCTCGATCGCGTTCATGCCGGTCTCGATCGCCATCGCAGGCCCGCTCTCACTGCTCGTGCCCATCCCCGTGATCTTCGTCATTGCCGGCATCGCGCCACCCGCCCTTGCGCTGATCGCTCTGCTGGCGGGGCGGATGCGCGAAAGCGAGATGAAACGCTCACTGGACGAACGCTGAGACGCGACTGTCCGGGTCAAGAACATGTTGGGATTCGAGGCAGACGAACAAGGCCTGCGCTCACCCATCACGGCCTTGACCCGGACCGAGCATCGTCCGATCGGTCCGGTGGCGTATGACTGCATCAAGGTTGTCATCGTCCGCTCTGGGTCCGCGGCTCCTCGACCAAGGGCATGGACGTGTCCATGACGCTGCTGGAGTTCGTCACCTCCATCGGCGACCGGTGGGCGCGGGGCCTGGACCCGACCTCCACCGGCGAGACCTACGGCTACGGGCTGAAGCTGCGGGTGCTGCCCGCGCTCGGGCATCTGCCGGTCACCAGATCACCGCCGGCATCATCGAGCGCACCATCGATGAGTGGGAACAGCGCCACGGTGCCTCGACCATCAAGAACACTATCGCCCCGCTCGTCCGAATGCTCGATGAAGCCGTGCGGGACGGGCTGATCCAGATCAACCCCGCGAAGAACCGCGCCAAGCGGAGCCTGAACCGCAACGCCTTCCGCGGCCAGTCCGCCGAACACGCCTCCCCGCGGGCGCACGCGATCCCCGACATGAAGACCCTCAACCGCCTCGCGCGCGCATGTGGGAAGGTGCATCAGTCCTACAGCGACTTCGTGATGCTCGCCGCGCTGCTCGCGGCCCGGTCCTCAGAGGTGTCTGGGTTGCAGGTCGGGGATGTCGACTTCGACAAGAACCTCGTGATGATCCGCCGACAGGTGTTCCCCGGCAAGGGCGGCCTGGTCACGAAGCCGACCAAGAGCCGCAAAGAGCGACGCGTGCCGATCCTCGAACCGCTCCGGCCCGTGCTCGAACGCCTCACCGACGGCAAGGAGCCCGCGGACTCGTTGCTGGTCGGTCCGAAGGGCGGCTACCTCACCACTGCGACCGTCCGCGACGCCACGAACTGGGACGGCGTCGTGGCGAAGCTCGGGCTGCCTGACCTCACCCGGCACGGCCTGCGCCACACCGGGGCGACCTGGATGGCCGACGCCGGCATCCCGCTGCACGTCCTCCAAGACATCCTCGGGCACGCCTCGATGGAGACCACCCGCGGCTACCTGCACCCCGACGACCGCCACCTCGCCTCCGCCGCTGAGCAGGCCAACGCCTTCCTCTCCGCCGCCGGACAACGCAAGCACACCCGGCGCAGCAGCCCCGCGACCAGGGGCGTGTGATGCGCTCCCACCCCCGCGGGAGTGCTCCCGGAAGCGTTCTGGTCCCCTTTTGGTCCCCTTATCCACAGGAAGCAGGTGCAGGGCGGTCCGTTCGTCCACAGTCGACCACCAGCGAGAGCGCCGGGGGGGGACCAGAGGGGGAATGGGCTGACCCCGTTCGGTAGGTCCGGTGGTTGTGTGAGTCGTCCTGTTGCCCGGGGGTCCGGGCAGGGAGACTGGTCAGATCATGACGAACAGCAGGAAGCGTCACACTCCGGAGCAGGTCGTC
>NZ_JBNTKF010000025.1:0-35490 GCF_050408675.1 Microbacterium daqui | reverse complement strand
GGGTGGAGCACGTCGAGGTCTTTCGGGATGGTGAGCGTGAAGAACTTCCATCCTCCGGGAGACCTCGACCCCTACCCAGCCAGCGACGCGCTCAACCCACTACACCCTCGTTCGTGAAGAGCCGCTTTGTTGCTCCAGGATCGTCTGCTTGACCTGGCGGCGGAGCACCTTGCCGATCATTGACTTCGGCAGCTCGTCGACGACGAAGAACTGACGCGGCACCTTGTAGGGCGTGAGAATCGTGCGGCCGAAGTCGCGCAGGGCGTCAGCGTCGAGCGACGCACCCGGCTCGAGCACGATCGCCGCGACAACCTCTTCACCCGAGTGCGAACTCGGCAGGCCAATAACAGCGATGTCTGCGACGCTGGCGTGCTGGCGCAACACGTTCTCGACCTCGGTCGGTGCGACGTTGAAGCCACCGGTGATGATGAGCTCCTTGATGCGGTCAACCACGGTTACGAAGCCGTCTTCGTCCATGCGCACGATGTCGCCGGTGCGGAACCAGCCGTCAACAAACACGGCTTCGGTTTCTTCTGGCTTGCCGTAGTAGCCGCTGAACACCTGGGGGCCGCGCACGATGAGCTCGCCCTCGGCGCCCGCCGGCACGTCGACCGTCGGGTTCTCCGGGTCAACAATGCGTACTTCGGTGCCGGGCAGCGGTAGGCCGATGGTTCCGGTCTTGCGGTTCTCGGCGACCGGGTTCACCATGAGCACGGGGGAGCACTCGCTCAAGCCGTAGCCTTCGCACAGGTACCCGCCCGAGGCCTGCTCAAATGGTTCCACCAGCTCCACGCTCAACGGCATCGCGCCGGAGACGCCGATCTTGATGCCTTCAAGCGAGGTTCCGGTTTCCTTGGCGCGTGCAAGAAGTCGTTCGGCGATGGGCGGAACCAGGGGGAAGACGGTCGCGGGCCGCTTCTTCACGACTTCGAGCACCATGTCGGCGTCGAACTTCGGGAAGAGCACGAGGCGGGCGCCCATCGACATCGCGAACGTCACGCACAGCGTGAGACCGTATGCGTGGAACATCGGGAGCACGGCGTAGAAGACGCAGCCTTCGCCGCGCGATACCGAGGGGGTCCAGGACTGCGCCTGCATCGCGTTCGCAATCATGTTGCGGTGCGTGAGGGCCGCGCCCTTCGGCGTGCCGGTCGTGCCCGACGTGTACTGAATGATCGCGAGATCGTTCGTCTGCGGGCGCACCCAAATCGACGGCAAGCGACCGGCGGACGTGACCTTCTCCCACGTGACCGTGTTGGCAACGGGGGAGTAAAGCGCCTCGCGCGACTCGCGGGCCTTGGAGATCGGGAGTCGCAACAGGATGCGCGTCGTGATCGGCATCGACTTCGTGATGTCGACCGAGATCAGGTTGGTGACGGCGATGTCATCCGGGAACTCTTGTACCGAGGAGACGACCTTGTTCCAGACGATCGCCGTCTTCGCGCCGTGGTCTTCGAACTGCTTGCGCAGCTCGCGCGGCGTGTAGAGCGGGTTGTGCTCAACAACGACAGCGCCGAGGCGGAGCACCGCGTAGAACGCGACGATGTGCTCGGGGCAGTTCGGCAGAATGAGGGCCACCGGGTCGCCAGCGCTCACACCGAGAGCGCGCAAACCTTCGGCTGCGCGCTCAATCTCTTCAAGCATTTCGGCGTAGGTGATGGTCTTGCCGAAGAACTCCAGCGCTGGAGCATTCGGGTACTGCTGAGCGGAACGCTCGACAACATCAAACAGGGAGCCCGTAACGTCACCGAGGTCTTCGGGAACGCCAGCTGCGTAGCTCTTGGTCCATGGGCGTGGAGGGTTAAACGTCTCTGTCACAGAAATAGCCTAAACGCCGAGACGGGCGAGACGCTCCAAACGAACTAGACTGTCGAGGTGTCTGAAATCACTCCCGATCTTGTCCGCCACCTCGGCGTGCTCGCCCGGATCCAGCTGACCGACGAAGAAGTAGAGCGCCTCACCGGCCAGCTCGATGTCATCGTTGACAACATTGCGAAGGTGTCGGAGGTTGCTACCCCCGACGTCGCCGCAACGAGTCACCCGATTCCGCTCGAGAACGTCTTCCGCCCCGATGTGCCGCAGGCGCCGCTGACGCAGGAGCAAACCCTGCAGAATGCCCCTGAAGCCGAAGACGGTCGTTTCGTCGTGACCGCAATCCTGGGAGAAGAACAGTGAGTGATCTGATTCGCCTGACCGCGGCAGATCTCGCCACGAAGCTCGCCGCTGGCGAAGTTTCGGCTGTCGAGGCTACCCGCGCACACCTGGACCGCATCGCCGCCGTTGATGGCGACGTGCACGCATTTCTGCACGTCAACGAGAACGCCGAGGCGATCGCCGCTGACATCGACCGCCGTCGTGCCGCCGGCGAGCAGCTCCACGAGCTGGCCGGCGTGCCGCTCGCGGTGAAGGACGTGCTCGTCACGACCGACATGCCGTCGACCTCCGGATCCAAGATCCTCGAGGGCTACATGTCGCCCTATGACGCCACGGTTGTCTCGCGTGCTCGCGCCGCGGGCCTCGTTGCCATCGGTAAGACCAACATGGACGAATTCGCCATGGGATCGTCGACCGAGCACTCGGCATACGGACCGACGCGGAACCCGTGGGACTTGGAGCGCATTCCTGGCGGTTCCGGTGGTGGCTCCGCTGCTGCCGTCGCAGCCTTCGAAGCGCCCCTCGCTCTTGGTTCCGACACCGGTGGTTCCATTCGCCAGCCCGCCCACGTCACCGGAACCGTCGGCCTCAAGCCGACCTACGGTGGTGTCAGCCGCTACGGCGCAATCGCCCTGGCATCGAGCCTGGACCAGATCGGCCCGGTCACGCGTACCGTGCTCGACTCGGCCCTGCTGCACGATGTCATTGGTGGCCACGACGTCAACGACTCGACGTCGCTCACGACGCAGTGGCCGTCGTTTGCTGCTGCCGCTCGCGAAGGTGCAACCGGACAGGTTCTCAAGGGCCTCAAGGTTGGCGTGATCAAGGAGCTTCCGGACAGCGGCTTCCAGGCCGGTGTTTCGCAGTCGTTCCGCGAGTCGCTCGCACTCATGGAGGCACACGGTGCCGAGATCGTTGAGATCAGTGCCCCGCACTTTGAGTACGGCGTTGCCGCCTACTATCTGATTCTTCCGGCAGAGGCATCGAGCAACCTGGCCAAGTTCGACTCGGTTCGCTTCGGCATGCGTGTGACCCCTGAGGGCGGCGCCACCGTTGAGAACGTGATGGCTGCGACCCGTGCCGCTGGCTTCGGCGACGAGGTCAAGCGCCGCATCATCCTCGGCACCTACGCGCTGAGCTCGGGCTACTACGACGCCTACTACGGTTCGGCCCAGAAAGTGCGCACGCTCATTCAGCAGGACTTCGACGCGGCGTTCAGCCAGGTCGACATCATTGCGACGCCGACGGCACCGACCACCGCATTCAAGTTCGGTGAGAAGGTCGGCGACCCGATTCAGATGTATCTGAACGACGTCGCGACGATTCCCGCGAACCTTGCTGGCGTTCCCGGCATGACACTGCCGAGCGGCCTGGCGTCTGACGACGGCCTGCCCGTTGGTATCCAGTTTGTGGCGCCGGCGTTTGAAGACGCCCGCCTGTACCGCGTCGGCGCAGCGCTAGAAGCCCTGCTCGTCGACCAGTGGGGTGGCCCGCTGCTTGACCGCGCACCCGAGCTGAACGGAGGCGCACGCTGATGGATGCTGAAGCGCTGATGGACTACAACAAGGCTCTCGAGCTGTACGAACCGGTTCTCGGTTTTGAGGTTCACGTCGAGCTCAACACCGCGACGAAGATGTTCTCGTCGGCACCGAACCCGGCACACGAGGCTAACCACGACGCTGCACCCAACACGCTGGTTGCGCCCGTCGACATGGGCCTGCCGGGCGCACTGCCCGTCGTGAACGCCGAGGCTGTCGTCTCGTCGATCAAGCTGGGCCTCGCGCTCGGTTGCTCGATTGCCGAGTCGTCGAGCTTTGCTCGCAAGAACTACTTCTACCCTGACCTCGGCAAGAACTACCAGATCTCGCAGTTCGATGAGCCCATCGCTTTCGAGGGTTCGGTTCAGGTTGAGCTGAGCGACGGCACGCTGGTCGACATTCCGATCGAGCGCGCGCACATGGAAGAAGACGCCGGCAAGCTCACGCACGTCGGTGGTTCCACGGGCCGCATTCAGGGTGCCGACCACTCGCTGGTTGACTACAACCGTGCCGGTGTGCCGCTCGTCGAGATCGTCACGAAGCCGATCTTCGGTGCTGAGCACCAGGCTCCGGAGCTTGCGAAGGCCTACGTCGCGACGATTCGCGACATCGTGCTCTCGCTCGGCATCTCGGAGGCCCGTCTCGAGCGCGGAAACCTGCGCTGCGACGCCAACGTTTCACTGCGCCCCCGCGGCCAGGAGAAGCTCGGCACCCGCACCGAGACGAAGAACGTCAACTCGATGCGCTCGGTAGAGCGTGCGGTTCGCTACGAAATCCAGCGTCAGGCTGCGATTCTTGCCGCTGGCGGAACCATCATCCAGGAGACGCGTCACTGGCACGAAGACACGGGGGAGACCTCGCCCGGTCGCCCGAAGTCGGACGCTGACGACTACCGTTACTTCCCGGAGCCCGACCTGGTTCCGGTTGCTCCGTCGCGTGAGCAGGTCGAAGAGCTGCGCGCCGCGCTGCCGGAGGCTCCGGTTGCTCGTCGTCGCCGCCTGAAGTCGGAGTGGGGCTTCACTGACCTTGAGTTCCAGGACGTCGCCAACGGTGGCATCGTGGTGGAGGTTGAAGCCACGATCGCTGCGGGCGCTTCGCCCGCCGCTGCCCGCAAGTGGTGGACGGGTGAGATCGCTCGTCTCGCCAACGCTCAGGGGCGCGAGATCGCAGACATCGTGACGCCCGCGAACGTGGCCGCCCTCCAGGCGCTCATTGACGCTGGCACGCTCACCGACAAGCTGGCTCGCCAGGTGCTCGAAGGCGTTATCGCCGGCGAAGGCACCCCGCAGGAGGTTGTCGATGCTCGTGGTCTTGCCGTTGTTTCTGACGACGGCGCGCTGATCGCGGCCATCGATGAGGCACTCGCCTCGCAGCCAGACGTTCTCGCGAAGATCCGCGATGGCAAGGTTCAGGCAGCTGGCGCGGTCATCGGTGCCGTCATGAAGGCGATGAAGGGCCAGGCCGACGCCGCGCGTGTGCGCGAGCTCGTGCTGGAGCGCGCCGCACAGGCGTAAACCTTTTCAGCAAGTGGGGCGTCCTGGTGGCGCCCCACTTGCCGTTTGTAGGCAATGTCGGTGGCAGAGCGGAGAATGGAACCATGGGCAGAGGAGACGGATCAAACCGGGTCTTTTCACTCCCGGGTGACGACGATGCCGGAACCTCGATTCTGCACGTAGACATGGATGCGTTTTACGCGTCGGTTGCGGTGCTCGACGACCCGTCGCTTGGCGGCAAGCCCATCATCATCGGGGCTCCCGAGGGGCGATCGGTCGTCTCGAGCGCGTCGTACGAAGCACGCCGCTTCGGGGTGCGCGCCGCGATGCCGATGGGGCAGGCCATTCGCCTGTGCCCACAAGGAATCATCGTCAACCCCTCGTTTCACCGCTATATCGAAGTGTCGAAGCAGGTGATGGAGATCTTCCAACGGTTCACTCCGCTGGTCGAGCCGCTGTCAATTGACGAGGCTTTTCTTGATGTCTCGGGTGCGCGGCGCCTGTGGGGTAGCCCGGGGGAGATCGCGACGCTCATTCGCGAAACCGTTGAGCGCGAGGTCGGCATCACATGCAGCGTTGGTGTTGCCGCGACGAAACACGTTGCGAAAATGGCGTCTACCCTCTGCAAGCCCAACGGCATGCTGTTCGTGCCCGAAGCACAGACGCTGGGCTTTTTGGGTCCGAGGTCGGTGAGGCAAATGTGGGGCGTCGGGCCGAAGGCTTCTGAAGCCTTGGAGAACCGTGGCATCCGCACCATTGCCGACGTGCGTGCGACGCCGCAGGCTGCCTTGAACCGCGTGCTCGGGCCCGCAATGGGTGCTCGCGTGCGGGAGCTCGCTCACGGCGTTGACGAGCGCATTGTGGTGACAGAGCACGCCGAAAAGAGCATCGGTCACGAAGAGACGTTTGAGCACGACGTCGCCGACCCCGAGCGCCTTCGCAGTGAACTGTTGCGCCTTGCTGACCGCGTCGGCATTCGGCTGCGCAAAGCGGGCGTTGAGTCACGCACTATTGCGATCAAGGTGCGCTTCAACGACTTCACGACGCTGAGCCGTTCGCAGACGCTGCCCGAACCCACCGATGTCGGCATGCGCATTGCCGACGCTGCGCGCGACCTATTCGCGACACTTGATCTCATCGCCCCGGTACGACTCATCGGTGTACGCGCTGAGAAGCTGCAACCCAAGGGTGGCTCAGCACTCGCGCTCTGGGACGACGATGAAGACTGGCGCCGCGTCGACGATGCGCTCGACGACGCTGCCGAACGGTTTGGTTCTGGTGCCGTCACGCGTGCCGCGTTTATCGGCCGCACCGATCGCTATGCGGCTCCGCGCGCTCCCAAGCTGGACGACCACGGGTAGTCCGCCGTATCGAGCCTGTTCTATCGTGCCCGAGCGCGCTACGGTTAGGGTATGCCTAACATCGCACTCGAACTCGGCAAGCTGTCCTCCTCCATCGGCGCGAAGAGCGTCTATGGCGAGCAACAAGACCTCGACGGCGTGAAGATCATTCCGGTCGCGCTGACCTGGCACGGCTTCGGCGGCGGATCAGACGAAGAAGGCGCGGCGGGTGGCGGCGGCGGTGGCGCGGCCATTCCGGTTGGCGCATATGTTCGCACCGGTGACTCGATTCGCTTTGAGCCCAACATCATTTCGCTGCTGGCCGTCGCGGTCCCGTTCGTATGCGTAGCTGGTCGCGCACTTGCGCGCATCATTCGTGCCCTCAAAAAGTAACGACGCCGTCGAAGCCGCGCTGAGCCGCGCCGTCGACGATATTCAGGCGCTCGTGCACGCATCGGGTGCGTTTGCACCGGTCGTGCTCATCGACGGTCGCTCCGGTGCCGGCAAGACGTCGCTCAGTAGACGCCTTGCGGCCGATGAGGGTGACGCGTACGTGCTTGCCCTCGACAGCGTGTATCCCGGGTGGGACGGACTCCGCGCTGGCGCCGACCAGGTGATCGACAACGTGCTGACACCGCGCGTACGTGGTGCCGAGGGCTCCTGGAACGGGTGGAACTGGCAATTGGACGTTCCAGAAACCGCCAGCCACGTGGTTCCGCTTCACGGCACGCTCATTGTTGAGGGCGCCGGCATTGTCACGGCCGCGTCAGCCGTGTTGGCTGACGTGCGCGTGTGGGTGGAGGCTGCCGATGCCGATCGCAAACGCCGGGCGCTCACGCGCGACGGCGACACCTACGCGCCGCACTGGGAACGCTGGGCGCGCCAAGAAGACCAACACATCGCCGCGAACGATCCGCGCAGTCTCGCGGATATCGTCGTAGTCGTGCCAACCGACTAAGCCTCGGTCGCCTCAACGAGCGTTTCGAGGCGGTACGCCAGCCAATCGTAGAGCGCGTAGTGCGGATGATCGTGGTCGTGATGGTCGTTCTGCCCGATGCCGAGACGCGTTGCCATCACGAGGCGTAGCGACGCGAGCGTGCGCATCCACGCGAGGACGCTCGCATCGTCGAGCACGACAGTGATGGTTCCGTCCGTCTCGTCGTGAGCGGAACCAGCGGCTGCGTTGAGAGCGCCCAGCATCGTGGAGGCGTCTTCGCTTCGCTGCGTCAGCAGATCGGTTCGCGTCAGTCGTCGAAACTCAGCCGAGGCTTCGTCATTGTCGCGGTACGCGGCGGGGGAGAGCCGGTCGATCGCGGGGTCGTGATCGTCGGCGTCTTCATAGAGATCGAGAAGCTGAGCGACGAGTTCGGTGAGTACGTGAACTTCGCCGTCGACGAGAGTGAGCGTCGTCGTCACGTGGCAGCCTGATCGACGGTGGCCCAGAGCCCGTAACCGTGCATGGCCTGCACGTGCAGTTCCATTTGCTCGCGGGCACCGGTCGCGACGATCGCGCGACCCTCGTTGTGAACGGCGAGCATGAGTTCTTCGGCCTTCTCGTGAGTGAAGCCGAAGTAGTCGCGGAAGACGCGCGAAACGTACGACATGAGGTTGACCGGGTCGTCCCACACGATGGTTTGCCACGACTTTGCGGGGTCGACGGTGACCTCGTGGTCGAGGTCGATGTCGGGCATTGCGAGGGTAGTCATTAAGCCCAGCCTAGTTCGTGCAGGCGCGCGTCATCGATGCCGTAGAAGTGGGCAATCTCGTGAACGAGCGTGGTGTGCACCTCGTCGCGCAGTTCGTCTTCGGTCTCGCACGCGAGCAGGTGCGCCATGCGGTACACGATGATGCGGTCGGGGAGATCGCCCATACCGTAGCGATCGCGTTCGGTGAGGGCGAGGCCGTCGTAGAGGCCGAGCAGGTCGGTGGAGCCGTCTTCGCTGTAGTCCTCCACGACGAAGATGACGTTGTCGAGGCCCGCGATCATCTCTTCGGGGAGTAGGTCGAGCTCATCCGAGACGAGTTCGTCGAACGCTTCTGCGCTCATCTCCATATCGTTTCCGTTCTTCCGCTCGCTAGCCAGTATGTCAGCGGCCCCGGTGTCGTCGGTCAGTGAGCGATCGCGAGGAGGGCAGCGACGGCGATGAAAAGGGAACCAAAAATGCGGTTGAGGAGGCGCTGACCCCTAGCCGTGGCGGTGAGGCGTCGGAACGGGCGGGCTGCGACCGCGAAGAAGAACCACATCACGAGGATGTCGACGACGATGACGGTCGCGATGAGGATGAGGTACTGGGGGAGCGGATCTTGATCGAGACGAATGAACTGCGGCACAAACGCCAGGAAGAAAACGATCGCTTTAGGGTTGAGGATATTGACCCAGAAGCCGCGTCGCAGCATTGACCAGCCGCTTTCGCGGCTGCGCGCTGTTTCCGCACCCTCTTCTGTGTCTTGAACGCGGGCGAAGATGAGTCGCAAACCGAGATAGACCAGATATGCGGCACCCGCGTAGCGGACAATTTCGAAGAGCACGGGGTTGCCCGCGATGAAGACGCCGACGCCAGCCGCCACGATGATGACATGCACCACGAGGGCGAGCTGCTGGCCAACGATGCCCCAGAACGAGCGGCGCCAGCCTTCGTTGATGGCATTCGTCATCGTGTTCACGGCACCCGCACCAGGCGTCAGACTAATGACGACAGTGGCGAAAAGGAGCGTGACCCACAGCGTCCACGTCATTGGCGGCCTTGCAATCTCTTGAGCGGGTAATCATCCGGGCCAGCCGTGCATTGCGGGGCCTGATTCGGAGGTGCTCATCGCCGTCGATCGGCCGTTATGAGACTGCTCAAATATATCGCAGAGCGGAACCGCCCAAATGTCGGGAGCTGGCTACGCCAGATCGCCGGGATACCGGCGCAGGAACTCTTCGAACGTGTCACACTGTGCGCGCAAGTGCACCGCCGCCAGGTCGATCAGGTAGGCCAGATTGCCGGGTTCACCGTTGTCTGCCGCGGAAACCATGACGTACTATCATCTTGAGAGCCGAGCGCTTCGCGCCCCACGACTTTGCCGCGGGCAACGAAGTAATCCTGGGCTTCTGCGAATAACCGTTCCCTGGCATGAACGTGCTCGACGCCGCTCGCCGCGTCGAAGGTATAGCCGTTAACCGACATGCTCACCGCGGCATACACACCCGAGGCAGGTGCAGGCTCGTCGAAGAGTTGAACTTCATTCCAGACAACATCGATGGCGCCGTCGGACTGATACGTCGAGAACGATGCGCGCGCGAGGGGGAAAACCCAGTCATTGTGTTCGATTTCGGTGAGTTCCGGAACCTCCGCAGGCTCCAGCCAATACGCTCCGTCATCCTCGTGGAGTCCGGGAAATCGCTTCACGATGCGCAGAACGTCGGCCTCGCTTCCGAACACACCGACCAAAGACCGGTGCTTTGGGGAGTGCTGCACGGATAGGTGACAGTTCTAGTCACGCCGCCAGTGCGACGGCACTCGACCTCCTCTGCAACCCGTCAGACTTTGACCGAACCTTTTCGACCGGCGCACGGCAAAGTAGCGCCTGGTACTCGACCCGCGAATGCTGGGGCTCGGTTCAACAGTTGGTCGAGTTCTCGGCTCGCGCGGCGAGCGGCGAGGTCTTCGAGTGCTTCCCCTCCGGTGAGCATCAACGCGATGATGAGCCCCGCGACATATTCCTGTACGGCGAGTGTCGCGATCATGGCGATGACCGCAAGAATGTCGAGCCCCCAATGCCCGCGCATCAGATCTTTGAACATGTCGATCGCGGTGATCACGATCACGATACCGAGCACCAAGTATGCGGTGACCCCGAGAGCCATCTCTGCGCTGGTCAACCAGAGCATAACCCCGGTCGCCAAACCGACGAGCACGAACATCATGAGCTTGCGGGTGCGAAGAAATTCCCCCGTTGATGACATTGCGTGTGACGCTTCCGAGGTACGTGGGGCGATGGTCTGGGCTGGCACGGTTCTCAGTCTCTCTTCGAGAGGGTTGAGAGCGCGGTGAGCGCGGTCACATCAGTGATCGTGATCCGCCCCTGTTCCTGTTGTGAGATCACCCCGGTGTCGGTGAGTTTGCGAAGTTGCCGACTGAGGGACTCTGGTGTCGTGGACAGGAGCGAAGCGGTGTCCTTCTTTGCGAGCGGCAGCGTCACGTAGATAGCTCCTCGCGGCCCTGGCGTCGCAGGGAGCGAGAGCAGGTAATCGGCGAGACGAGAGCTCACGTTTCCCAAGATGACAGAAGTCAGCCGCGCCTCAGTATCATCCAAGCGTTGACTCACTCCTTGCAGCATGCGCAGCCCGATGCTCGGATGCTTCTCGACGAGACGCCCGAGATCGGCATGACGGAACACGCACAGTTCGGTATGCACGAGCGCTTCTGCTGCGTGATCGGGTCTCGTGCCGGTGAGAAACGCGGATTCTCCGATGAAGTCGCCCGGACCGAGGACCCGGATCACCTGCTCGTGCCCAGCCGCACTTGTACGAGCGATCTTCACCTGACCGGTGTGCACCACCATCAACTGCGACAAATCCGAGCCTGCTGTATACGCCCGCTCGACAGCGTCTAATCGGACGGTACGTGCAAATCCCGCAACTTCCACTTGCTGCGCATATGTGAGCCCTTGAAACAGTGGTACACGCGCCACGCAGAGATCATTTGCTGGATCAGCATCCACATCGGTTGAAACAGCCAACGGCATCCTTCCCTTCCGTTCCCTTCCCTTCTAGTATGGCGACTCGTGGCACAACACACGCGCTTCAGCTGAAGCCAGGGGTGGCGCGTGCAGTGATGTACGCGTGTGGCGTCCGCGGGTTCGAGCGCTGCCCGATCACCTCGAACCCGGCGTGGGTGAGGGCTTCGACCATTTTGTTCATCGGCCACCGGTATGCGGCGGCGATCGGATGGTCGAATGCCTCCCGCCGCGGCCCCGCGAAAAAGGACATCAGCAGCGATCCGCCGTCACCCAGCCGAGTGCGCAGTATTGCGAGCGCGTGTAGGAGCTCTTCTGAGCTCATGTGAATGGTCGAATACCAGTCGAGGATTCCGCCCCAGCGGGTCTCGCAACGGGCGAGATCTTCGATGGAATCGTGATGGAACACGACCGCGGGATGTCTGGTACGGGCTATTGTGATGAGGCGATCCGATGGTTCGAGCCCTTCCACCGTGTGTCCGAGGCGTGCGAGGTGACCGGTCCAACGCCCGGTACCCGCGCCGACATCGAGAATGGGGCCATCGACTGCCGCGGCCCACGGCTCGATGACCGCACGGTCAGGGTCATCCGGTGAGATCTCGGCGCCGAGAATGCCCTCGATATCAACCTCAGGCGACCCGTATGCATCGGCCACCCGGTTTGTTGAGGCCACAGGATCAGACGTCCGTGCTGCTGTGAATACGGCGTCCGTCGGTGCCTCAGGCCGCTGGGTCATGGTTCGATGATCACTTTGCCGGCAGTGTGCCCAGCCTCCACCATGGCGACGGCCTCCGCAGCCCGATCGAGACTGTACCGGTCCGTCACCTGCGGGTCGACGAGACCGTACTGGGCGACGCCGGTGACCTTCTCGAGCCCTTCACGCGTGCGCACCACCGCTACGCCACCGAGTTGCTGCACGGTGGTTGGGTCTGCGGTACTGATGATGACGCTCGGGTTTTTGGCGACGACCGCGAGATCACGAAGCGCCTGCCCACCGACCAGGTCGATGAGCACATCAACGCCCTCCGGCGCGATGGCACGCACCCGGTCAGCCGCACCCTCCCCGGAGGCAACGAACGTCGCACCGGTCGACTCCACCAGTTCCTGCTTCGCTGCACTGGCCACACCGATGACCGTGAACTTGTGCACATTGCCGATCTGCGCCGCCATCAGCCCGACCCCACCTCCGGCGCCAAGAATCAGCATTGTCTGACCAGGTTCCAGCTCGATCTGATGCGTCACGTCATACGCAGTCGCCCCTGCGACAGGCAGTGCTGCAGCGTCAGCAAAGGAAAGCTCTTCGGGCTTCTGGACGGTTTGTGCCGCATCCAACACCGTGTGCTTCGCGAACGTTCCCTGTCCTTTGGCCGCGAGGCCGAGCACCATGTCACCGACAGCGAAGTTCTCGACCTCGGCGCCTACGGCGGTGACGACACCGGAGGCCTCTCGGCCCATCGGTGCGGGAAGCGGCCAGTGGGAGCCCATCTGCCCCGCACGGATCTTCCAGTCAGCAGGGTTCACCCCGGCCGCTTTCACTTCGATCGCGAGCTCTCCAGGCCCAGGCACCGGAGCGGGGCGTTCAACGAGTTCCTGCGTCTCGGGGCCGCCATAGGCGGCGAAGACCAGCGCTTTCGACATTATTGACTTCTCCTCGTTCTCCAGGTGAGTGACACTTACGTGGTTGCCTGTGGTGGAGCGTCTTCACCCGAAGCCTCTGCCGCATCAGCGAGTTCCTTCGTGGCATACTCCGCGTCAATTGCGTGCTCCGGAGGTGAATAGACGGTGTAGAGCACCAAAGGCTCATCGCCAGTGTTGCGGAAGTTGTGGCGAGTACCGGCCGGGACAGCGCACAGGTCGCCAGCATCAACGGTGTGCGTCTCGCCGTCAAGGTCGGCCTCTCCGCTGCCCGACACAAAACTCAGCAACTGGTCGGTGCTGTCATGCACCTCGTCGCCGACCTCCCCGCCCACCGGAATCGTCATCGCAACGAGTTGGGAATGCTTTCCCGTCCAGAGCACCTGACGAAAATTCGTGTTTGCTTTCGCGACCTCGTCGATGACGAAGTGCTTCGCTTTCTCGCCGACGCTGAACTGGTTCTCACTCATGTGTGTGGTCCTTTCTTAAGATGGATGTTCGGATGAACTCTGGGCCGTGGCTGGTTCGACCGGGCGGCCTGTTTCATGTGCGGCTCCGGCGCGTTCACTCCTCGACAACGCAGTGGCTCCTTGGGTGTTGCGCAGTAGGCGCATCGCGTTGAGGATTACGAGGAGCACCGATCCCTCGTGCACGAGCATGCCGATAGCCATCGTGACACCCCCTGCGAAGACCCCGACGACCAGCACGACAACGGTGATGAGCGCGATCCAGATGTTCTGGCGCATGACGTTCACGGTGCGTTTGGCGAGGCTGATTGCTTCGGGCAGTTTCAAGAGGTTGTCGCCCATCAAGGCAATGTCTGCCGTCTCCACGGCCACCGCTGAGCCCGCTGCACCCATGGCAACACCAATGTCGGCGGTCGCGAGGGCCGGGGCGTCGTTCACGCCGTCGCCCACCATCGCGACCGTGTGCCCCTCGCGCTGCAACCGCGCGACAGCGTCGAGCTTGTCCTCGGGTAGCAACGAAGCATGGATCTCATCGATGCCGACCGCCTCACCGATGGCTTCGGCGACAAGGCGCGTATCTCCGGTGAGCATCACCACCTTCCGCACCCCGCCAGCGTGCAAGCGCCTGATCATCTCGGGGGCATCCTCGCGGATCGTATCTGCGACACCGATTACGCCAAGCACGCTCTCATCGACCGCGACAATCATCGGGGTCTTGCCTGCCGCCGCCAGTTTCTTCGCAGCCACAGCCGCCCCCGCGTCGTTCACGATCCCGTACTGTTCGAGCAGCGGCACGTTACCGATGAGTACCTGCTTGCCGTGAGCGTCGGCCACGATCCCCTTGCCCACGACCGGTGTGACCGATCCCGGAAGGCCCTCGGGGGCCACTCCTTCTTCTCGTGCGGTGTCGAGGATCGGGCGGGCAAGTGGGTGCTCAGACCCTGCTTCTGCGGCGGCTGCCCAGCGAAGCACCTCGCGCCGATCCGCTTCAGGATTGAGTACAACGATGTCGGTGAGTACGGGGCGGCCCTCGGTGAGAGTCCCCGTCTTATCGACTGCGACGGCCGAGATCTTGGCCGAGGTTTCGAGGTACTCGCCGCCCTTGATGAGAATCCCGTTGCGGGCCGAGCGGCCGATTCCCGCTACGATCGCCACGGGAATCGAGATGACGAGCGCGCCCGGGCAACCGATCACGAGCAACGTGAGGCCGAGCACTACGTCACCAGAGATGAGGCCCGCCGCAAGCGCGAGTACCATCACCGCGGGCGTGTACCACTTCGAGAATCGGTCGATGAATGCCTGCGTTTTCGCTTTCGCATCCTGCGCTTCTTCGACACGGTGAATGATGCGCGCGAGCGTAGTGTCGGCTCCGATGCCGGTCGCCATGACCTGTAGGAATCCGCCCCGCGAGATCGTGCCCGCAAACACGTGATCTGACTTCGTCTTTTCGACCGGGATCGACTCACCCGTGATCGATGCCTCGTCGATCGCTCCGGTGCCTGACACGACCTGCCCGTCGACGGGAACTTTCGCTCCGTTCTTTACGAGCACGATCTCGCCCATGCGCACCCGATGTGCGGCGATCTCGACCTGCTCACCGTCGCGCATCACGACTGCAACGTCGGGGGCCACCGCGACCAACTCAGCGAGCGCTGCACGGGTCTTGTTCATCGTGCCGGCTTCGAGTGCGTGACCGATCGCGAAGAGGAACGTCACGGCGGCAGCTTCCCAGAAGTTGCCGATGAGTGTCGCGCCGATCGCTGCAATCGATACGAGCAGGTCGATACTGATGAACTTTACGAGCAGTGCCCGGACGGCCTTCACGACGATTCCGTACCCCGCGACAATTGCTGCGGCGAGCATGAACGCGTTCGCAAGGGTAAACACATGACCAGAACCGTGGGCGTGTTCGCCAGCGTCGATCCACCATTGCGGACCGACCGTGACGTTCCAGACGCCACCGAAGAGCTTCTCGACGCCGAACGCCACGAGAATGAGGAGGCCCGAGACAACGGGAATGAACCAGTTGCCATACCGCCACTTGCGGAACGCGTTCACGAATGTGCCGCCTTTCGAATTGGTGAACTTAGTGCGTTAGGAGCCGTTTGGCTAGAACGCGGAGGCCTTCGACTTATAGCCGGCCTTATCGACAGCAGCAATGAGATCGTCGACGGAACTTCTTGTCTCATCGTGGTCGATCTCTACGCGACCCGAGGCGAAGTGCACCGTCACGTTCTCGACGCCATCGAGCTTGCCGACCTGCTTCTCGATCTTGGTCACGCACGACGGGCACGAGAAACCCTCGGCGCGCAGCAGAGTGTGGGTGGTGTCAGTAGCGTTCGCCATGATGAGTCCTTTCGCTTCACCCCGAAACGGGGGGCGACCAGGAGGTTCCTGGCCTTCACGACGCAGACTATCGTGTTGACAGAGCCTCAGCCTTGACGTAGATCAAGTCGTGCTCGGAGCTCCTCTCTGTGGCTCACCAGCTACTTGGGTGCTGTGAGTCGCTTCTTGGTTGATCTGCTGGGCGCCATGAAGGTCTACAAGACCGAACTGGTCCGTCAGCAAGGCGTTCTTCCTCCGGATCTTCATCGAGGAAGACGGGGATGTCCGCGTCGAGTACGAGCGCCCCTTCGGTTCACTCTGCGATACCGAGGAGCAGATGAACGCTCTGAACTGGGCCGCTGAAGCGAAGAAGAAGGGAGAGGCTCAAACCGGACAAAGAGTGGCTACTCTTGTCGAGGGTTTGAACCTCTCCCATTTGGGGTGAGTAACGGGGCTCGAACCCGCGACCTCCTGGACCACAACCAAGCGCTCTACCAACTGAGCTATACCCACCATGTGCTCCGAACGAGCGGAAGCAACCTGACTATTCTGTCATAGATTTTCAGCGAACTTTGCCACGACGGCGTCGGAAGCCTCGCGCGCCTCGACACTTGTCGGCCCTGGGTCAGAAACGAAGACTACGCGGCGGTAGTACGCGAGTTCGCGGATCGATTCGAGAATGTCAGCAAGTGCCCGGTGGCCGCCATCTTTTGCCGGCGCCTGGAAGTAAGCGCGCGGGTACCAGCGGCGTGAAAGCTCCTTGATGCTGGACACATCGACGTTTCGATAATGCAAAAAAGAATCTAGCTGCGGCATGTACTTTGCGAGGAACATGCGGTCGGTGCCGATCGTGTTGCCGGCGAGCGGTGCCTTCAGCTCCTGTGGCACGAACTGGCGAATGTACGCGAGAGCGCGCTCCTCAGCTTCAGCGACGCTGATGCCGTCGGGGATCTCGGTGATGAGGCCGCTCGTGGTGTGCATGTTCGTCACGAACTCGCCCATGTTCTCGAGCGCGGCATCGCTCGGCTTAATGACGAGCGAGAGCCCCGGGTCGAGAATGTTGAGCTCAAAGTCGGTCACGACGATGGCGATCTCGGCGAGCTCGTCAATGCTGAGGTCGAGCCCCGTCATTTCGCAGTCGATCCATACGAGGCGGTCGTTCTCGCTTGAACTCACCGTAGCTACCTTCAATCCGTAGGGGCGGCACACCTGCTGAGCCGCCGAAATGTCGGGCTCAAGCGGGTGTGCGGGTGTTCCGCATCGCCATACGTCGCTTGCGCTCGCTGAGCCCCCCAGACACGATTCGAACGTGTGACCGGCGGATTAGAAGGCCGCTGCTCTATCCACTGAGCTACTGAGGGATGTACCTCTAGCGTACCGGTCATCGTGAGTGGCGCAGGCAAAGCAGAGCCTCGTCGGGCGACCAGAATGCACCAACGCTGCGGAATGTGGCCGTCGGAGGGTGGAACCGCATCGCGTGATAGCGCACACCCAGAGATTCGGGCAGGGCCTGAATGTTGCCGAGTACGAAACTGCGGTGGTCGGTGACTCGCCACAGGCCAGCACCAACACCACGAATGATCTCATGGTGATGCACGGTGATTTCAAGCGGCTGAGTGATGAGAGCGTTCATGTCTTCCTCCTGATCTGAATGCACTGGCCTGCGCTTACTTTGAACTGTAGGGTTGGCCTCCGACATTGGCCCTGGTAGGCCAGAATCGGCGTAGCGTTAGAGAACGACAACGGAAGGGTTATTCGTGGAAACGTATGTTTTGGCTGGCGGTTGCTTTTGGTGCCTCGACGCCGCATATCGCGCGCTCAACGGCATCTCGGAGGTTGTCTCCGGGTATATCGGCGGAGACACCGTCAACCCGACCTACGAGCAGGTCTGCACGGGTGCCACCGGCCACGCTGAGGCCGTGGCGGTGACCTTTGATCCGGAGGTGATTCCTGGTTCCGTCATTCTCGATGCCTTCTTCACGATGCACGACCCGCGCCAGCTGAATCGCCAAGGCAACGACATCGGTACACAGTACCGCTCGGCCATGTTCCCCACGTCGCCTGAGCAGGAAGCCGTCTTCGACGAGGCGCGCAAGCGTGCCGCGGGTCTGTGGGACGGTGACGTCGTGACCACGATGGAAGAGGCCAGCACGTTCTACCGTGCCGAGGAGTACCACCAGGATTTCTTCACGAAGAACCCCACTCAGGGTTACTGCCTTGCCGTGGCCGTGCCCAAGGTCAATAAGGTGCGCGCCGGATTCAGCGAGTACATCAAGCGGTAATCCTCCACAGAGAACGTCTCCGTCGGGTTTATCCCCAACGGAGGCGTTTTCGGGTTTTCGATACCGCGCGGGGCGCACAGTGGGTGCTGATCCGGCGCTGTTTCGGGCACGTCGGCGCCGGATCTCCACCACTGACAAGGAGAAAACATGTCTGACAGCATTACCGTCATCGGCAACCTCGCTGAAGACCCCAACCTGAAGAGCACCGCATCGGGCATCGACGTCGTGAGTCTGCGCGTCGCGAGCGCCCAACGTTGGTTCGACAAAGCAAGCGAGAAGTGGGTTGAGGGTGAGCCCAACTGGTTTACGGTCGCCGCCTACCGGTCGCTGGCCCTTCATGCCGCCGGCTCCCTGCACAAGGGCGACCGCGTTATCGTGCACGGCAAGTTGCGGGTGCGGCACTGGAAAGACGGCGACCGCCGCGGTACCAATGTCGAGATTGATGCGGATGCGCTCGGTCCGGATCTGCGCTGGGGCACGAGTGCGTTCACACGGGAGGCCCGTACGGAGCAGGTTGATGTTCCTGACGCGCCGGCCGATGAGTCGTTTCCGGAGTCTGTTCCCGAGGAGAAATTGGAAGAAACGCCGTTCTGAGTGGCAATTGACGCAGAAACGTACGGAATCGGGCGCCAGGGGAGTGCCACCCAGCCAATCGATGGGCGCTGGCCCTAGACTCGGCGTGTGAACTCACTGGCGCTCCGATCCCGCACGTCTGTCGCACTCGCGTTTGTCGCGGCAACGACACTGCTGTTGGCGGCATGCACCGGAACCACGACGCCAGAGGCCACGACACCGTCGGCTAGTCGCACTCCCGACGTTGGAGCGCAGCAGCCGGTCGCGCCCCCGGTCGCGCCAACGGCCGATCCGGCGGCAACTTTTGTGCCGGGCGGCACGGCTGAAGAGAACCTCCCGATCTTCACCAAGGTGGTGGTCGATCAGTGGGCGGCTGGTAGCGGCGTGAACAGCACGGCATACATTGATGCCCTCGTCGCCACGGGGTTTGATCTTGCTGCGATGGAAACGACGTCCAGCACGACCACCCTCGGGAGCGACGTGGAGAGCCTGCAGTTCTCGGTGCTGATTCAAGGGTCATGCCTCGTCGGCCAGGTCGGTGCGTCCACCGGCGACCCGATTGCCGTGATCCTGCCGGAGCTGAAAGACGGCGGCTGCCTCGTTTCCGTGACGCCACAGCCAGGAACGTAGTAGTGCGCGCCGTCGAGCACCGCGCGCTCGGGCGCCAGCCGGTAGGCTAGAGGCAGACTTCGCCTCGCATTCGAGGCACCCCATCCCATTCAGAACGGGAGCCTCATGGCTGAATATATCTACTCGATGGTTCGCGCACGCAAGGCGGTGGGCGAGAAGCTCATCCTTGACGACGTCACAATGTCGTTCTTGCCCGGCGCCAAGATCGGTATGGTCGGTCCGAACGGTGCCGGTAAGTCGACGATCCTCAAGATCATGGCCGGCCTCGACACGCCCTCGAACGGTGAAGCAGTGCTCACCCCGGGCTACACGGTCGGCATCCTGATGCAGGAGCCCGAGCTCGACGAGACCAAGACTGTGCTCGAGAACATCGAAGACGGCGTTGCCATCAAGGGCAAGCTCAACCGCTTTAACGAGATCTCGGCACAGATGGCTGACCCTGACGCTGACTTCGACGCGTTGCTCGCTGAGATGGGCTCGCTGCAGGAAGAGATCGACGCGGCTGACAGCTGGGACATTGACTCCCAGCTTGAGCAGGCCATGGACGCACTGCGCACGCCGCCGTCGGACGCCGAGATCAAGCACCTCTCGGGTGGTGAGAAGCGCCGCGTCGCCCTCGCCAAGCTCCTGCTGCAGAAGCCTGACCTGCTGCTCCTCGACGAGCCCACGAACCACTTGGACGCCGAAAGCGTGCAGTGGCTCGAGCAGCACCTTCAGAAGTACCCCGGCGCCGTCATCGCCATTACGCACGACCGTTACTTCCTCGATCACGTTGCCGAGTGGATTGCCGAGGTCGACCGCGGCCGCCTGATCGGTTACGAAGGTAACTACTCGACGTACCTGGAGAAGAAGCGCGAGCGTCTCGATGTTCAGGGCAAGAAGGACGCAAAGCTAGCGAAGCGCCTCGCTGAAGAACTTGACTGGGTTCGCTCCAACGCCAAGGGCCGCCAAGCCAAGTCGAAGGCTCGTCTTGCGCGCTACGAAGAGATGGCAACCGAGGCTGAGCGCACTCGCAAGCTTGACTTCGAAGAAATCCAAATTCCTGCTGGCCCCCGCCTTGGTTCCATCGTCATCGAGGCGAAGAACCTGCAGAAGGGCTTCGACGGTCGCTCGCTCATCTCGAACCTGTCGTTCAGCCTGCCGCCGAACGGCATCGTCGGCATCATCGGCCCGAATGGTGTCGGCAAGACCACGCTGTTCAAGACGATCGTCGGCATCGAGCCGCTCGACGGCGGTGAACTGAAGATCGGTGAGACGGTCAAGCTCAGCTACGTTGACCAGTCGCGCGCCAACATCGACCCGAACAAGACGCTGTGGGAGGTCGTTTCTGACGGTCTCGACATCATCACCGTCGGCAAGACCGAAATTCCGTCCCGTGCATACGTGTCGAAGTTCGGATTCAAGGGACCAGACCAGCAGAAGAAGGCCGGCGTGCTCTCCGGTGGTGAGCGCAACCGCCTCAACCTCGCGCTGACGCTCAAGGAGGGCGGCAACGTCCTGCTCCTCGACGAACCGACAAACGACCTTGACGTCGAAACGCTGTCGAGCCTGGAAAACGCGCTCCTTGAGTTCCCCGGTTGCGCCGTGGTCATCACGCACGACCGCTGGTTCCTGGACCGCATCGCAACCCACATCCTCGCTTACGAGGGTACCGATGAGAAGCCGGACCAGTGGTACTGGTTCGAGGGTAACTTTGAGTCGTACGAAGAGAACAAGATCGCTCGTCTCGGCGCCGAAGCTGCGGCTCCGCACCGCTCGACGCACCGAAAGCTGACTCGTGACTGAGCGACTTCACATTCCCATCCATGCGCGGTGGGGAGATCTTGATGCCTACAACCACGTGAACAACGCGGCGATGCTCAAGCTCCTTGAAGAAGCGCGTGTGCGGGCATTCTGGGAGCCGCTTCCGGGCGAGGAGGCGCCTTCCACGGCTGTTCTCACGCCGGGGATCGACACCGGTCTGCTCACGCTGATCGCTCGCCAGGAGATCGAGTATCTGCTGCCGGTGCCGTATCAGCGTCGCCCGCTCGACGTGCAGATGTGGTTCGGCCATGTCGGTGGTTCAAGCCTTGAGGTCTGCTACGAAGTCTGGTCACCGCGTGACGACGAAGAGCAAGTGATGTACGCGAAGTCGACGGCGGTGATTGTGCTTGTCGATGCGGCAACGGGCAAGCCCATTCGGCTCACTGACGCCATGCGTGACGCCTGGATGCCGTTCCTGGGCGAGCCAATCGCCTACAAGCACCGCCGATAACCGGCAAAAAGAGGCGCTGTCGTTATGACAGCGCCTCTTTTTCGTGCCGTTTAGCTCCAGGTGATGCCCGGAGTGTCTTCTGGCACCCGAATCATGATCTCCTGCGCCACGGAGGCGACGAGAGCGCCTTCACGGTTGTAGATGCGGCCCTGCGCGAGCCCGCGGCTATTGATCGCGTTGGGGGAGTTCTGCACGTACAGCAGCCACTCGTCAACGCGGGCGTCGCGGTGCCACCACATGGCGTGGTCGAGGCTCGCGACCTTCAGTCCCTTGGTGATCCACGGCACGCCGTGCGCACGCAACACCGAGTCTTGAATCGAGGTGTCGCTCAAGAACGCGAGTCCGGCGCGGTGGAGCCACGGGTCATCGGGGAGGCGCTTGCGGGTCTTCACCCACACCGCGTTCGTCGCGGTACGCTCACCGGTCACGGAAATCTGAATGGGGCTCGTGACATACCGTTGCTCCAACGGCGTTGCCATGAAGAAGTCGTTCCACCCGGGGCCCAGTTGCGCTGCCAGCTCCTCCATAGAGTTCGGCAAATCTTCGGGGTCGGGAATGCCCTCGGGCATGGGGTCCTGGTGCTCGACACCGCGGGTTTCATCTTGGAACGACGAGATCATGGAGAAGATCGGAACGCCCTCTTGGAACGCCTGCACGCGGCGGGTGGAGAAAGAGCGTCCGTCGTGAATGCGGTCGACCGACAGCGTGACGTTGTTCGTGGCGTCACCGGCGCGCAAAAAGTACCCGTGCATCGAGTGCACGTGGCGGGTGTCGGGCAGCGTGCGCGACGCGGCCACAATCGCTTGCGCGAGGACCTGGCCGCCGTAGATACGCCCGTGCGGCATGGGGAGGGTCTTGCCGGTGAAGATGTCTTCGGTCGTACGCGCCGACATATCGGTGAGGTCGAGCGCTTCAACCATCGCGGTTACCGGATCGTTCGCGGGTGGGGGATTATTCGTCACGCGTCTCCTTAAGCATCGATCCCGCCCTTGGGGTGAGACCGTCTTGATAGTTTAGAGGGGTGGCCCAGCAACTCTCACTCGTCGACGCCGCCTCGGCACAAGATCTCCTGACTTTCGCGGGCCGTGCCGCGCGTGTGGGCGCTGACGGCGTGCGCCTGGCCGCACGCAACGGTGTCATGACGGTTCAGACAGCGACTCTCTCTGCACAGGGCCTCCTTGATGCGACACCAACCGTCTTGGGCATGCGGGTCATGGCGGTTGATCCCGAGCTCGTGTGCGACTTCGTCGTGGCGCCCGAGGGGCTCACCGAGGGCACCAACCCTGAAGACATCACGCTGCCGGAGAGCGCGCTCAACGCCGCGTGGGCCGGCATTGCGCCACCACCGACCGGATGGGAATACCTCGGCGAAGTATCGCCCTTCACGATGCGCATTCTCGCAACCGAAGGCATCGCGGACGTCGCTGACCTGGTTCCGGCTGACTCCGGCGAAGACGTCGTCCGTAAGGTGCGCGCTGCCGTGTGGGGGCCGTTGACCGACAAGCTCTTTGACGCGCCCAAGGGCGTCGCCTTCACCGCAGATGCGCTCGGCTTTCTGCGCGACGACGACCCGATCCAGGTGTTCCGCAACGAACGCTGGACGCGCTTCACCATGTCACGCGGCCACGTGCTGAGCCGCGGCCCGGCACGCATGGGACTCACGCCCGTCCGCGCGACCGGCGCCGCAACGGCCTAGCGGCTGGCCTCGGCAGCTGCGCGCCCGGCCTGGCGGCCCGAGAACAAGCAACCGCCGACAAACGTGCCCTCGAGGGCGCGGTAGCCGTGCACGCCGCCACCGCCGAAGCCGCTCGCTTCGCCCGCGGCATACAGGCCCGGGATCGGGTCACCGTCGGCAGCCAGGGCCTGACCATTGAGATCAGTCTCAATGCCGCCGAGCGACTTGCGTGTCAGAATGTGCAGCTTCACCGCGATCATCGGGCCCGCAGCCGGGTCTTGTAACCGGTGCGGCGCCGCCGTGCGAATCAGCTTGTCGCCTCGATATGCGCGCGTCGCTCGCAGCATCGCGATCTGCGAGTCTTTCGTGAAGTCGTTCGCCATTTCGCGGTCACGTGCCTCAACTTCAGCACTGACGCGGGCAGGGTCGAGCGCATCGCCGCCGGGCAACGCCTGCATGCCCGCCACGAGTCGCTCCAGGGTCGTCTCAACGACGAAGTCAGCGCCCTGGTCCATGAACGCTTGCACGGGGCCGGTCGCGCCCTTCGCGAGTCGCGACTTCAGCAACAGGCTGAGGTCTTTGCCGGTCAGATCGGGGTTCTGCTCCGAGCCGCTGAGCGCGAACTCCTTCTCGATGATCGACTGTGACAGCACGAACCAGCTGTGGTCGTGACCCGTCTGTCGCAAGTGTGCGAGGGTTCCGAGGGTGTCAAAGCCGGGGTAGAGCGGAACCGGAAGGCGCTTGCCGGTAGCGTCTAGCCACAGCGAAGATGGGCCGGGCAGAATGCGGATGCCGTGCGTCGGCCAGACGGGGTTCCAGTTCTGAATGCCCTCGACGTAGTGCCACATGCGGTCGGAGTTGATGAGATGGGCACCGGCGGTGGCGGAGACATCGTGCATGGAACCATCAACGTACGCGGGTACGCCGGTGATCATCTGCTGGGGTGGTGTGCCGAGACTCGCCGGCCAATGACGACGTACTAGGTCATGGTTGCCGCCGATACCGCCGGACGCGACGACGGTGGCTCGCGCTTCGATTTCGAACTGACCCACCACGTCACGGTTCGTAGCGAGACCACGCTCGGCGTCGGAGTTCAGGAGCACGTTGCCGCGGGCACCGGTGACTGCGCCGTTGGTCGTTACCAATTCGGTGACCTTGTGGCGGGGGAGGATCGTCAATAGGCCATCGGCCTCGCCTTCCTGTGCCGCAGCTTCGAACGGCGCCACGATGCCGGGGCCGGTGCCCCACGTGATGTGAAAGCGCGGCACGGAGTTGCCGGGCCCGAGCGCACCGTAGCCACCGCGCTCCGCCCAGCCGACGACGGGGAAGAACCCGACGCCCAGCGACTTCAGCCAAGCGCGCTTTTCGCCGGCGGCAAACTGCAGGTACGCCTCAGCCCATGCCCGCGGCCACTGGTCTTCCGCGCGGTCGAAAGCCGCGGTTCCGAACCAGTCTTGACGGGCAAGCTCGAGCGAGTCCTTGATTCCCATACGGCGCTGCTCGGGGGAGTCGACGAAGAAGAGTCCACCGAACGACCACCAGGCTTGCCCACCGAGATTAGAGAGCGGTTCTTGGTCAATGATCGTGACACGGCGGCGTTGCAAGAGCGCTTCGCGGGCCGCCACGAGGCCGGATAAACCCCAGCCAATAACGAGGACATCGGTCTGATGGATGCGTGCGTCGGGCACTGCGCCTCCTCTTTGAGTCGAACCGTGAACCACGGGTGCTGATGTTGACGTTATCGCGACCTTGTCGCCATGGCACCAATTGACACCCCGATCTCGTGTCGGGACCTCCGTCGCGTCGCGGCCCGCAGGAATACGATTGAACGAGGTGCGACGCCGATCCGGCACCGTGCGCACCATCTCCCCATTTAGCTCTCAAGAAGAGGTAGCAATGAAGGCCCTTCGTAAAACCGCGCCCGGCGCTGGTTTCGAGCTTCTCGACATTCCGGAACCCGAAGTAGGTCCGGCCGACGTGAAGATTCGGGTGCTTCGCACCGGAATCTGCGGAACCGACCTGCACATCCTGAAGTGGGATGACTGGGCGGCAGAAAATATCGCCGCGCCGCTCACCGCCGGCCACGAATTCGCCGGCGAGGTCGTCGAAGTCGGCCCTCTCGTGCACGACATTCAGATCGGTGACCTGGTTTCTGGCGAGGGGCACATCGTGTGTGGCATGTGCCGTAACTGCCGCGCGGGTCGTGCCCACATGTGCATTCGTACAAAGGGTGTCGGCCTGCACCGCGACGGCGCCTTCGCCGAATTCATCGTGATCCCTGGCAAGAACGTGTGGGTGCACCGCACCGCCATCGACCCGAACATCGCGGCGATCTTTGACCCGCTCGGCAACGCGGTGCACACCGCGCTCAAGTTCGGCGTGGTCGGCGAAGATGTGCTTGTCACGGGCTGTGGCCCCATCGGCCTGATGTCGATCGCCGTGGCCCGCCACGTGGGCGCGCGGTTCATCACCGCGACCGATGTTTCGCCCGCGCGCCTCGAAATGGCCCTCGCTATGGGTGCCGACGCGGCCGTCAACGTTGCCAACGACCGCGTGAAAGACACGCAGAAGTCGCTGGGCATGCGTGAAGGCTTTGATGTCGGGTTCGAGATGTCAGGCTCGCCCGCCGCACTGCAGGAAATGATCGACAACATGAACCACGTGCCCGCATTTCGATGCTCGGCCTGCCGTCGTCGCCGTTCCCCATCGACTGGGGCAAGGTCGTCACGCACATGCTGACGCTGCAGGGCATTTACGGTCGCGAAATGTTCGAGACCTGGAACTCGATGAGCGCGATGCTGCAGACCAGCGACGTGCTGCGCGATCGCATCGCCTCCATCATCACCGAGCAGTTCCCCGCATCCGAATGGCAGGCCGGCTTCGATGCCGCGGCCTCCGGCGGCGTGGGCAAGGTCATCCTCGACTGGACGGAAATCTAAACATGTACACCTCAGTTCGCGATCAGTTCCGTGCCGAGCTCGATGACATCGAGGCAGCTGGCCTCACGAAGCACGAGCGTGGTATCCGCGGCCCGCAGGGCGCCACGGTCGATGTCAATGGTTCCGCCGTTCTCAACTTCTGCGCCAACAACTACCTGGGCCTCGCCAATGACCCGCGCATCGTCGCGGCCGCGCGTGCCGGCCTCGACGAGTGGGGCTACGGCCTCGCGAGTGTCCGCTTCATTTGTGGCACGCAAGAGCAGCACTTGGCTCTCGAAGCGAAGCTCAGCTCGTTCCTCGGCTACGACGACACGATCCTGTTCTCGTCGTGCTTCGACGCTAACGGCGGCGTGTTTGAATCGTTGTTCGGCGCTGAAGACGCCATCATTTCGGACGAGCTGAACCACGCGTCGATCATCGACGGCATTCGCCTGTCGAAGGCACAGCGCTTGCGCTACAAGAACCGCGACATGGCTGACCTTGAGGCGCAGTTGCAGCAGGCCTCGACGGCACGTCGCAAGGTCATCGTCACCGACGGCGTGTTCTCGATGGACGGCTACATTGCTCCGCTCGCCGAGATCTGCGACCTCGCTGACAAGTACGACGCCCTGGTTTTCGTTGACGACTCGCACGCCGTGGGGTTCGTCGGAACCCATGGTCGCGGAACGCCGGAATACTGCGGTGTTGAGGGTCGCATTGACATCACGACCGGAACCTTCGGTAAGGCTCTCGGAGGAGCCTCGGGTGGGTACGTTTCGGCTCGTCAGGAGATCGTCGACCTGCTGCGTCAGAAGGCGCGCCCGTACCTGTTCTCGAACACCCTCGCACCGTCGATTGTGGCCGGAACCATGACGGCGCTGGATCTGCTGGCGGAGTCGGGTGAACTTCGCGAGACGCTCGTGCACAACGCAGAGCGCTTCCGCACAGCGATGGCTGACGCTGGCTTTGACCTACTCCCCGGCGAGCACGCGATTGTGCCGGTCATGTTCGGCGACGCCGTCGTGACGGCAAAGATCGCCGCGGCTCTCCAAGAGCGCGGTGTTTACGTCACAGCGTTCAGCTTCCCCGTGGTTCCGCGTGGTGCTGCGCGTATCCGTGTGCAGCTCTCCGCCGCACACACCGACGACGAGATCGACCGTTGCGTTGCTGCCTTCGTGGCGGCGCGCGACGACGTGCTCGGCGCGTAACTCACGACAGAGTAATCCCCCGGGAGCCATTGAGCACCCGGGGGATTTCTCGTGGGTTTAGTTGCCCGGAACGAGGCCGCCGAGTGAGCCGGGTTCGCGGTCTCCAGCGATGGGCCCGATGGTTGCCGCCGGGGTGGGCTCGAACGTGTTGATCATGGCGTGCGCTGCACGGGAGAAGTAATCCCACATCATTTCGTCGTGCATGGGGGAGAGCTGTACCTCGTCCATGGCGGAACGCATGTGCTGAAGCCAGCGGTCGCGGGCGTCAGGATTTACATGAAACGGGATGTGCCGCATGCGCAGCCGCGGGTGACCGCGGGTTTCGCTATAGGTCGTGGGGCCGCCCCAGTACTGCTCAAGGAACATGCGGAGGCGCTCGGCGGCGGGGCCGAGGTCTTCCTCCGGGTACATCGGCTTCAGCACGTTGTCTTGGGCCACACCGCGGTAGAACGCGTCAACGAGGCGCTGGAAGGTGTCGTGGCCACCGACCTGATCGAAGAAGCTTACGGTGGTGTCGTCGGTCATTCTGTTCCGTCCTGCGGGGGGTCGTGGCGCTCAGCGGGCGGTGAAGCGGGGCGCTGAGGCGTGGCCTTCGGGTCGGCCGTCGGATTGGGCTTCGTGATAGGCAGTTGCTCCGTCGTGCCGGCTGCCTTGTCTTTCTTGCGAGCCCGCCAGGTCGGGCGGGCCTTACCGGTGGGAGCAACGGGCGTCGGTCGCGTCTTGGGCGGGTTCGCGCCACGAACCCGCTGCGCACCATTCGCGCCCTCGAGGAGAACGGTGCCGAGCGCGGGCATCGTGACATCCATGTCGGTCATCGCGAGCTGCAGGCGGCGCATCAGCTCTTGGGCAACGTCGTCACGGGCACCCGAACGCGTGCGTATCACGAGGCGCAGCACTTGCACATCGTCGGCGATGGACTCGAGCCCCCATGTCTCTGGGCGCTCAAGAATGCGCGAGCGCCACTTCGGGTCTTTCATCAGTTCGGTTGCCACGTCGAGCATGCGCGCTTCGACCGCGTCGGTGTCGTCATTAATGCCGATCGATAGGTCGACAACAACACGAGCCCAGCCCATCGACATGTTGCCGATGCGGAGCACCTCGCCGTTGCGCACGTACCAGAGCGTGCCGTTGACGTCGCGTACGTGAGTGACGCGCACACTGACATGCTCGACCACGCCGGTGGCGAGCCCGAGATCAACGACGTCGCCGATACCGAGCTGGTCGCCAGCAACGATGAAGATGCCGTTCAAGACGTCACGCACAATGTTCTGGGCGCCGAAGCCAAGACCGGCACCGACAGCGGCCGTCAGCAGCGTGAGCGAGCCGAGAATGTCGGGGTTGAGTCTCTGCACGATCAGTATCGTGGCGACGATGAAGATCGTGACGTTGACGATACCGTGCATAATCGTGCCGAGGGTGCGGGTACGCTGCACGACGCGCATGGCGACGACGGGGGAACGGTCGAGCGCTTGCGTGTCGTCGACGTTCGCTTTTGTTTTTGCGCCGCTCACGATGTGTCGAACAACGCGCCTAATGACGATTCTCAGAAGCCACGCGACGAGAAGCGACACCACGATGATGACCGCGATCCAGAGGAGGTTTCCCCCAGCCTCAGTGAGCCATAAGCCGAGCTTGCCCCAGAAATCTGTGGGCGCGGGTGCGGGGTCTGCGAATGGCAGGATCATGGCTTCAGTCTACCGAGCGACCCTTTGCCTGGCCTGGAAGCAACGTGTTGAGAAATGACGAAGGGGCTGACCGCGTGGACAGCCCCTTCGCACAGACGAGTATTACTCGGCGTCACGCTCCTGTACGGAGAGTGCGCGCTCGACGCCGGCCAGGTTCTCCTGAACCAGACGACGCAGGGCCGGGGAAGCCGCCGCGTTCTCCTTGAGCCACGTGCGCGTTGCCGTAAGCAGTTCAGCGTTCGCGAGTGCAGACGGGTAGAGGCCCGTGATCAGGTAGTTCGCGATTTGGTACGTGCGCGACTCCCAGATCGGCGTCAGGCTCTCGAAGTACGCCGGGATGAAAGCGGTGAGGTCATCGCGCGTCGACGGGTTGTTGAAGCCGAGAGCTGCCGCACGCACGATCGTGTTCGGCAGGTCAGCGTTGGCAACCAGCGAATCCCAAGCGGCCCGCTTGGCATCGTGGCCCGGCAGCGAAGCCTTGGCCTGAGCTGCAAACTCGCCACCCTTTGCGGTGTTGTCCGCGGCGAGTGCCTCATCGATCGCGGCAGCGTCAACGGCGCCGCCCGAAGCGAGAGCGACAAGAAGCGCCCACGACAGGTCCGTGTCGATCTCGAGACCCTCGAATGCAATCGCACCAGAGCGAATCTGGGCGACACGAGCGACCTGCTCTGGCGTTGCCGCAGCCGACGCCGTCGCCTGCACAAACTGCAACTGGTTGTCAGAACCCGCCTCAGCTGCCTGCGCAAGCTCAAACAGGCCATCGGCAACGCGAGCACGCGTGGCGTCGCGGTCAGCGGGTGCCACGTAGCTGTTTGCGGTGAGCTGGAGCTGCTGCAGTGTCGTACGAATCGTGGTCGACTCCGTCTCGCGCCCGATGTTCTTCAGCACGAGGTCGATGTAGTCGCTAGCGGCAGACTCGGCGTCGCGCGTCATGTCCCACGCGGCACCCCACACAAGCGAGCGAGCCAGCGGGTCGCGGATCTCACCGAGGTGGTCAATCGCGGTCTTCAGCGAACGCTCGTCGAGACGAATCTTCGCGTACGCGAGGTCCTTGTCGTTGAGCAGCACGAGGTCTGGCTGCGCGAGACCCTTGAGCTCTTCAACGTCGGTGCGGTCGCCGTCAACGTCAAGTTCGGCGTAGTGAACCCGCTCGAGGCCCTCGGCGGTCAGGTCGTAGAAGCCAACGCCGAGGCGGTGCGGACGAATCGTGGGGTAGTCAGCCGGAGCCGTCTGCGTAATCGCAAAGCGGGTGATGGTTCCGGTGCTGTTCGTCTCTACCAGCGGCGTCAGCGTGTTGACGCCAGCCGTCTCGAGCCACTTCTTCGCCCACGTTGTGAGCTCGCGACCGCTCGTGGCCTCGAGCTCGGTGAGCAGGTCAGAGAGCTCGGTGTTGGAGTACTCATACTTCTTGAAGTACGAAGCAACGCCGGCGAAGAAGGCGTCAATACCCACCCAAGCGGCGAGCTGCTTGAGCACCGATCCGCCCTTGGCGTAGGTGATGCCATCGAAATTCACCTGTACGTCTTCGAGGTCATTGATCTCCGCAACGATCGGGTGCGTCGACGGCAGCTGGTCCTGGCGGTACGCCCAGGTCTTCTCCATCGCGTTAAACGTGGTCCACGCCTCGGTCCACTCAGTGGCTTCGGCAGTTGCAATGGTCGACGCCCACTCGGCGAACGACTCGTTCAGCCACAGGTCGTTCCACCACTTCATGGTGACGAGGTCGCCGAACCACATGTGTGCCAGCTCGTGCAGGATCGTGACAACGCGACGCTCCTTGATGGCGTCGGTGACCTTGGAACGGAACACGTACGTTTCGGTGAACGTGACCGCGCCAATGTTTTCCATCGCACCGGCGTTGAACTCGGGCACGAACAGCTGGTCGTACTTCGCGAACGGGTACGGGTAATCAAACTTTTCCTCGAAGTACGCGAAGCCTTCGCGCGTCTTCTCGAAGATGTAGTCAGCGTCCATGTGCTGCCACAGCGACTTGCGGGCGAAAACGCCGAGCGGAATGACGCGGCCATCGGCGTTGGTCAACTCCGAGTACGTGGCCTCATAGGGGCCAGCAACCAGGGCGGTGATGTATGACGACATCTTCGGCGTGGGCTCGAAAGCCCACGTTGCAACGCCCTCACCGGCGGCAACCGGCTCCGGCGTGGGGGAGTTGGAGACAACCTTCCAGGCCGCAGGCGCGGTCACGGTGAAGGCGAAAACGGCCTTCAGGTCAGGCTGCTCGAAAACAGCGAACATGCGACGGGAGTCCGGAACCTCGAACTGCGAATAGAGGTACACTTCGTTGTCGACGGGGTCGACAAAACGGTGCAAGCCCTCACCCGTGTTGGTGTACAGGCAGTCGGCCACAATGCGCAGCTCGTTGTCTGCCGCCAGGCCCTCAAGCGCGATGCGCGAGTCAGCAAATGCCGTGGCCGGGTCGATCGAGACGCCGTTGAGCGTGATCTCTAAGACCTCGCGCGCAATCAGATCGATGAAGGTCGAGGCACCTTGGGTTGCGGTGAAGCGCACCACGCTCGTGGAGCGGAAGACTTCAGCTCCGGTGGTGAGGTCGAGGGTGACGTCGTACGACTGCGTGTCGACGATCGCGCGGCGTTCTTGGGCTTCGGTCCGTGTGAGGTTCTCTCCAGGCACTGAATGACTCCCGAGTAGTTGATGAATGAGGGGGAACGAGTCATTTCTGCTCGCAGCACCGACGCTGCTGGCGACGGCACCAAAATGCCAGCCTACGCCAGCGGCACGATTCCCGCGGGAAAGACCGGCCAACGGGTTCAGCGTGCGGGGAGAATGAATAGACTTGACCAATGCGCATCCACATCGCCACCGACCACGCCGGCCTCGACTTTTCGACTCAGTTGCAGGAGCACCTGCGGAGCATCGGTCACGACGTGATCGACCACGGTCCGATCGAGTATGACGCCGCTGACGATTACCCGGCCTTCTGTATTCGTGCGGCTCAGGGCGTCGTTGCAGACCAGCAGGCCGGCGTCGAAGCTCTCGGCGTCGTCTTTGGTGGTTCCGGCAATGGCGAACAGATCGCCGCGAATAAGGTTAAAGGCGTGCGCGCGGCCCTGGTGTGGAACCTCTCCACGGCAGAACTCGCGCGCGAGCACAACAACGCCAACGTTGTTTCGATCGGTGCCCGCCAGCACTCATTCGAAGAGGTTGTCTCCTTCATCGAGCTTTTCATCAACACGCCGTTCCCGGGTGACGAGCGCCATGTGCGCCGCATTGCGCAGATCGCCGACTTCGAACGCGACGGTTCGCTACTTCCCGACCCCCGCGCGTAATGCCCGAGGGTCACTCCGTTCACCGCATTGCGCGGCAGATTGAGCGCAATTTCGTCGGCAGCATCGTCACAGCCTCGAGCCCCCAGGGGCGTTTTGCTCAGGGGGCATCGTTGCTGAACGGCCGCACGTTAAAAACGGCAAAAGCCGTCGGCAAGCAAATGTTTGTCGAGTTTGACAACGACCTGTGGCTGCGCGTGCACCTCGGCCTGTACGGCGCGTGGGACTTCGCCGGCGAGATTCTGATGGACGCCACCATCGCCTCCGCAAACGGTCGCATGGGGCAGACAAATCAGAAGGGCACTGATTCGGCGATTTTTGACGACGCCGGCGAAAACTCGCTCGCCTCGATCGGCGCACCGCGCAAAACGCGCGTCAACGTGCGCATGAGCGAGCAGACCAAGGGGCTCGGTAACGACGAGCTAGCCGAGTGGCCGCCGCCGATTGTCGGCACCGTGCGGCTGCGCCTCCTCACCGACTCAGTCTGTGCCGACCTCCGCGGACCGACCGCGTGCGAGATTCAAACGCCCGATGAGGTTGCCGCCTCGATCGCGAAGCTCGGCCCGGACCCATTGGTCGGAGACACCGTCGAGGGCGAAGAGCGATTTGTCGCCGCGGTGAAGCGCCGCAATGTCGCCATCGGTCAATTGCTCATGGACCAGAGCATCGTGAGCGGCATCGGCAACGTATATCGCGCCGAAATGCTGTTTCGTGCCGCTCTCAACCCGCACACGCCGGGCAAGGCCGTGCGTGAAGACACGCTGCGTGCCATGTGGCGCGACTGGGTGAATCTCTTGAGCATCGGCGTCGAGACCGGTCAAATGATGACGATGGACGATCTCGACCCCGAGGCGTATCGTCGAGCGATGGCACATCGCGATGACCGCCACTGGGTTTACCACCGTGCCGGGCTCCCGTGCCGCGAATGTGGCACCGAGATCGTGCTCGAAGAGATGCAGGCGCGCAAGTTGTACTGGTGCCCGAGCTGCCAGGCCTGAGGAGAATCATGCGTCAGAACCCCAGCTTCACGATGACCGACGTCGCCGAACTACGCCGTCTCATCGCACGCAATCCGTGGGCAACCCTCGTTAGCGCAACCGATGACGGCATCGTCGCTTCACACTATGCGATTCTGCTCGATGACGAACGCGATGACCTCACGCTTGTGGGCCACGTCGGCAAGCCCGACGACATGCTGCACGGACTCGGCCAGCGCGAACTGACCCTGATCTTCCAGGGCCCCCACGGTTACATCACGCCACGCTGGTACGGCGACGTCCAGGCTGTTCCGACCTGGAACTACGTCGCCGTACACCTCACGGGCGTGCCTGAAATCCTCAGCACCGAAGAAAACCTGGTGGTGCTCGACAAACTCGTCACGCACTTCGAAAACGCAGAACCCGACCCGCGCCTGATGTGGCAGGCACCGAATGATGAGGCCTTTGTGACGCGGTTGGAACGCGGAACCATGGGGTTCCGGCTTACGCCGACAAAGATTGTTGCGAAGCGAAAGCTGAGCCAGAACAAGCCCGACGAGGCGGTCGACACGATCATCGCCGAGCTCACGGGTTCTGGCGCGTATGCAAACCCGGAGCTGGCAGCAGAAATGAAGCGCGCCCACGACGCACTGCGCGGAGCTCGCTCGTGATTGCGCTGGGTGCCCGCCCCGTTGCGGTACGCAACGTGCGCATTGCCGGGCCCACCCGCCAGTACGTGCCGTTCGACGATGTCTGCGACGTCGTTATGCAGAACGGCAAGATCGTTGACTTCTCGCCGGTCGGCGCACTCAAGCACAACGGCGCGGTGTGGGACGCGGAAGGTTCCTGGGTCATGCCCGGCCTCTGGGATCACCACATTCATTCCACGCCGACAGCTCTCGCCTCGATGCGCACGGACGTCTTCGCGGCGACCTCCGCACAGGAGGCTGCCGACATCATGAGCATGGTGGCGCCAGCCGCCGACGGTCGTCGCATCGGCGTGCGCATGCGCGATGGCCTGTGGGCAGAGCGCCCCACGCTTGCACTTCTTGACGAGACCAATGGTTCCGTCCCCACCTATGCCATCAATATGGACCTGCACAGTGTCTGGATGAACTCCGCCGCCTTCCTCCGCGAAGGAATCCCGGCGACGCCCTCAGGCATCGTGCGGGAAGAGGTGGCGTTTGAAGTGAGTCGACGCCTCGGCGACCTCGATACCGAAGTGCTTGACGCGGCCGTTTCGGAGGTCGCCGATCGGGCCGCTTCACGCGGTGTCGTCGGCATGATCGACTACGACTTCGGCTGGAACCTCACACCGTGGGTGCGTCGTGCTGCTGATGGCTTCGACGCGGTGCGCGTGCAGTTTGGGGTGTACCCACAAGATCTGGCGCGTGCGATTGCACACGGTCTCGCTACGGGCGACGTCATTGACGAACTCGGACTCATCACGGTGGGCTCGCTCAAAGCGATTTCTGACGGATCGCTCGGCACCCGTACCGCCGCATGCTCGCATCCTTACCCCGATCACACCTCCGGGCTGTTGGCTATTGCTCCGGAAGAAC
This sequence comes from Microbacterium daqui, assembly GCF_050408675.1. NCBI lineage: Bacteria > Bacillati > Actinomycetota > Actinomycetes > Micrococcales > Microbacteriaceae > Microbacterium > Microbacterium daqui. The sequence goes on along the minus strand of NZ_JBNTKF010000025.1, from coordinate 750 downwards.
TTGTTGAGCTCATGACGACGGCGACCGGTGCCGGTTTTGCGTGTGCGATCCACGCGATCGGTGACGTGGCAAACTCCCATGCCCTCGATGCCTTCCAGACGACGGGTGCATGGGGATCCATCGAGCACGCCCAGCTGGTGTCGCGTGTTGACCTCCCGCGGTTTGCACGTGCGGGAGTGGCGGCGAGTGTGCAACCGACGCACGCCGTTGATGACCGTGACCTCGCCGATCGCGAATGGGCCCAGCAGCCGGGCGCGGCGTACCCCCTTCGTTCGCTGCACGATGCGGGCGCGAACCTGCTCTTTGGTTCCGATTCTCCGGTCGCACCCCTGGACCCGTGGCTCGCCATTGCCAATGCTGTTGAGCGCACGGCTGACGACCGTGAAGCCTGGCTCGGGCACGAGCGCCTCGACGTCGCGACCGCGTTGGCGGCCTCCGTCAGCGGATCCCAGCACGAGCCGCTCATGGATATCGGTGCGCCCGCCGACCTGGTGTTCTGCGCCCAAGACCCGTACGCGGCACAGGGTGCGGAGCTGCGGCACATGACGGTCAACGCGACGCTCCTTGAGGGCCGCTTCACGCACCTCGGTTAGTCAACCAACGAAAAGAGCGGGCGCCCTCCGGAGTGAACTGCTCCCCGGAAGTTGGACAACTTAATTAAAGCATTACGCTGCGAGGGCATGAGCGCGATATTCCATTGGGCTCATGCCCTCGAGCGTGAGTGAGACACGTTCGGTGTTGTACCAGGCG
>NZ_JBNTKF010000024.1:0-36544 GCF_050408675.1 Microbacterium daqui | reverse complement strand
CGCCTGGTACAACACCGAACGTGTCTCACTCACGCTCGAGGGCATGAGCCCAATGGAATATCGCGCTCATGCCCTCGCAGCGTAATGCTTTAATTAAGTTGTCCAACTTCCGGGGAGCAGTTCAAATCATCCGGTGGTCGCCCTTTTCGGGTTATTAGTAGCTGGCGCGGGTGGTGTCGTCAGCCTTCGGAATAAAGCGGGCCGCGAGGGCTTCGGAACCACGGGCAAGAATCGAGACGTCTGCGGCGACAGCAACGAAGGCTGCGCCGTCGGCCATGTACTGCTCAGCCGCTGCCGGGTCGAACGCGTTGACGCCCACGGGCTTGTCCGCCGCACGCACCGCGTCGAACGTGCGGTTGACGGCGGCGACAACGTCAGGGTGCGTCTGCTGACCGAGAAGGCCCATCGAGGCCGCCAGGTCAGAAGGGCCGACAAAGACGCCATCGACACCATCAACGGCGGCAATTTCGGCGGCGTTTTCGACGGCCTCAGCAGACTCCACCTGCACGAACAGTGACACGTGGTCGTTCGCATTTGCGAGGTACCCGTCGACGCGGTTCCACCGGGCCGAGCGCGACAGCGCAGAGCCCACCCCACGCACACCCTGCGGGGGATACCGCACCGCCGACACCACGGCTCGCGCCTGTTCGACGGTATTTACCATCGGCACGAGTACGTTCTGGGCGCCGATGTCGAGTACCTGCTTGAGGATGACGTCATCGCCATACGGCACCCGCACGAGCGGAGATACCGGGTACGGGGCGACGGCCTGCAGCTGGTGCAACACAGTGTCGAGCGAGTTCGATGAGTGCTCCATGTCAATCAGCAGCCAGTCGACACCGCTGCCGGCGAAGATCTCAGCGACCAGGGGAGACCCCGAGACAACCCACAAGCCCACCAATGAGCGGTCGCTCTTCGCGAGCGCCTCAGCAAATGTCGGGTCTAGACGAAGCGACATGTAATGGTTCCCATCGGTCCGTAGTCGGCCAGCACGCTGTCGCCCTTCGACACCCACATCGGGCGCGTGAACGATCCTGCAAGAATGATCTCGCCCGCCTCGAGGCGGCTGTCGTGCTGGTGGAACTTGTTCGCCAACCACGCCACACCGGTGGCCGGGTGGTTGAGTACGCCCGCCGCGACGCCGGTCTCTTCAATCGTCTCGTTGCGATACAACAGCGCCGACACCCAGCGCAGATCGATCGCGTCCGGCGCCATCGGGTTGCCGCCGATCACCATGCCGCCGTACGCGGCGTTGTCGGAGATCGTGTCAACGATCGTGCGGCCCTCGAGCTGAATGTGCGAGTTGAGTACCTCGAGAGCCGGAACCACATATTCCGTTGCACGCAGCACGTCAAAGATGGAGCAGTTGGGGCCTTCGAGCGGAGCCTTCAGCACAAACGCGAGCTCCACCTCGATGCGGACATTGGAGAACTTGTCGAACGCGATCTGCGACCCGTTTTCGTACACGGTGTCATCAAACATCACGCCATAGTCAGGTTCGGTGATGCCCGTTGCCTGTTGCATCGCCCGCGATGTCAACCCAATCTTGCGACCGACCAACCGCCGCCCAGCGGCCACGTTCTTGTCACGCCACACGCCCTGAATCGCGTACGAGTCTTCGACCGTCGCATGCGGGTATCGCGCCGTGATGCGCTCAATCACCCCGTGGTTCCGATCAGCCTCCGCCAATTCCTCGGCAATGGCCTCAATCTCATCCTGCGACAACATTCTTCAATCCTTCCCCATAACCTGTCGCCCCGCCCGCTCAACGACCGGGTGGTGGCTGTTGAGCGGAGCAGGAGCAGCGGTGGCTGTGACTAGAGCTGGTTGCCGAGCTTGTATTCGCCCTGCTTCCACTCCGGCATCTCGGTCTCATCTTCGACGCGGGTGTAGGAGAAGCCGTCGGCGCCGATCGTGACCGCCATTTCTGACGAGTCGGTGCGGGCGACGACGGGCTGGGGGTTGCCGTCGAGGTCGAGCACGAGCGAGCCGTCGGTGTACCAGGACGGGACGACGGGGTTGCCCCACCAGTCGCGGCGCTGGTTGTCGTGGACGTCCCACGTGATGACGGGGTTATCGGGGTCGCCGGTGTAGTAGTCCTGCGTGTAAACCTCGACACGGTGACCGTCGGGGTCACGCAGGTAAAGGTAGAACGCGTTGGAGACACCGTGGCGGCCGGGGCCACGCTCGATGGCGTCGGAGCGGCGGAGGGCACCGAGCTTGTCGCAAATCGCGAGAATGTTGTGCTTCTCGTGGGTTGCGAAGCAGACGTGGTGCATGCGGGGGCCGTCGCCACCGGTCATCGCGGTGTCGTGCACGGTGGGCTTGCGGCGCATCCACGCGGCGTACACCGTGCCCTCTTCGTCTTGGATGTCTTCGGTCACGCGGAAGCCGAGGTCCTGCATGTACTTGACGGCGCGGGGGACGTCTGGCGTGATCTGGTTGAAGTGGTCCAGACGCACGAGCTCACCGGGGATGTGCAGGTCGTAGCGCCATGACATGCGCTCCTGGTGGTCGGACTGGAAGAAGAACTCGTACGGGAAGCCGAGCGGGTCAACAACGCGCACCGAGTCACCGATACCGTCAACGAAGCCGTTCGGCTCGCGACGCACGTCGCAGCCGAGCTCGGTGAAGAATGCGACGGCAGCATCAAGGTCTTCGGGCGTGCGCACGCGGTAGGAGAACACGCGCACAGCCGCAACGTCACCCTTACGCAGGATGAGGTTGTGGTGGATGAACTCCTCGGTCGAGCGCAGGTAGATCGCAGTGTCGTCTTCCTTCGTCACGTACAGGCCGAGGATGTCGACGTAGAACTGGCGGGAGGCCGCCAGGTCGGTAACGATGAGCTCCATGTACGCGCAACGCAGGATGTCGGGCGGCGAAGCTTGGGGCGTGGCGACCGGGTTGTCGGTCTTGATCTGTGACTCCTGGGATACCCAGAATCCCGAGGAGGTCAGCGTCATATTGTCGCGGTGAGTCATGTCAGAGCGTCCTTGCTTTACTGCTTGCCGAAGGTGGGGTTGTGCGGTTCGCCCAGCGTGATGTGGACGGCCTGCTGGTCGGTGTAGAAGTCGATCGAGCGGTAGCCGCCCTCGTGACCGAGGCCGGAAGCCTTGACGCCACCGAAGGGGGTACGCAGGTCGCGCACGTTGTTGCTGTTGAGCCACACCATGCCGGCCTCGATCGACTGCGCAAAGTTGTGGGCGCGCTTGAGGTCGCTGGTCCACACGTAGGCGGCGAGGCCGTACTTCGTGTTGTTTGCCAGCGCGAGTGCCTCTTCGTCGGTGTCGAACGGCGTGATCGCGACGACCGGTCCGAAGATCTCCTCCTGGAAAATGCGGGCGTCGGGTGCGACGTCAGCAAATACCGTCGGGGCGACGTAGTTTCCGGTGGGGAAGCCCTCGGGGCGGCCGCCGCCAGCAACCAAACGGCCCTCGGTCTTGCCGAGCTCGACGTAGCTCATGACCTTTTCGTAGTGCTCCGGGTGCACGAGCGCGCCGACCTCGGTGGTCGGGTCTTGCGGGTCGCCCACCTTGATGCGCTTGGCCTGAGCGGCATAGCGCTCCACGAACTCGTCGTAGACCTCGCGCTGCACGATGATGCGTGAGCCAGCTGTGCAGCGCTCGCCGTTCAGCGAGAACACGCCGAAGATGCAGGCGTTGATCGCCTCGTCCAGGTCAGCATCGGCGAACACGATCGCCGGGCTTTTGCCGCCAAGCTCCATCGACAGGCCCTTGAGGTAGGGCGCTGCGTTGCCGAAGATGATCTGGCCGGTGCGGCTCTCGCCGGTGAAGGAGATGAGCGGAACCTCGGGGTGCTTGACGAGGGCATCGCCAGCGTCTTCGCCGAGACCGTTGACGAGGTTGAAGACACCCTGGGGGAGCCCCGCCTCTTCAAAGATGCCTGCCCACAGCGACGCCGACAGCGGCGTGAACTCGGCGGGCTTCAGAACGACGGTGTTACCGGTCGCCAGCGCGGGGCCCAGCTTCCACGACTCGAGCATGAAGGGCGTGTTCCACGGCGTGATGAGACCGGCGACACCGATCGGCTTGCGGTTCACGTAGTTCATCTGCTTGCCCGGAACCTTGAACGCGTTGTCGTGCTGCGCCACGATCAGGTCGGCGAAGAAGCGGAAGTTTTCGGCGGCACGACGAGCTTGGCCGAGGGCCTGCGTGATCGGCAGACCCGAGTCGAAGCTCTCCAGCTCCGCGAGGCGCTTGTCGCGCGACTCGACGATGTCAGCGATCTTGTGCAGAATGCGCGAGCGCTCGCGGGGGAGCATCTTGGGCCACGGGCCCTCGGTGAAGGCGCGACGCGCGGCAGCGACGGCCTTGTCAATGTCGGCCTTCTTGCCGGCGGCAGCCTGCAGGTAGGTTTCGTTGGTTACCGGGTCGAGCACGTCAAACGTGTCGCCATCTACCGAGTCAACGAACTGGCCGTCGATGTAGTGCTGAATGCGTGCCGGCAGGTCGGCCGGGATGTGGCGTTCGGTCATGGTGTCCTCAGTTCTGTACGGTGAGGCCGCGCGCTTCGCGGTAGGCCTGAAGGGTGTGCCAGCGGTGTGCCCTGGCGGCTTCTTCGATCTCGCGCGGGTCGGCGCCGGTGCGGATCAAGCGGAGAATTTCGCCGTGTTCGGCGACGGAGTGGCGTGCGCGGCCGGGAACGAACGCGAACGTCGAGTCACGAAGCCCAGCGAGGCGCACCCAGTCGCGCTGCACGAGTTCGACGAGGTGTGCGTTGGGGCACACCTCAAACAGGGTGGCGTGAAACTGCTGGTTCAGAATCGTGAAGGTGTGCGGGTCAAAGTGGTCCAGCAACGCCTCCATACGTTCGTTGATGGCGGCGGCACGAGCGAGCGTGGCTTCGTCGAGCAGGCGAGCGCTGAGCGCGGTGGCAGCGCCCTCGATAATGCCGAGTGACTCCATCGTGTTGACGTAGTCGGCAGCGTTCACGAGCGTCACTTTCGCACCCACGTTGCGCTCGAAGGTCACGAGTCCTTCGGCTTCGAGGCGACGAATCGCTTCGCGCACCGGAACCACGCTCATCTCCAGCTGATCAGCAATGGTTCCGAGCACCAGACGGTAGCCCGGGCCGTATTCCTGACGGTTGATGCGCTCGCGCACCCATTCGTAGGCGCGCTCCGACTTGGAGCTCGCGCTGGGGACAGCGTCCTCGCCAGCGATTGCGAGGTTAGGCACCATGCTCAGCCTCGTATCGTGCGCGCCATTCGGCGTTCATGGGAAAGAGGCCGTCGACGGGGTGCCCGGCGGCAACCTGCTGTGCGATCCAGCCGTCTTCGTCCTCCTGGGCGAGGGCGTCGTTGACGACTTCTTCGACCATGGCGGGCGGAATCACAATCACGCCGTCGCTGTCGCCGACGATGATGTCTCCGGGCTGTACCGTGGTTCCGCCACACGCAATCGTGATGTCGTGGTCGAACGGCACGTGCTTGCGGCCGAGCACCGCGGGGTGGGCGCCGTTCGAGTAAATCGGTAGGCCAACCGCCTGCACGGCGTCGAAGTCACGCACGCCACCATCGGTCACGATGCCGGCGGCGCGGGCCGCATTGGCGCGGATCGCGAGGATGTCGCCGAGCGTGCCTGAGCCCTTTTCGCCGCGCGCTTCGATGACGAGAACTTCACCCTCGCGCACGGCGTCAAACGCCCGCTTCTGGGCGTTGTAGCCGCCACCGAGGGTCTTGAACAGGTCTTCGCGGTTGGGCACGAAGCGCAGCGTCTTGGCGGTGCCGACGAGCTTCGCGTCGGTGTGCATCGGGCGCACGCCGTCGATCGTGACGTTGTTGAGGCCGCGCTTGCGCAGCTGAGCCGAGAGCCCGGCGACCGGCGTACGCATGAGCTTGTCGTAGAGCTCTGCGCTCAACGCGGGCTGTGGTTCCGCCATGCCAGCAGCCTCGCGCGAACCCCACGCTTCGATACGCTGCGTGTCGTCGACGGCGGGGAGTGAGCCGAGCGTCGCGTCGAACTCGACGGTGCCCTGGGTGACGGTGGTGGTGAGCTTGCCGCTGGTCAGTTCGGTGCCGGGAACATCGATTTCGATGTCAACGACGTCGCCCGGAACCACGACGGAAGACCCCGCGGGGGTGCCGGTGAGAATAATGTCGCCACGCTCCAGCGTGAAGTGCTGCGAGAGGTCGGCGATGAGCTGCGTGAGTGGGAAGAACATTCCCGAGGAGTTGTCGTCTTGCGCGATGGTTCCGTTGACCCACGCGCGGACGCGGATGTTTGTCGGGTCGACGGCGCGGGAATCGATGAGTTGCGCGCCGATCGGGGTGAAGCCATCGCCACCCTTGTTGCGCACGTTGGAGCCCTTGTCGTTAGCACGTAGGTCGTAGAGACCGAAGTCGTTCGCGGCGGTGATCCAACCGACCGCGTCCCACGCGGTGTCGCGCGTGAGGTTTCGGGCGTCGGTGCCGATGACGACGGCGATCTCAGCTTCAAAGGCGAGAAGTTCAGTGCCGGCGGGGCGCACGATTGTGCCGCCGGTCGGAGCAACAGAGGAAGACGGCTTGAAGAAGTACGACGGGTGTGCCGGCTTTCGACCACGCTGTGCAGCGCGGGATTCGTATGCCAAGTGCACGGCGATGATCTTGCCCGGGCGCACGGGGAGGGCGGCGAATCGAGGATCGAGATCCGTCATGAGTTGTGCTCCTTTGCAGGGCTTAGCGGGCCAGGCGAACTTGCCTTTGCGAAACTCACCCTTGAGTCATATCTGAAATCGTATATCATCATCACAAGCCCGGCAATGGTTACCCGACTTTACGTCGCCGGCACATGACAAAGGAGTCCCCCCCATGAGTGCAGACAATGGGTCAGCGCTAACCCCGACAGGCACAATCTCCAGCCCAGCTGATCGTCGCCGCGTCGTTCTTGCAACCGTCGTCGGAACCGCCATCGAGTGGTACGACTTCTTCACGTACGCGGGCGCAACTGCTCTCGTGTTTGTTCCGCTGTTCTTTGCGGGCGCTGGTGAGCAGTTTGCCGGCGTCGTTGCCTTCCTCGGTGTGGGCCTCAGCTTCCTGTTCCGCCCGCTCGGCGCGTTCTTGGCCGGTCACTACGGCGACAAGCTTGGTCGCCGCAAGGTGCTGATGATCACGCTCATTGGTATGGGTGCGGCGACCGCACTTATCGGTGTGCTGCCGACGTACGCGACGATTGGTATCGCGGCTCCGATCCTGCTGCTGACGCTGCGCGTCGTGCAGGGTATTTCGGCCGGTGGCGAGTGGGGCGGCGCCGTGCTGATGGCCGTCGAACACGCGCCGAAAGACAAGCGCGGCCTGTTCGGTGCAGCGCCGCAGATCGGTGTACCGCTGGGTCTGCTGCTCTCGTCCGGCGTCCTGGCAACGATGCGCGCCATTGCTGGTGAGCAGGGCTTCCTGGAGTGGGGTTGGCGTGTGCCGTTCCTGCTTTCGGTGGTCTTGATCGGCGTCGGTTACTGGATTCGCCGTGGCGTCGAAGAAAGCCCGGTATTCGCTGAGATCGCGGAGCGTGCTGGTCAGACCCGCACCCCGATTGTGCAGCTGCTGAAGAAGCACCTGATTCTGGTGCTCATCGCCGCCCTCGTCTTCGCCGGTAACAACGCTGTCGGCTACATGACCACGGGCGGCTACATCCAGCGCTACACGACCGACCCGAAGGGAACGGTTCAGGCCGACGCGACGATCATCCTCTGGATCGTTGCCGCCTCCGCCGTCTCGTGGCTGATCTTTACGTGGCTCGCTGGCTGGCTCTCCGACAAGATTGGCCGCCGCAACACCTACATCATCGGGTGGATTATTCAGCTCGTGGGTGTGTTCACACTGTTCCCGCTGGTCAACACCGGTTCGCTCGTGAACATTGCGCTCGCACTGATCTTCCTCACCGTTGGTCTCGGCCTGACGTACGGCCCGCAGGCTGCGTTCTACACCGAGCTGTTCCCGGCGTCGATTCGCTTCTCCGGCGTCTCGATCTCGTACGCGATCGGTGCCATCCTCGGTGGTGCGTTCGCGCCCGCCATTGCTGAGGCGATTGTGAAGGCAACCGGTTCGACCGAGAACGTCACCTGGTACCTCGCCGGTATGACGATCATTGGTTTGATCGCGACGCTGCTGTTGAAGGACCGCGCCCGCATTCCGCTGGGTCCGGATGCTGAAGAAGAGCAGTCGGTCAGCCCGGTCTACGGCCTGTCGAAGGCATAACGCGCCACAGAAGACGCCCCGACCCGGTCATTTCGATCGGGTCGGGGCGTTTCGTCGTGAGTTACTGAGCGCGGTCAGATTCGGGAGCGGGGGAGTTCAACGCGAGCAGTGCCGCAAAAACACCCCACAGGATCGCGAGCGGCATGGCGGTGTCTTTACCGTTCCACGAGCTCGATTGCCACATCGCGAACCACTCCGAGCCGATCACGATGAAGCCAATGAACCAGATCGCCAGGCCCACGCCGTACGCGGCATAGCCCCACGTGCGGGCGCGGTCATACGTGGCGGTGTCGGCGCGACGGCTCATGAAGAGCTTCACGCCACCGATGAGACCGAGGGCGGCAAATGCACCCTCAGCCACGATGATGCCGATGTAGCCCACCATCCAAACCCATGGTTCCGTGATGGCGCGCCACATCAGCGCGTTGCCTTCGAAGGTCGTGTCCATCGATAGCACGTGCTTCACGAACTGATAGTTCGAGTCGAAGTCCATGAGGTTTCCCATGAACACGAAGAGCCCATAGAGGCCAGCACAGAACACAGTGAACGCCTGCAAGAGGCGAAGCGGATGATTCATTTGGCTACCTTTCGTGTGAACACCAAATCAAGATGGGGATGTATGTCTGACTCAAAGTGGAGAGCCTGCACAAACTCCCATCCGTCGGTCGCACGCGCGCGAATGACGTCACGGTAATCGTCGTCGTACCGAAAACCAGTGCGAATACGCGCTGCTGGAATCCGTACAAATTCGTACTCTTGCATGTCGCGACCTCCTGTGAGGCCACCTTGGCAGGGGAGAAGGCCCCCGTCAAGCCCAGTATCGAACGCTAGCGAGTGTTCTCCGACACGATCGTGGGCGACGCGTTCACGCGGATAATCTCCTCCTGATACGGCGCAATGATGGTTCCGGAAATGCGGCAGTCCAGCATCAAAAACTTGCGCTCGCTCGGGTCGAGCTTGACCCACTCGGCCAGGCGATCGAGGTCGGCGAGCTCGCGCACGACGACACCTTCGGCACCGACGGCCTCGGCGAGACCCGCGAAGTTCACTTCGGGAATCAGCATCGGCCCGGTCGCAAGGCCCTTGAGGCCGTACAGGTTGACCTCGGCACCGTACGCGGCGTCATTCCAAATCACACCAATGCCGTGGCCGGCAGCCGCGCGTACCGCTGACTCGAGGTCGGCGAGCGCCATCAGTCCGCCGCCATCACCGGAGTTGAGGACAACGGTGGCAGAAGGCTTTGCGCGGGTCGCGCCGACGACGCTGGGGAACCCCATGCCGATCGACTGGTACGCGGTGCCGATCATCATGTGGCGATCGGGAGAGGCGACGGGCCAATACATGTTGCCCCAGCCGAGGAAGTGCCCACCGTCGGTCACGACAACGCGGTCTTCGGGCAGGAGTTCGGCCAGACGAATCGCAAGCGAACGCGGGTCGAGGCGGCCATCGGGCGCCTGCGCGTCGCCGGGCTCCCGCTTGAGCGCCGCGGCAATGTTGACCTGCTCGCGCCAGGGCTCACCGGTGCGCTCACCGAGCTGTGCGGTGAGGGCGCGGGCGACAATGGCGGCGTCGCCGCGGATGAAGGAACCAACGTGCGGGTGCGTTGCGGAGGGTGCGGTGTCGACCTGAATCACCGTGGTACCAGGAGCGAAGAGCTCACCAAAGCGCATCGTGAACTGGTTGAGGCCGGCGCCGAAGACCACGGCAACGTCGGCTTCGCGAACGAGTTCCATGGCACCTTCGGCGCCGAAACCGCCGGTTACACCGAGGTCGTACTGCTGCTCGGGGAAAATGCCGCGGCCGAGGGCCGTGGACGACGTCAGCGCACCCGTTGCGGCGGCAAGCTCACCGAGCGCAACGCCTGCGTCGGCAAGCCACGCGCCGACACCGGCGAGCAGGTACGGCTTCTTCGCGGTGGTCAGGGCTGCGGCGGCAGCGGCAACGTGCGCGTGCATGACCTCGCCCCGCACTTCGATCGCTGCGGGGCGGCGCAGTTCGGGGAGCGGCGGGACCTCGCCGGCTTCAGTCGCCGAGACATCGTAGGGGAGCGCCAAGACCACCGGCACGCGGAAGTTGAGGGCGTGCTCAATCGCAATGATCGTCGTGGCGGCAGCATCGGTGCGGCCCACCGTATAGGTGCGCGCGCCAACGCCGGCGGCAAGGGCGATCTGGTCAACATCCCACGGGCGAGGGCCGCTCGTCGGCTCATCGCCGACCACGAGCACAAGCGGAATGCGTGCCTGCGCCGCCTCGGCAAGACCGGTCAGCGTATTGGTGAAGCCAGCGCCATACGTTGCGGTGGCGACGGCCAGCCCGCCGCCAGCGCGGTAGTACGCGTCAGCGGCGACCACGCCACCCATTTCATGGCGAACAGCGGTGAACGTGACAGACCCGGAGCGCTCCAGCGCATCCAAGAAGTAGGCATTGCCATTGCCCATGACGCCGAAGATGTGATCGGTGTGGGCGGCCAAAGCGTGCGCAACGTGCGCAGAAACGGTAGACATACGGCTCCTGAGACAGAAACGGAAAAAGGTGAACTGATCCGTATATGTCTCGCGCGATCGTCGGCAGTGGCGGTCGGCTGAGTGCCCATTTTTCGAGCACCGGGGCATGAAGCCCGGACTCATTCACTATAGAGGACGAGCCCGGAAACGACAGTGGGGGTGCGGATCGAAATCCGCACCCCCACTGGGAAACGTGTTTACTTGTTCCAGATCACCGGGTTGTCGTTGAAGTCGGTGTCGTACGGCTCAAACGTTGCGCCGCCGATGTCACCCGTGTCGGGGCCAGCGACGATGTAGCAGAACGTCTGCGGCGTACCTTCGTCGAACGAAGCGTCGAGCGATGACGTGTCACACGGCTCGAACGAACCGATGATCGAAACGGTCTGCATCGAGCGACCATCGGCGTCGACGGCGCCCATGTCGCCGTAGAGTGCCTGGTTCGCGAGCTTGCCGCCCGCCACGTCGACCTTCTTAGCCTCAACCGTGATGTAGTACGGGGTGTAGCCCTCAAGCTGTGCCTGGAAGTCAGCGCCGACGACTGCGAAGTGATCGATCGACGCCGGCGTGATGCTCTTCACGGTGATGCCGACCGGCTGAGCCGGAACGTCTTCTGACGGCTGCCACGAAACAATGGCCTCTTCGCCAACGGCAACCGTGGTTCCGGGAGCCGCGGTGTCGCCGGTAGCGCCGCCGGTCTCTTCTTCAGCCTCGGGAGTTTCCGTCGGTTCTGCCTCGTCGGTCGGCTCGGGCTTCTCGGTCTCCGGTGCCGACGACGAAACCGGCTTCTCGGTCTTTTCCGGCTCTTCTGCGGACGACGAGCACCCAGCGAGTCCGAAGACGAGTGCAAGTGCGGCAACCGATGCGAGTGCAGGCTTGTTGATAGTCATGTGAAGTTCCCCCCCTCAGGAATCACGAAATGAACTCCTCCACCCTGCGCGAGGTTTCTGAGCACCCTCTGCGAATTTGGGCGCTGGCGGCGGCCGCAACCGCGAAAAATCAGGGGGAGTGGAGGCAGTGAGAATATTCTCATGCGATTTGAGCACTCTGGTTTGGGCGGTAGCGGAACCATCGGCACGCGCTGAAAAGGAGCGAAACGGCGCGGGATGATGCGTAAAGAACGACGGTTCTTAACGAAGAATCAAAAGAGATAAACCTCATTTCCTGTTTTGGCAATGAGAGCGGAGCGCGCGAATTTACCCTGGTATTGCGGGTGCATATCTTGGTGCTCGCCCCATTACGACCGCGAACCGGTTGAACTGCAAGGACGCGCATGAACGATTTCGACGCCCACCAGAAGTCTTGGAACAGCAACGAAGAGCTGGCCGAGCGAATGATTCCGCACATCGGTGCCCTGCACCGTGACCGCGGCGTCGTGACTTCTATCCACGGTCAGCGCCTGATGGGTCTGTCGACCACCGGCATCATCGAGGCTCACGAAAAGGCCAGTCAGCTCGGCCACAGCGAACTCGCCCTTGACGAGACGCTTGCCGTTCTCGAGCAGATTCGTGAACTTTCACCGCACACCGCATCGATCGACGTTGCTCGACTGGTGAGCGAGCGTCCCGCTGACACCGAGCTCGACGGTTACCTGCGTGAGCAGCTCGCCGAGGTTCTCACCGGCACCGACCGCGCACCCGAGCGTGACGTTGTGCTCTACGGTTTCGGCCGCATCGGTCGTCTGCTTGCGCGCATTCTGATTTCGCACGCTGGTGGCGGCACCGGCCTGCGCCTGCGTGCGATCGTCGTGCGCAAGGGCGCAGACAACGACATTGCCAAGCGTGCTTCGCTGCTCGCTCGCGACTCTGTGCACGGACCCTTCGAAGGTTCCGTCACCGTTGACGAAGAAAAGAACCAGATCATCGCCAACGGCGTACGCGTTCAGGTGATCTACGCGAACGACCCGGCCGCCATCGATTACACGGAGTACGGCATCGAAAATGCGATCGTCGTCGACAACACGGGCCGCTGGCGCGATGAGGAGGGCCTCAGCCAGCACCTCCAGTCGACCGGTGTGTCGCGTGTGCTGCTGACCGCCCCCGGTAAGGGCGCGATCAAGAACATCGTGCACGGCATCAATGACTCGTCGATCACCGACGCTGACGCAATTGTGTCGGCAGCATCCTGCACGACGAACGCGATCACGCCGGTGCTTGCCGCGATTGACGAGGCCTACGGCATCGTGCAGGGTCACGTTGAGACGGTGCACTCGTTCACGAACGACCAGAACCTCATCGACAACTTCCACAAGGGTGACCGTCGTGGCCGCTCGGCCGTGCTCAACATGGTCATCACCGAAACCGGTGCCGCTAAGGCTGTGTCGAAGGCGCTGCCGCAGCTGGAAGGCAAGCTGACTGGTTCCGCCATCCGCGTTCCTACCCCCGACGTTTCGCTCGCCGTGCTGCACTTGACGCTCGAGCGCTCGGCTGACCGTGACCAGGCCAACGACTACCTGCGCCGCGTTTCGCTGCACTCGAAGCTACGTCAGCAGATCGACTACGTCGAGTCGGCTGAAATCGTGTCGACCGACTTTGTGGGCTCGCACCGCGCCGGCATCGTTGATGGTCTCGCGACGATCGCGAACGACAAGACGATGATTCTCTACGTCTGGTACGACAACGAGTACGGCTACTCGCGTCAGGTAATCCGTGTGCTTGAGCGCATGGCTGGCACGCACCCCGTTGTGCTGCCGCACCGTCGCGACGTGCGTCTCGAAGGCTAATTCCGTTCGTGCTGTGTGATGCTCCCGAGTCTGTGGCTCGGGAGCATCACTATTTTGGCGAGCGGAACCGTTGAGCAGTGTCGGGGGTGCCGCTTAGGGTAGGCGGCATGACCGATGTGTTGCAGCAGCGCCTCGCGAGTCACCTTCTGGGCGGGGTGCGCGGGGCGACGCTGGTCGACACTGCACGGCACATGATGGCGACGCAGGCGCAAGAGCTGTGGGGTGGCAAGTTTGCGCTATCGGTGCGCACGGCTGGTGCGCCCTCCGCACGCGAGGTCGATGCCGCTTTTGATCGCGGTGAGCTGGTGCGCACGTGGCCGTTTCGCGGCACGCTACACATTCTGGCCGCGACAGATGTTGAGTTTGCGCTGACGGTCGCACGCGATCGGGTGGTATCGCGGGCGACGGAACCACACCGCCGCCGGTTGGGGTTGGCGGCTGACGACTATGGTCGCGCCGAGCGCATCGTGCGCAAGGCTCTCGCGTCGGGTCCGCTGAGTCGCAGTGAGGTTTTCGACGCGATGGCTGCGTCGGGTCTCGACCCGGCGGGCAACCGGGGGACGCACCTGATCGTCGCGATCGCGTTGCGCGGGGTCGTGCACTGGGGTCCGACGGTGCTGCACGCTTCGGGCAGCGCGTCGCAACAACTCTTGAGACTCAACGATGATTTGCCGGCGCAAGCACCGGTTCCGCAGCAGTGCAATGCTGAAATGTATCGCCGATACCTGCGCGGGCATGGGCCCGCGACGCCCGAGGACTTTGCGTGGTGGAGCGGGTTCACGCTCACCCAGGCGCGGGCCGCCGCCGCGGAGATTACCGGTGAGGTTGATCTCGATGGCGAGGTGAGGCAGAGCCTGCGTGAAACGCCCGGTGGGGTCGTTCCGGTTGCCGCCGAACCAGAGCAGCTGCTGCCCTCGTTTGACGAGTACTTTTTGTCGTACCGGGATCGCGTGTTGACGTGCGCGCCCGAATTCGTGAGCGCCGTCGGCCCGACGAAAAATGGCATGGTCGCCCCGATTCTGGTGCGTGACGGCGTCATCATCGCGACGTGGAAGCGCGACGGAACCATGGTTCCGTTTGACGAGTCGCTGTCTGCGGCAGAGCGGGAGGCTGCGCTGGCGCGCTACCGCGCGCACATCGCGTAGTTCGAGGCGCTACGAAACGGTGAGGGCCCGCCGCCCGAAGACTGCGATGGCGAGGGCGATGGCAATGATGCCGGCACCGATGAGACCGGCACCTGCATAGCTTGCGCCCATCACGATCATGCCGCCGAGCGCGCCGCCGGCACCGATGCCGAGGTTGCACATTGCGTTGATCCAGGCGCCAGCCATTTCGGGGTTGTCTTTGCCGACGCGCACCAACACGTTTTGGTACGTCGAGTTCACGGGGCCGAAGGCGCCTGTCCAGAGGAACACCACGATAAGCAGCGGCCATAGTGCGGGGTACGCGATCGCGATGCTCGCCTGCAGTGCGACGAGAGTTGCGGGCACGATCACCATGAACGCGAAGGGGCGGTTGTCGAGGTGGGGTGCGACGACGCGAATGCCGATGAACCCGGCGATACCGAAGGCGACCAGTGCGGCGCTGAGCCACGCCTTCGGGAGGCCCGCGTCGAGGAGCATCGGGCTGACGTAGGTGTAGAGCGTGTAGTAGCCGAGAAAGCACAGGCCGGCGAGGCCCGCGATGGTGATGAGGCGGCCGCCGCCGGGAACAAACTGTTTGCCAGCTTCAGCGTCGTGTGACACCGGTGGCAGCAGGGTCATCGCCATGACGCCGCAGAGGCCGACCAGAATGCCGAGGCTCGCAAACGTGAAGCGCCAGCCGATGAGTTCACCCAGGGCCGTGCCTGCGGGCAGACCCAGGACGATGCCGATGCTCGTACCGGTCGCCACCAGGGCAATAGCGCGACCCGTTTGACCCTCTGGCGCGATACGCGCGGCGTAACCGATCACGACGGCGAAGAACAGGGCGTGGGCGAGCCCGCCGAGCGTGCGGGCAGCGACGAGGACCTCGAAGGAGCCAGCAACCGAAGCCCACAGATTCGACGCGCTGAAGATGCCGAGAGTGACGAGCAGGAGCGGCTTTCGAGCGACGTGACGGGTGAGCCGGGTGAGTGGCACCGATGACACTGCCACCAGACCCGCGTACATCGAAACGAGCAGGCCAGCGGTGGCCTTGTCGACGCTGAACGCCGTCATGATGTCGGGCAGCAGGCCGATGGGGGCGACCTCGATGGTGATCGCGCCAAAGACGGCGATGGAAAGAACGGTGAGACCGACCCAGGCAGGCTTCGGCGACACGGTGCTCCTGCTGTTCTGGTCGCCCAGATGCGACTGACCTAGCCTACTCGGCAGGCCAGCTCCATATCGCCGGACGTCGTCACATGCGTGTATTTAACCTCGGGGTGCAAATGCTTTGCGACAGCAATCACATCGCCCCATTCGTCGGGCGTACCACCGCGGGCCCGGTCAATGACGAGGCAGTCTGGTGCCGGGTTCTTGTTGCCGAGCCAGAACACTTCGTGATCATCGACGAGGTACGACATGATGCCGATGTCGGTCTCGACAGTCGCGCCAGCGGGAATATTCGCGATGATGGCCGCCGTGTCGTCGGCGCGCGTGGGCCGCTCCCGCGCTCCGGGCCCCAGAGGATCAGCGAGCGGGAGCTGCGGCAACAGCATGACCGCGACCGTCACCGCGACGGCGACGCCGTGCTTCGCATAGCGCCGCAGGAGTGGCCAGTCGCTGGCCGAAGCACGCCGAATGCCGTCAAGAAGCACGGCGAAGGCAATAGGCATCAGCACAGTGCTGTAGTGCCAATCGGGCCCCCAATAGCCGTGGTTCGTGGAGAGAAAGCGCCACGCGAGGGTCGGCAGCATGATCGCCGTGAGTGGTGAGAACACCAAGAAACCTGCGGTCGTTGCCAATAGCAACAGCACGGTGTGAATCTTGCCGTCGGCAAACCAGGTCTCGGGGCTCGCGAGGAAGCCACCCGGCGAAGCGTTCGATCCGTACGCCCACGCGCCGTCCGGGTTGAGGAGGGGTAACACGACGAAGATCGCAATCGCGAACCATGCGACGCCCCACAGCGCGAGCCACAGTCCGCGAATTGTGCGCTCTAGGTAGGCGATCACGAGACCGATCACGAGCACGGTGAGCCCGAGGTCTTCTTTGACGAAGACGAGCGGGGCCGCCCAGAACACCGCCGCCTTGTAGCGTTTCTCCACGATCGCGCCGGTGGCGCCCGTGAGAAGCGGAACCGCGAGTGCGATTTCATGGAACTGCGCTTCGACCGCGTATTGCAGACCCCAGCTCAAACCGAAGGCGCCGCCGAGGAGTACGCCACTCAGGCGCGAGTGCAGCACGCGCGTGGCTATCGCGGTAAACATACCGGCAGACGCACCAAAGCAGAGCGCCTGAATGACCAGCAGCGTGAATGCGTGCGGGAAGATCGCGAAGATCGGCGTCAACACCGCGAGCAGCGGGTGGAAGTGATCGCCCAGGAGGTTGTACCCATCGCCTTTGACGCTGACGATCGGTTCGTGAAACTGCGAGTACTGCTGCAACAGCTGCGTGAAGATACTGAGATCCCACGACTTGACCGCGATCTGACCCCACTGCCACGCCGAGTACCAGATGTACAACGCCGAGACGACTGCGGCCACCGCAAGCGGCAGGGCCCACGGCTGAAATCGACTCGCGCCGCCTCGTGTGGGGGTGGCCGGTGCGGTGTCGGTCGCGGTCATCTCAACAATGTACCGTCACACTTTTCTGGCTAGCCGTTGTGGCGGTCGAGGAACTCGTAGACTTCGCTGTCGTCGACGCCGGGGAAGGCGCCGCGGGGGAGCGGCGAGAAGATGTGCGTGTGTACGCGAGCGCTCGGCCACGCTTTCCCCTGCCAGCGGGTCGTGAGATCCGGGTTGGCGCGGCGGCAGCACGACTCATCAGGGCACGTCGATACGGCGCGGGCCTGGGTCTCGCGGCCACGGAAGTACTTCGCGTCGTCGAACGGCACACCAACAGTGATGGAGAAGTCTCCATCTTTGGACGAACCGGTTTGCGTGGAGCACCAGAAGGTTCCGGCCGGCGTATCGGTGTACTGGTAGTGCTCGATCGTGCGGTTCGTCTGCTCGAACGCGGTGCGCGCCGAGAACTTGCGGCACACGATCTGGCCCTCGACGGATCCGGTGACGTCTTCGGGCAACGGCAAGCCGTCGTTCTCGTAGACGCGAGAAATGGCGCCGGAACCATCAACACGAAGGAAGTGCAGTTGGATGTCGAGGTGCGTGGTTGCGAGATTCGTGAGGCGCAGACCAGCGGCTTCGTGCGTGACACCGAACGCGTCGCGGAAGTCTTCCACCGCGAGGTTGCGATCCTTCTTCGCCTGCTGCAGGAAGGCTGTCGCGGCGGTCTCTGGCATGAGGCAGCACGCGGCGTAGTAGTTGATCTCCAAACGCTGCCGCATGAAGTCGGCGTAGTCCGTCGGCGGCTTGTGGCCGAGCAGACGATGCGCCATAGCCTGCAACGCCATGGAGCGGAGGCCGTGACCACCAGGAATGGAGGAGGGCGGCAGGTAAATGCGGCCGTTCTCAATATCGGTGATCGAGCGGGTGGACTCCGGGAGGTCCGAAACATAAATGAGCTCGAAGCCGAGCTGTTCGGCCATCAGGCTCACCGAACGGTGGCTGAGGGCACCGGAGACGTGTCCGGCCAGCTTGAGCTGCTTCTCAGCGAGCTTCTCAATGTCGGGGAGGTAGTTGTTCTTCTCCCGCATACGCAGACGCTGTTCGGTGTTCGCACGACGTGCTTCTTCTGGCGTGGCAATCGCTTCGCGCTCGCGGCGGTGTAGCTCTTGGTGTAGACCAAGCACGGCTTCGATGGTCTCGTCGCTCATCGACTTTGATACGCGAACGGCCGGAATACCGAGCTGACGGAAGACGGGAGACGTCTGCGCCTTTTCGAGTTCAATCTCGAGAGCAGCACGACGGTTTGGTGGCTCGCCGGAGATGAGATCGGTGACCGCCGTGTCGGTGGCTTGCGCAATCGCCTGCAGCAGCGAGAGCTTGGGCTCACGCTTACCGTTCTCGATCAGACTGAGCTGCGAGCCCGCAACGCCGACCTTGGCGCCGAGCTCATCAAGCGTGAGACCCATTTCTAGACGGTGGTGCCGAATGCGGTGGCCCAGCGTCGCGAGTTCAATGGCGGATGGCATGTCTTGAGTATATGTAAAGAACGGCGATTCTTTCACCCCGATTTCGCCGAAAGTAATGCAATCGGTCACGCATTCTTGATTGAGGAGTTACATTCCGCAACCCAAGGAGAAGTTTTTATGGCTCTTGCTGAAGCCTTCGGAGCTCGCCCGACGCCGGGAGCGCACCTCGCGCCCGCGCGCTCATTCGGACAGCGTCCCGAATATTCGGGAGAGGCGTTTGCTGAGCTTGTTTCCTGGGTTGACGAAGTTGCTGCCCTCCTCAAGCCCGACGCCGTCTTCTGGGTTAATGGTTCCGCTGAAGAGAACCAGTACCTGCTTGACCTGCAGGTGAGCGAAGGCCGCCTCATCAAGCTTAACGAAGAACTGCGCCCGGGTTCTTACCTTGCACGTTCCCACCCGAGCGACGTCGCTCGCACCGAAGGTCGCACCTTCATTGCCTCCGAGCGTGAAGAAGACGCCGGACCCACCAATAACTGGGCAGACCCGGCCGAAATGCGCGCCAAGATGACCAGCCTCTTCGACGGCGCCATGCGCGGACGCACGATGTACGTGGTTCCGTTCTCCATGGGCCCCGTTGGCGGCCCGTTGTCGCAGATCGGCGTGCAGGTCACTGACTCCACGTACGCTGTCGTCTCGATCGAGATCATGACGCGCGTCGGCAACGATGTCGTGCGTGAAATCGCGAACGGTCAGGAATGGGTTCGCACCATTCACTCCGTCGGTGCTCCGCTCGAGCCGGGCCAGCAGGACGAAGCGTGGCCGTACAACGACGACAAGTACATCGTTCACTACCCCGAGGCTCTCGAGGTGCACTCGTTTGGTTCGGGATACGGCGGAAACGCGATTCTGGCCAAGAAGTGCTTCGCGCTGCGCATCGCGTCGGTTCTCGGCCGTGACAACGGCTGGCTCGCCGAGCACATGCTGCTTATTCGTGTCATTAACCCCGAGGGTAAGAAGTTCCACGTGGCTGCGGCATTCCCGTCGGCCTGTGGCAAGACGAACCTCGCGATGCTGCGCCCGACGATCCCCGGCTACACGGTCGAGACGCTCGGTGACGACATCTCCTGGCTGCGCCCCGGCAACGACGGTCGTCTGTGGGCAATCAACCCGGAGGCTGGCTTCTTCGGCGTAGCACCCGGCACCGGTGAGTCGACCAACGTCACCGCCGTTGAAACCCTGTGGGGCAACACCATCTTCACGAACGTGGCCCTGCGCCCCGACGGTGACGTGTGGTGGGAAGGCCTGACGGACGAGGCTCCGAGCGAGCTCACCGACTGGCAGGGCAACCCGTGGACGCCTGACATGGAACACCCGGCCGCGCACCCGAACTCCCGCTTCACGGTGTCGGCAGCGCAGTGCCCGCAGATTTCTGAGGACTGGGACGCACCGCAGGGTGTGCCGCTCGACATCATCCTGTTCGGTGGCCGTCGTGCCACGAACGTTCCGCTCGTCGTTGAGGCAACCGACTGGACGCACGGCGTCTTCCTCGGCTCGACCATTTCGTCGGAGCGCACCGCTGCAGCCGAAGGCCTCGTTGGTGAACTGCGTCGCGACCCGTTTGCGATGTTGCCGTTCTGCGGCTACAACATGGCGGACTACTTCGGTCACTGGCTGAAGGTTGGCGCTTCGCTGCGCTTCGACCGTGCCCCGCGCATCTTCCAGGTCAACTGGTTCCGCAAGGGCACCGACGGTCGCTTCCTGTGGCCCGGTTTCGGTGACAACTCGCGTGTCATCGACTGGATCATTCGTCGCTTCGAGGGCGAAGTTGAGGCTGTCGACAGCCCGATCGGACGCCTGCCGAAGACCGAAGATCTCAACCTTGACGGCATCGAGGTGTCGGAAGCGGACCTTGCTGAACTGTTCGACGTGAACGCTGCTTCGTGGGCACACGAAGCAGACCTCACTGAAAAGTTCTACGAGACGTTCGATGGTCGCGTTCCGGTGGCACTCACCGACGAACTCAACGCGCTGCGCACCCGCTTGGGGGCTGCCTCCGCATAAAGACTCGTGCAGGTGTCTCACCCTTGCTCCGGTGATGAGATACCCGCACGGAAAAACGTGGCAACGAGCTCGCCTTGCTCCGGTTGCAGCTCAGCGCCACGGGAAACGATTCGCGTCGGTGGGTCGCCTTGCTCCGGTTAGGCCCACCGGCGCGAATATCTTGTTCTACGTCTGTTTTTTCACGGAGTCGGCTAAGCTGTTGTCGGTGGGCGTAGACGGCAATCATCGGGCAGAACAGCGGCGCGAGCTGGCTGACAAGATTCGCAGTGACCACCAGCGCAGCACGCGGAAACTACAGATCCTGACGACCAGCATCGTGATCCTCGGCATGGTCGCGGCGGCGGGGTCCGTCTTGTGGCTCCGTGCTACCACCGCGAGCGATGAAGCCGAGGTGACCGCACCACAACATGCAACTGATGACTACGGGTTCATGTTCACGCTGGACGGCGAGGGTGAGGCTCCGACTGAGGCCACCCGCGTTGACGTCTACGAAGATTTCCTCTGTAGCACCTGCAAAGTGTTCCAGGATCGCACTGGTGCCTTTCTTACGGATCAAGCGCAGAGCGGAACCATTGCCCTGGTTTACCACCCCCTGGCATTTTTGAAGAATGAAGCGGGGGATGACTATTCCCTCCGTGCTGCCAATGCGGCAGCGTGCGTCGCCGATGTCGCCGGACCGAGTGCGTACGCCGCGATGCATGGTCTACTGCTGGTAAACCAGCCGGCCTATGACCAACCCGGACTGACCGACGAACAGCTTGCATCGTTTGCCACGGAGGTGGGCGCTACGGACGTGGCGGACTGTATCGCGGAACGAACGTTTGGGCCGTGGGTTGAGGCGGCTACGCAAGCAGCCCTTCGTGCTGACGTACACGAAACCCCGACCGTGCGGGTTGACGGAATGGGTGTTGTGAAGTCTGACGACGGTGTTGTGACGATTCCCGGCGAAGCGGAGATTCGTTTCGCGATCGAGGCACTGCGATGACGAACTCGAACGGCGATATTCCTCGGGTGTCGTGGGACGGCGGGCGATCATCTGCACCTCCGCGCCCCACTGTCGACGCTGGCACAGTGAGGCCCATGACGCTCGTCGGTCGGCCCCAGCGTCTCCTAGCCGCGATCGCGTTGGTGATTGTTGCTGTCGGGGTGCTCTTGTACTCCGCGATCACGACAGTCGCAAACTTTAGCGATGTGCACGAATCGCTCGTGACGATCATCGAGACCGAGCTCGACGAAGAATACTCCGCGGACGACATGGCGTTCGCCGCAAACCTGTTGCTCGGGGTTACCTGGTGTGGCGCGGTGCTTCTAGCCGGCATCGCCGTGCTCAGCGTATGTCTGTTGTTCGCAAAGCGCAGTCGGAGTGCACGAAACTGGTTTGTTACGACGACGATGATCTTGGTGCCAGCCACGGCTCTGACCGTCCTGTTACGTGACGCCGAGGGGCTTGACCTCCTCGCCAGCGCCGGCGGCATCCTGCTGCTGTTCGTTGCGATCGTCATCGTTCTGACGCCACGCGTCGGGGTGTGGCTACGCCAGGCCGACCACCACGAGCGCAAACCGCTCGTGAGCGCGACGACGGGTGAGTCCGCGGCCTGATTCGCAGTGCCAGCGGGCGCTATGAAGCGTTGGACGGAAGAGCCGTACGCAGAATCCAGCGTTCGATGATCTCTTCGCAGCTTCTTTCGGCGGCTTTGCACGCCCGATGGGTCGTTCGATCGAGAAGTGGATCAGCAGCGAACGCGCGCCAGCGCCGCAAGTGTGCAATTGCGACATCGCGCATCTGATGTGAAGCGTGGTCGTCTGCCGCGAGGCCGAGGCGCACATTGTCGGCTGTCCCTTGGCCGCCGAGTAGGCGTTCCAACTCCGTGAGTGCCTCCAGCGGGAGGGCATAACCGCGAGCCGCGATCCGACCGACTACCTGCATTTCCGTAAACGCTTGTGCGTTCGTGAGATGCTCATCCGTTCGGGCCAACAGTTCCGCCGAACCTGGCTTCGGGGTACGGCGAAGGAGCTCATTGACGGCAAGAACAACGGCGTGCGCCTTGAGCTCCGACTGGCGCTGTGAAAAGTTGACGTCAATAAGCCGGCGCAACTCCTCGAGACCGCTACGGCGGGTCAGTTCCGTCGCAAGCGACTCAGCGTCAGCGATTCCGCCACGAATTGCGGCGAAAGCGATGCGGATGCCATACATGCCGAAGCGATCCACCAAGTCGATACGCGTCTGTTCGTTCGGTAACCATGACTCTTTTGACGCGATGAAGTGCTCGGCGCTGAGGAGGAGATGTTCGGTGGTCTTAGGGTCGCGGTCAGCGAGATCGCGAAAGACAACGAAATCGGCCTGTCGGAGCGATGCTGCACCCATCCCCATGAGACCCGATACCGGCACGATTGCGTCACACATCGAAGCAAGATCAGGGTGTTTGCGAAGTCGATCCACAACATCGTTGATCGAGATCATGGCCGTCAGACGGCTGGATCCGACTTCGTCGGCGCGTGACAGGACAGCGATGGTTCCCATGCGCGCGGTGCCGTATCGGGTGCGCGCATTGATTTCCTGGAGATAACGCACGTCGGATTCGTGCAGCGATCGCAGGAGGTAGATGACGGCATCAGCGCCGGCGACACCATCTTCGTGAGCAAGGAACTCAGCGGTCTGGTTCGCGACGTCATGTGAGAGCGACTCGGTGCCGGGGGTGTCGATGAGAGTAATGTCACGAACTCCTGGGGCGGGCCACGTGACATCGATTCGCTCAAAGTCCTCCGCGGTGAGCCCGCCGAGGTCGAGCTCGAGGCGGCTTGATTGTCGTCGTGCGGGAACCGTCTGAACCGTGCCAGTCGTCAGCGTTCCCCGCACCGAGGGAGCGTTGCCGTAGTGATACCACGTGACGATTCGCGTGCACTCGCGTGCATCCGTCGGTGCGATGCGTTCGCCCAGCAGCCCGTTGAGAAGCGTGGATTTACCCGCCTTCACCGAGCCAACGATGGCAACCCGAAGGGGCTCATCGATTCTCGTCGCTAGACGAGTGAGCGTGCGCAGAGCCGCAGGGTCGTCGGCATACAACGCCTGAGCGGAGTCGACAATCGCGCGGGCTGAGGTGAGTCGACTATGCGGCATGGCGCACTCCGATCAGGTCATCGTCTGGGGTTTCGTCGGCAATAGTCGCTACCGTCGCACGGAGTGCAGTGAGGTTTCGAATCTCTCGAGTCAGATTCTCAACGAGCTTTTCGCGTTCGGTTTGGGGGAGCTGGACAACGTTTTTTGCCTTTGCGGCAGCCGCATTGAGCGACTTCTTGAGATCGTCGGCGACATCGATGAAGTGGTCGCGGAGCTGACGCTTAACAAAACTCATCTGATCGCGAGCATCCTTACTGACCTGGAAAATCGTCTCATCGATGAGCTTGCGGACCGCATTTCGTGCTTCGGCGCGACGCTGCTCGAGCCGTTGACGCGAGTCGTTTCGGTAGGCGAAGCCGCCCATAACGACGCCGGCTGCCAGCGAAATAGGGTTGACCAGCGCCATGCCAGCGACCGTGGTCATCAATCCAAACATGAGCACGCCGCCGTATGACCCCTTCAGCCCGATCATGAACTTTTGGCCGAGAGAGAGCGAACCTGGGTTCACCGGGTCAAGCCCATCGAGACTGCCGACAACGCCGTCAATATCGCCGAGCGCCAGGTCTGGCACCGCAGCACGACCTTCGAGCGCGAAGTGTTGCGCGACCAGGTCGGCGAGGTGTTTACTGCGCTGATGCGTCCACACAAAGTTGTCGGAAACAGCTTGCGTGACGGAATCAGCGAGCCAATCGCCCATGGCATCCCATGAATTGCCGGGATCACTCGCCTGGATGAGCTCCTCGGCATCACGACCCACCGTGCGCAACCGGTCACGAAGGTCAAATTCCGTATCGGTGACCAGGTCACCAGCCCCGTCGGACAGCGTCTGCTGCCAGCGTGCTGACTTCTCCATGAGTTGGCGTGCCTGCGCTTCTGAGCTTTGTAGCTCGCGGATCACCGCCTGACCTTGATTGGCGCTCGTAAGCGCGTGAAGTTGGCTCTGCAGGTCGATTTCGATGAGCTGGATCGCCGAGAGTAACTCGCGGGCGGCGATTCGTTGGCGCGATGCGCGTACTTCGGCTTTGACGTTGTTCTGCAAGTATGCGCTGACTTCGTCGATGCGTGATTCTGCTCGCCACGCGGGCTCGGAATGATGATTAGCGAGCGTACGCAGGAGCGCAGAGGTTGCGAAGAGCGGAACCTCAAGTTTTGCGTTGCGGAGGTGGCTGGCATTGACCGCAACGATGTCGCGCCATTGCTGTTGCATGTCGGTTTTGGTGATCACGCAGATCATCCGATCGCACAGTGCTGTTGCCTGCTTCACAAACGTGATTTCTGGTTCCGTCAGCTCCTGGGTCGCATCTGTAACCATGATGGCGACGTCGGCCTGAGGCAGGAGAGTGAGGTTGGTCGACGTGCGCGCCTGGGCGCGGCCAGCGCCCGGAGTGTCGACAAAGGTGAAACCGGCGGCGAGGATGGGGCGCGGGAGTGTAACTTCGGCGCGGACGCTACCGATGAGACCGATTTCACCAGCGAGGTCTGTGACGTGCTGGCGGAGCAGCGCCGGATCGATGTCGGTGCGGAGGGCGTCGTGTTCTCGGCTGATTTCGGTCACGACTGTCGCCGTGGTCCTTTCGCCCCAGCTGACGACGGTGGGTACAGATGTGGCGATGACATCATCGACCGGGCACACGGGGGCATCGACGATCGCGTTGACGAGTGCGCTCTTTCCCTGTTTGAACTGGCCAACCACGACCACGCGCACCGCGTCATTGGAGAGGATTTCGAGGGCAGAATCAATTGTCGGATGCACGTCGCGGCGGCCGTGCTGTGTGGCGAGTGCGCGGAGTCGTGACGCGACCGATTCCAGGACTTCCCGGGATGGTGGTGGGGTTGGGTGTGTCATCAAACTCCTCGATGAAGTACAAAACGCGCGCGGCGAGTTACACACGAGTGCGGTACCGGCAAACGGGGGGAAGGCCGGTACCGCACTCGCGCAGGGGCCAGCGGACGTTGTGCGAGTCCGCTGGAGCTCGGTGGTTATCCGCCGTACGTGTAGTCGTAGTCGTTTACCACGGTGTTCGTGTCGCTGCTGCTGTCGACAACCGAGTTTCCGGATCCTGATTCGTTGTAGTCACCGTAGGAGCTTCCGCCGCCCTGCTCGTAGAAGTCGCCTCCGACAGAGTTGTCTTCGTACGTGTAGGTGTAGTCGGTCGTGTCGCCACCCGTGTAGGAGTTGTCGTCGACCGTGGTGGTGTCACCGCCCGTGTACGAGTGGTCGTCGGTGATGGTGGTATCGCCGCCGGTGTAGGAGTTGTCATCCGTGATGGTGGTATCGCCGCCGGTGTAGGAGTTGTCATCCGTGATGGTGGTGTCGCCGACGGTGGATGAGTGGTCGTCGGTGATGGTGGTGTCGCCGACGGTGGATGAGTGGTCGTCGGTGATGGTGGTGTCGCCGACGGTGGATGAGTGGTCATCCGTGATCGTGGTGTCGCCGACGGTCGAGGAATTGTCCTGCGACAGGTCCACGGCGATGTTGCCCACAGTGATGGACTCATCGTTGTTCTCGGTGATGACGACAGTGTTGCCGGAGTCCGCCGTGTTGTTCGAGTTGCGGTTATCGGTGTTGCCGATGCCGCCGACGTTGGAACCGTTCTCCCAGTAGTCGCCGCCGACATAGTCGTTCTGAGACGAATCGACATCGCCGACCGTGCTGGAGTTGTCGGAGTTGTCCGAGTTGTCGACCGTGACATCGCCAACATTGATGGATTCATCAACGATCGCGGCGTTGCCAGTGTTTTCAGCGTTGTTCTGGTTGCCGCCAACGGTGGTGGAGCTGTCCTGCGAGAGGTCGATGTCACCTACGGTCGTGGTGTTGCCGGTGTTTTCGGCTGCGTTGTTGTTGCCGCCGATCGAGGTGGAGTTGTCTTGCGACAGGTCGACATCGCCGATCGTGGTCGACTCATCGTGCACCGTCGAATTGCCGGTGTTCTCGGCCGCGTTGTTGTTGCCGCCGATCGAAACCGAGTTGTCGTTGCCGGTGTTTTCAGCGTTGTTCTGGTTGCCGCCGACCGAGACGGAGTTGTCATTCCCGGTGTTCTCAGCCTCGTTGTTGTTGCCGCCGACCTTATCGCCTGCTGACAGATTGTCGCCACCAGCGATGACGCCGTTGTCTTGCGCAATGCTCTGGTCGCCGCCAAGGGCAAGGTTGCCGTCGCCCTGGTTCTGAATAATGTCGCGGCCGGCGGCGTGCGCGTCGTCTGCTGCAATGGTGTTGCCATCACCGAGCACGAGCGGGTCATCGGTGTGGAGATCGCCGCCGATGGCCAAGCCGCCGTCGCTGGCAAACGCCTGGCGGACGTCGCCTGTCGTCCAGATGTTCTGCACGACGCCGCTGTTGTCGTAGTTGCTGACGGCGATGTTCTTAACGATGTGCTGAATCATTTCCGCGGGTGCGGCCGATCCGCTGTAGCTGATTGCAACGGCGCCAGGTGCCGAGTTCGCGATGAGCGGGGTGATGGCGTCAACATCCGCGCATGACACGTTTGAGAGGCCGGCGGCCGCCATGGCACCCGTCGGATCTTGGGAGAATGCTTCGGCCTGCGCTGGGTTTCCCAGCAGGCTCAGGATGAAGCGCAACAATTCGGCTGATGTAACAGACACGGTGCTTCCTTACGTTGTTGTTCCAGCTCACGTCGCTGGAAATCTCTACAACCATACGAATTGGTTTGAGTCCATAGGAAGGGGGGAGTTCCCCCTTCTTCCGCCCCTATGGTTCCGTCGGGGAGTGCCGACTCGATCGAGGAGGATTAGGGGATGGATTAGGGGATTTCAAGCATCGCGTCAGGCATTCCTGCTGAATATTCCGCGTCTTTCCGCGATATTCTGCTGATTGGGGACACTGGTGCTCATCGCGGTGTGCATCAGCCGTCAAGGTCCAGAACGAATACGGGGAAGAACTCATGGTTGCTATCGAGGTTGGTGCGACTGGCATCATCGAGGACAGCGGGGCGCCGGTAGAGGTCGGTACCATGCTCGACCGCGACCTGCTGCTGCGTGTCACCACCGGGCGGGCACGAGTGACGGTGCTCGGCGACGACGTCGACACGTTGTGCGCAGCGGAGCAGTTTTTCGGAGTTGTAGAAAGCACGTTGTCGCGCTTCGCAATGGATCAGGAATCTACGGCTCTCGTCTTGCCAGCGTGGTGGAACGCGCGGGTGCGAAACGACATGATGATGCGCCTTGCGGCGATCGATCCTGCGGTCGAGATATTTGATGATGCCTCGTCGGCCGTCGCTGAGTATGCCGCCGAGATCGGCGCGGTTCGTGACACGATCGCCGTGGTGAGTCTGCGTGCGGCGCAGAGCAGCGTCGTCATCGTCGAGAACTGCCGGACGAACCCGGTCACTTCGATGTCCCCAGCGCTCATCCATGATGAAGGCGGCGATGATCTTGACGCTGCCGTGCTACGCCATCTCCTCACGAGTCTCGCCTCCATCGACAATGTCGATGTCGCGACGAATGCGATGTCGACGTCTGCAGTGCTGCGTCAGTGCTGCGATGTACGGGAATCACTTTCGGAGGCAGCTACGGAGAGCATCCAGCTCGAGATCCCCGGCGTCACTGACGCCGTTCGTCTGGTGCGCAGCGAGATGGAAGAGATCGCACGCCCGTGGGTTGACGATGTTGTGCGCATGGTCGTTTCCGCGCTCGAGCTTTACGGTATGCCCGTCGATGCTCTCCTCCTCACCGGAGGAGTCGCCGCGATGCCGCTGGTGAGTCAGCGACTTTCGGCCGATATTGGCATTGAAGTTTTCCTTCCTTCGGAACCGGCGCTTGTGGCTGTCCGCGGTGCGGAGCGGCTTCGTAGGCGCGAAGAACTCGGTCGGCAATCGCGCGCAACGCGCGATCTGCGTGGCCGGATGCGCGCGCTGCTGACGCAACAGCGCAGTTGGCGCCGGCGTTCCGCTCCTGAGCGGGCGAAGACTCAGATCACCGCATCCGAGGCGGTACAGCACCCCCAGTGGCGTGACGAGCCGCAAGAAGTTGACCTTGAGGATGTGTTCGCCGCGGCGTTGCTCAGCGAGCCAGCTATCGAGATCGACAATGCCGTGCATGGGCGCGACGATGCGGATGTAGCCGATTCGATGGGGGCGCGACGATGACGCCTGATACTGAACTCGACGAGGTGTTGTCGGGTGCCGATGCCGCCGAGTGCGCCCGCAATGATCTCCTTCTCCACATCGCCATTTCCAACCCCACAGATGCGGATGAGCTCTCGCGACGTCTCGCACGACCGAAGCGCGACGTGCATGACGACATTAAGTCGCTCCTGCGCGATGGCACTGCGTACGTATACGCCGGGTCGTTGCGCACCCAACTCGCACCACGCATCATTGCCGCTGCTCCGGCGGAGCGCATCCGCGAAATACATGACCAGGTGCTTGCCGAATTGTTGTCGCAACCGAGCCCGCGTTCCGGAGTGCTCATCGCGCTCGTAGATTCGGGATGCACTGATCATCGGCTCCTGCCCATGCTGATTCGGAGACTCGCAGAAGATGAGCATCATGCCGCAGTGCGCGGCGCCGTGATGCAATTGGCCCGATCGCTGCGGTTGACAGAGCAGGAGGTGCTCCTGCGGCGCGCGCAGGATGCGTCATTCTCGGGCTCACCCGATCAAGTTCTCGGCTTCACAGATGGGCTGATCACGAATCGCATTAGCGACGTTTCACAACCCGCTGCAGTTCTCGCGGCAGGCGCATATATCCGCAGCGGGCGGCTTGACCGCGCCAGTGCACTGCTCACCCACGTGGGTCGCGAATCGATCGGCCACGATGCCGCTTGGGCTGTCGTCGCGACGCTCGGGCAGGGTGACCCCGTCGCGGCGTTAGCGTGGGCTGATGCGATGCCTGCTGGGGGCGTGACAAGCCTGTCTGCGGGTCTCGCGGAATTGTCGCGGGCACTCGTCACGAGCGTGCGCGCCAATGGACATGGCGCGATCGATATGCTTGCGCGCTCTGTCCAAACACTGGTGCCGTTGGGTGCTTCGGTCCTCCTCCCGGAGACGCCTGCTGCCCTCGCCGCCATTCTTGCGATGGGGCGAGGCGAGCCGCAGACCGCACAAGTGTTCTTGGAGCGCGCCCTCGGCGCTGACCTCGGCGGCAGCGCATCGCGCCCGCGTCATCAATTGCTCTTGGGGTGGGCGTTGATGTTGCAAGGGCAGCTCGCGGCGGCTGAAAAAGCCGCGGATCTCGTTGCGGAACCGCGTGGCTTGGGTGAGCGGGAGCACCTTCTTTATTGGTGCCTCATGGCTGGTATTTCTCGACGTCGCGCCGACGCCACTGCCTTGCGAGATGCCTGGCAGGAAATTCGAGGGCTCACACTGGGTATGAGTATGAGCCTGTTTGACCTGCTGCCGGTTGGCGAAATGCTGGTGACTGCCGTGCGCATGCGCGAGCCAGAACGGGCGCAAGAAATCTTCCACGACATTTCTGCGATGTTGACGCGGGCGGGTGATCCTATTGCCTGGTCAGCCCCATTTCACTGGCATGCCGTGCAGGCGGCATTTCAGTCAAACGACACAGCCATGTTGCTCGCCCCGGCGAACGCGCTCGCTACGGCGGCCACGGCGAGTGCGTACGCCGCGACCTTGGCCCAAGCAGGAAACACCTGGCTAAACATTCTGCGCGATGAGATTGACTATAACGCTGTCGAGGTGAGCGTACGCGCTCTCGCGAGTCACGGCCACACCTGGGATGCGGCGCGGTTGGCTGGCCATGCCGCCCTACAACACCCCGAACGTGATGGGGCGCTGGCTATGATGCAGCTGGCGCGTGAAGTCGACAGAAGCCAGGCGCGGCACACGAAGGTCGTTCCACAAACCTCCGCGCTCACCGCCCGCGAAGTCGACGTTGCGCGACTCGTTCTGGATGGTCACGGGTACCGCATGATTGGCGAACAGCTATTCATTTCTCCTAAAACCGTTGAGCATCATGTCGCGCGAATTCGCGGGCGTCTGGGCGCGACGAGTCGTGGAGAACTTCTCGAAATGCTTCACAACGAAATCGCGAAGCTGGGCTGACCCCACGTTCTTGCCTGCTACGAGAACGGGCTCGCATCCGTCGCGTCGCGGAAACGCCGGCTCACTTCGCCGCGCGAAGTCAGCCGAAGCTTTCGGAGGATATTTGATACATGTGTGCGCACGGTCGTTACCGACACGACGAGCGACTCTGCGATTTGGCTGTTTGAGCGGCCCTTGATCAGGTGCGGCACAATCTGCTGTTCTCGTTCTGTGAGCAGGGCGAGGAGACGGTCAGGCCCATCCGATGGATTGCCAACGGGGCTGTGCTTGGCAAGGAGCGAAGCGACGCGCGGCAGGTAGCTATTTGCGCCGAGGGCGTTGAGAGCTGCATGGCTCGCGGTGAGTGTTTTGACCGCCAATTCCGTCTCGCCCTGCTGCAGAAGAAAGGCACCAAAATCTGCAAGGGTCAGCGCGTGCGGGAGCGGGAAGTCCTTCTGCATGGCGGCGGATTCAAAATACCAGCGCGCGGTCTTGGCGTCTCCGGTGTGCTGCGCGAGACGGGCACGAAGCCAGTCCAGGCTGCCCCAGGCCTCATGCCACCGCATGCCCTGCCAGCCCTCAAGCTGTGTGATGAGCTCGCGAGCCTCGTCATAGGCGCCTGTCGATATGAGCGCGTTAACGCGATAAGTGAGGAAGCCGTGCCGTGTGTTGACGAGTCGTCCGACCCAGGTGCTGGAGCTCGCTTCCAGAATAGCTTCGTGGTTGCCGCGGGCGCGTGCGAGTTCGCATTCCGCGATGACCAATAGATCTGGGCCGTATGCTTCCCACGGAATGTCCTTTTGGCGGCGTGCTCGCTCGAGGTAGAACTCCGGCTTATCGCCGCCCATGACGGCAGCGATGAACACTCTCAGCGCTGACCAGGTAAATCGGGTCTCCACGTCCATGGTTGTGAAAGAGACCTGTTCCGTCACTGCCATCAGTTCAGCGGCATCGCCATAGGAGCCCTGCAGAACAAGGCAGTCACCGAGGATGAGGCGCGCAGTGCTCGCTGCCCAGGGCTGTCCGACCCGCTCCAGAAGGTCAACGCTGAATTGAGCCATTTCGCGCGCACCATCGATGTCTCCGATGGATTGCTTAGCGCCTGCGATGGACACCGCGGCATCGACCTTGGCGGTGCTGTCTGGCAGAGCCCTCACCCGTTCTGTGAGCTGGGGGAGCGCTTCTGAGACTGCATCGATCCGGGTCGCGAACTGGTCTTGCACCATCTGGTACGAGTCGAGCACGGCGGTGTTCCCGTCGGGGTCAATCATCCAACCCAGCCTCTTGTCAGTCAGGTCGGCCTCGCTCTGTGGCCCGCTTGCGATGAGATTCTTCGCGTGCGCAATGAGATGCGGCACAGCTGCGCGATCGGGGCTCCGCATCGTCAGAATCACCATCATGAAAGCGAAGAAGCCGATTGCGGCGTGGTCATCGGCGCTCTGCGGTGGCGTCATCAGGAGCCGTTGCGCGCGTTCCATGGGCACGTGCTCACGAAACTTGTGGGCCGCCAAAACGATGACGATGAGCTCGCGGAGCGGCGTGTACTCAAGCTCCTCGATTTCGGGCAGGAGATCGAGCATCAGGAAGGCTGTCTTCGCCTGCAAATGCACGAGTGCAAGTGACTCGAGAACGTGTGCGCGCATGTCCGCGCTATCGGCGAGGTCGAGAGCAACACGAAGCACATCTGTGGCGTGCGCGGTTGCGCCTCGCCGTGCGGCATCGTGAACGAACTGGTCGACGTGTGAGAGGAGTTGCGGTGTCCACTCTTCGGCGCCCAAGAGCGCGTGTCGCACTGATGCATAGCCCGACGTCACGCCCGCGAGGGCGCGGAGGATGGCGCGACGCCGCTCCGGGGAGACGGTGTCATTGACTGCCTGTGCGAGGAGCGCGTGTTGAGGCAAAGTCGCGGTTCCGAACGCGGAGTTGATAAGGACCCCGGCGCTCACGGCCGCATTGAGATCAACTGTTTCGCCGAGGAAATGAGCCGTAGCGTTGACGGCATCGGCAGAAATTTCGTGACCGGCGAGACACACGATTTCTACTGCGCGGCGTGCCTCCGCGGGGAGATTAGTGACCGGGCGCAGGAGAGCATTACTGTGTGAAATGAGGGTGCGGATGGGAGTGTCCCATCCCAAGTGAAGCCGGGAGATCTCAGCTTCCGTCAGAGCGCTCAGGATGCCTTCGAGTGCAAAAAAAGTTCCGTTCGACTCGGCAAGAAGAAATTGTGCGATGTCCGGCGAGATGCTTGCGCCTAATCGTTCCGCGGCATAGGCAGCAACGTCGGCTACCTTGAGCGGCGCGAGCGCATAGTGAAGATCGCCGGGGTTTTCAGCCGTGAGTCTCGAGAGAAAAGCCCCAAACGAATCATCAACGTAGGGGGTGCGTACACCGAAGGCGAGCGTGACTCGACGCCGGGTGACACGGGGAATGAGATAGCGCAGCACGCGTTGTGACTCGGAGTCGATCCAGTGCGCGTCGTCGATGATGATGAGGTGTGACGGATCATCGGTTTCGGGCGTGAGTCGTGTGACGCATTCGCGTGCGAGCGCAATTGGTTCCGTCGTCGCTTGAGGGACAAAGTGCCAGTCGGCGACACCGCTGCTTTCGACGAGTCGCTCGATGAAACTGTACGGTTCATCGCTTTCGATCTCGTCGGCGCGCACATACGATACCCGCCCAAAGTTTGCGGCCGTGGCAGCACTACCGAGAGCGCGAAGAAGGTATGTCTTGCCCATGCCAGCAAGCCCGTCGACGAGTAGTGTCATGCTCGGTTGAGTTTGCACCGCAATGAGCGCATCGGCCACCATGCGATCACGGGTGTGCTGCGGGGGAACCGCATGTTCCTGCTGAGTCAGTTTTCGGACGCTGCTCATAATATGATTTCCTCCCGTTTAAATCCCCATCGATATTCTAGGGTCTGCTCGGGCCGGTGGGCCGTGGATTTTCCCTCTCGACGGTGACGGTGATGCGCATCTGCGCGCGGTATTTGCGTTACCAATGTCGGCGCCCACTGGTAGGTTTTTCTCGTGCCAGAAGCAGTTATTTCAGCGCGGAACCTGCGCAAGACTTACGCCGTGAAGGGTAAGCCTGAGTTCGTCGCGGTTGACGATCTCACCTTCGACGTCGCCCCGGGTGAATCCTTTGGCCTTCTCGGCCCGAACGGCGCCGGCAAATCGACGACGATGAAGATGATCGGGGCGGTATCGACCCGCACGGCCGGCGACCTTGAGATTCTCGGTCTCGATCCCAATCAATACGGCCCGGAGATCCGCTCTCGCCTCGGCGTGGTTCCGCAGGCTGACAATCTCGATGCTGAACTCAACGTTCGCGAAAACCTCTATATGTACGGCCGCTACTTCGGGTTTTCCGGGGCCGAGTGCCGTCGCAAGGCCGAAGAGCTGCTCGCCTTCGCGCAGCTCGAAGACAAAGCGAAGGCCAAGGTCGATCACCTCTCAGGCGGCATGAAGCGCCGCCTGACGATCGCCCGCGGTCTCATCAACGACCCGCGCATTCTGCTGCTCGACGAGCCGACAACGGGTCTTGATCCTCAGGCGCGTCACGTGCTGTGGGATCGCCTGTTCCGGTTGAAAGAACGCGGAACCACGCTGGTACTGACAACGCACTATATGGATGAAGCGGAGCAGTTGTGCGACCGCCTCATTGTGGTCGACCAGGGTGCGATCATGGCCGAGGGGTCGCCCGCGTCACTCATTCGCGAATACTCGAGTCGTGAGGTGTTGGAGGTGCGCTTTGGTTCTGACAAGAACTCGGAGATCGCGCCCCAGCTCGACGGCATTGGCGACCGCGTTGACGTGCTGCCCGACCGCATTCTGATCTACACAAACGATGGCGACGCGGCGCTGAACCGCATCATCGAACTCGGGCACCACCCGCTCACGTCGCTCGTGCGTCGTTCCAGCCTGGAAGACGTGTTCTTGCGCCTCACCGGAAGATCGCTGATCGAATGAGTACGACGGTTCAGCACCCGAGCCTCGACGAGCTCCGGGCCGAGGCCATTGCCGCCGCGCGCAAGCCGCGGGCGCTCGGTTGGTATTACGTCTTCGAGCACATGGTTCGCGCCATGCGCGCCTACGGCTGGACGATCGTGGCGAGCGGCCTCGGCCAACCCCTGCTTTACCTGTTTGGTCTGGCGCTGGGCCTAGCCGCGATCATCTCGGCACCCGTTCAAGACGGTGACATTGCCGTGCGCTATCTCGTGTTCGTCGCGCCGGCACTCATCGCGTCGGCTGCCGTTGCCGTGGTCACCGAAGAGATGACGTACCCGGTGATGAGCGGTTTCAAGTGGCGCCGCTACTTCTACGGCTTCTCCGCATCGCCGATCTCCAGCGCGCAAATCGCCACCGGTGTTGCGCTTGCTCCCATGGCACGCGTGCTCACAGCCGTGGTTCCGTATTACGTGATTGTGTGGCTTTTCGGCGGCGTGGAGACACCAGTGACCGGGTGGCTTGCGATCGGTGCCGGCGTGCTTGCCGGCCTCGCGTTCGGTCTGCCGCTCATGGCCTACGCCGCAAGCATTGAAGATGACAAGGGCCAGTTCGCACTCGTGCAGCGATTCATCTTCATGCCGATGTTCTTGTTCTCGGGCACCTTTTATCCGCTGTCGAATCTCGACTGGTGGCTCGCCTGGATCGGCTGGATTTCGCCGCTCTGGCACGCGTCAGAGCTCGGCCGCATGGCGATGTACGGCAAACCCGTTGGCGATGGCATGATGTGGATTCACCTCGGCTACCTCGTTCTGTTGAGCGCTGTCGGCTACCTCATGGCACGGCGCATTTTCGCAAGGAGGCTTGCGAAATGACGATGACAGACTCCGGAACCACGCGCCGCGCTGGCAGTGTGCGCGCGCTGTGGGCGGGCAACCCGCTGGCCGTCGTGCAACGGGGGCTGATCGCGGCACGGTCGTCGAGTTGGGCCGTCGTGCTGTCGGGCTTCTTCGAGCCGGTGTTCTACCTGCTGTCGCTCGGCATCGGGCTCGGTGGCATGATCAACGCGATCACGCTCGCCGACGGCACCGAGGTGAGCTACGCGGCGTTCATTGCGCCCGCGCTGCTCGCCGTCAGCGCGATGAACGGGGCGATCTACGACTCGACGTGGAACGTGTTCTTCAAACTCAACTACGGCAAGCTCTACGAGGGCATGTTAGCGACATCTCTCGGCCCGCTGGACGTTGCCCTGGGCGAGATCATGTATGCGATGCTGCGGGGTCTCGTCTACGCGAGCGGCTTCCTGATCATCATGCAGGTTGGCGGGTTGAACCTGTCGTGGACGGCCGTGCTGGCGCTGCCCGCCGTGCTGCTGATCGCGTTCGGCTTCGCGAGCCTCGGCATGGCGGTGACGAGCTACATGAAGACCTTCCAGCACATGGACTGGATCGCCATGGTGTTATTGCCGATGTTCTTGTTCTCGGCCACCCTGTTTCCGATCACGAACTATCCGGAGTGGGTGCAGGGCGTCATCCAGGCCTTCCCGCTGTGGCACGGTGTTGAGCTCATCCGTGGCCTCACGACCGGTGCGGTGCATGTGGGCATGCTGTGGCATGTGCTGTACTACGTCGTCATGATTGCGGTCGGTCTGGTCTTCACGACGAAACGACTGCGCGCGCTGTTCCTCGACTGAGCAGGCGAAAACACCAAGGCGGGCTGTCACGGTGTGTGAACTGCTCCCCGGAAGTTGGACTGAGAAATCAGATACCAATTTTCGGGGAGTTTTTCTATGCGTGCACGTTCCGCACTTTCACCCAAGCAACGCGAACTCGCAGTCGGATGCTTTGAGGAGG
>NZ_JBNTKF010000023.1:0-37904 GCF_050408675.1 Microbacterium daqui | reverse complement strand
CTGTTCCGCGAAGAGATCGACGACGGACTCCAGCTCGTCGACCATATCGGCGCCTACCGGCACGACTACAACCACGTCCGCCCGCACGAAGCGATCGCCTGGAACCGACCCGCCGACGTATACGCAGGCACCGCCAACCCCACCATCCCCAACTTCGAAATCGAAGAATTCCTGCCAACTACTTGACGCGGGACAGTCGTCATTCGTCCTGCACCGGCTCAGGGATACCCACAACCGCCGTCGTCACCACGCAGCCCGGCTGCCCGTGAAGCGCCGCCTCCGGATATGTGAGTACGGCGATTGCATGGCTCAAGTCAGTCAGAACACTCTCCATCGCCGAAAGACGCTCGGCCGGGCCAGCATCCGCGTCGCCCGCCAGATGTTCTAGCGCGGCAATTTTGAGAGCATCAGCGTTATCAATCTCAATAACGATGGTCATAGGAATCGAATAGGTGGTCATACATCCTCCTCATCGGAACCGATACCGTACGTCGCCCCGAGAAAGCCGCGCTGCAGTTACTGCGATCCGGATGTGCCACAACGGGCCCGGAGACTGCGCATGAGAAGTCATGACAAGCAAAATCGCGCACTCCGAAGGCCAGCACGAGAACGTGAGACGAAGCCGCTGGGAAGACAGCTTCGACACCCTCTCGCGAGTCACTGACCGGCTGGGACGTCTACCGCGCACGCCAGCAGAGGCCGAACCGCGCCTGCTGATGTGGGTGACGAACCAACGCCGCGCGCTCAACCAGCCGCAACATCGTCAAGCCCGCTTGGAAGCACTACCCGGCTGGAGCTGGGACCCGAGAGCAGACCAATGGGAAACCCGGGCTGAGCACCTTTGCGACTTCATTTCGGCACACGGACGAGCACCCATCGTTCGCACTGCCGACCGACACGAACGTGCCCTCGCGTACTGGCTTTCGCGCCAACGCACCGCGCACGAAAACGGTGCACTGTCAGCCGAACGCAGCAAGATGCTTACCTGTGCGGTCCGTATGCTCAAAGCACCCAACGCGGATGATCTTGCTGTGCCCGTAGCCAAGCAGCTAGCGCGGCATTGACTCGGGGGCAATGTTGCCTGATTTCCTGCGCCGAGCATGTCAGATTTGTCGCGTTGGCGCCACCCCAAGCGACTGGTACGGTTGTGGGCGCGTAGAAGCCCCACCAGGTTTCTCGGCGAGCGTTATTCGTCGTGCCACCGTGCTTGTCTCTGAGGTATGTCGAGGCGATACCTTAATCGATCCGATTGCTTGGATCTGGGCGCGTCGTGGCTAGATGCACCACGTCGCCTCTCCGTCTCGAATGGGCAGCTCGTGGTTGTGACGAGCAGCAGGACTGTAAGCACTGCTGGCATCCAGCGGAGGCACACGTTAAAAGTACATAAGCGTCCCGAGCTGAGATACGATGGGGAGTCAAGGGTGGCTGTAACCACGCACCCGAAACTTCGCCGGGATCATCCCGTTCCATGTCAGATATGGCAACGGCAACGACGAATGTGGCTCTCGGGACTTCGCTCGTTCGAGCGCTCGGCCGAGACTCATGGGAGTGCGCATGGCAAGTGCCCACGTGGCCTCTGGGGACCGCACACAGGTGTTTACTCCCAGGCGTCTGGCGGAGCTCATGGCTGCTATGGCCGCCGAACATGTCCCGAATCACGCCACAGTTCTCGACCCTGGTGCGGGCGCTGGCGCGCTCACCGAAGCTGTTCTCGACTCGTTCAACAGTCCATTCAATATCGCTTTGGTAGAACGCGACGAGGTCTTCCATGAACACCTAGTTGAGCTTGTCGATGCCAAGGCGATGAGGTATCGCGGCGAGGCTGAAGTACATTCGGCAGACTTTCTTGAGCTCGCGCCACGCTGGATCAAGGAAGGTCGGAAGTTCACCCACGTAGTGATGAACCCGCCGTACCAACGAATACGTCCCGGTGACGACTCAGCCGCCAAACTGAGGGCACTTGGTGTGCGAACCCACAATCTATTTGCTGCCTTCATGTGGCTGTCGGTTGACCTACTTGAGGATGACGGCGTATTGGTTGCAGTTGTGCCGAGGTCGCTTCTGTCAGGTCTTCAGTACGCAGCTGCTCGCGAACATATTCTGGAACGGGCAGGCGTGTCTCATCTGCATCACTTCATAGACCGGCGGGGGGTGTTCGGGCGAGACTCGGTGCAGCAGGAAGTCGTCGTAGTGGCTCTCGTAAAAGGGCGGGCGCCCCTTGAGATACAGTTCTCCTACTCGGAGGGCTTGGATGACATCGACGGTGCACTCGCCCTACCGGCACGCCGATTCGGGCGGGGCCCAGTAGACCGGTATGTCATGGTCGTGCCGTCGCCCGGAAACTTGGATGGGCAACCGGGCGAGACATCACCGTTGTTGCCCCCTGGCGTATCGGTTTCCGTAGGGAGTGTGGTCGACTTTCGAGCGACCGCAGATATTAGCGCCGTTCCGGATGCGATCCCTCTAGTGGGTTCGGAAATCTTCTTCGCCCGACGTCATCTTCGACGGTGGCTTGCAAAGAATGTACGAACGGACAAGCACATCTTCCCTCCTGGGAACTATGTGGTGGTGCGCCGGATCTCGCCGACCGAATCGCCGAGGCGCTTACAAGCAATTCACATCGCTGCCCAGGGAGAAGAGTTCGCTCAAGGAGTGGCATTTGAGAATCACGTGTTGGTGCTGCACGCGGGCGGCAAGGGGCTGAGCGCCGCCCACTGTAGGGTATTGCTCAAGCGGCTATCGGATCCGCGGAATGACATACAGTTTCGTGAGCGCGGCGGAACGAACCAAGTGAACGCGGGCGACCTTCGCGCTTTGACTGTCGTGGAAGACTAGGAGTGAGCATGGGTATTGCATCCGATTCGCTGGAGGGGCTGCTCGATCGGCAACCAACACTTCAGACGATCACCTGGCTACTCAGCCTGCGTAAGTTCGGTCAATTGGACCTTAATCCGCCTTACCAGCGCAAGAGCGTTTGGACCCTTCGCGAGAAGCGGCGGTTCCTCGATACGGTCCTCAGGAACTACCCGAGTCCTGCAATCTTCCTTCATCGGAGTCTTGACGAGGAAGGAAACGCTACGTATCACGTCGTCGATGGGAAGCAGCGGCTTTCCACAATCCTTGACTTCTCCGACAACAAGCTCAGGCTCCCGAACGACTTTGGTGACGAGAGATTGGACAACCAGAACTGGAAAGGACTCGCGAACTTTCCGGCCGCGCGGAAGGCCTTCTGGAGCTACGAGCTGACCGTAGAGTTCATTGATGACGTACATGAACCGCTGGTCCGCGAAGTCTTCTCGCGCTTGAATCAGAACTCACGAAAGCTCGAGCGTCAAGAGCTCCGTCACGCGCGTTTCGATGGATGGTTGCTTGAGTTTGTCGAGTCTCAAGTTCAGGATGATGTCTGGAAGGAACTCAAGGTATCGACCCGTGCACGGTCGAAGCGCATGGCGGACGTACAACTACTGCTCGAATACGCGCAGCAGCTGATTGTCGGCGAGCCTGTCGGGTTCGACCAGGACGCGTTGGACGAATTGTGCGCAGCGTATAACGATGTTGACCTCTTTGAAGACTTTGATACCGACAGCTTCGAGGAGCTTTTCGAGTCTCTCGCGGCTCAGCTGCAGAACCTTGTGGAGCAGCAGTCGGATATTCTCAACTACCTAAGCTCGCGCAACAACTTCTACTCCGTGTGGGGACTCCTGGCGGCGGCTCGCAAGGCTGGTGAGGAAGTCGAGGCTGAGCGGCTTCTTGGGTTCCTACGGGGTGTTGAGAATCTTCGCACGGAGGAGAAGGAGAACCCTCAACGCAACCGCGAGAACGATGATCCGAACCTGTCGCGATACCTTGCGAATTCGATGGGCGCCGCTACGGAGGAACCACAACGCCTGGCTCGCCACGAGGCGATCTTAACCATCCTGCGATAGGGGTATGGCATGACTGTACCGTCGTCGCTTCGCACCGCGTACCGGGAACAGAAAGAACTTGCGGAACTGCTAAAGAAGGAGGTTGACGCATTCCTCCGGAGCGTCCCACCGGGGTGGTATGTCGAGTCGCGGGTCAAAGATGAGGAATCGTTCCATCAGAAGATGGAGACCGGCCGCTACCTCGACCCACTGCACTTGGAGGATTTCTTCGGTGCGATGGTCGTCGTTCCTCTCCCCTCGGATCTCCCAAAAGCAATTGATTTCGTCGAGACCTTCTTCGAGACGAAGTATCGGCGACCTTTAGACAGCGACGTCGCGCCACACCCGGCGTCCAGCTTTCAATTCAACGATCTGCGGCTTTACGGCACCCTTCGAGCGGATGACAGCCTACCCGCGAGTCCGATTGAAGAAATCGTATTCGAGATCCAGGTAAGAACCTTCTTTCAGCACGCTTGGAGTACCGCGACCCATGATCTTGTGTACAAGCACCCGAGGTTCAGCTGGGCGAGAAGTCGCGTTGCGGCGCAAGTGAAGGCGATGCTTGAAGTAGCCGAGATGAGTATTGACGCGATAGATGAGCTTGAATCGTCTCCTGTGCTTCCCCACTCGGGTTCCCCAGAGAATGGTCTCAACGAGCTTCTGAGTTTGGTGGAGTCACATTGGAATGGTGAAGACCTGCCTGCCAATCGCAAACGTATGACGGAAACTCTGTCGGAATTAGCGAAGGTGCTGAATCTTGATGTCGAGCATGTGTCCGAGCTACTAGAACGCGGGGCAAACGAGCTAGGAGGTCACCCCGCCGGATGGTCGCCCTACCAGTGTGTTGTCGACTACAGCAGTCGCTACGAAGCAGCGAAGCTTCTGAGTGCTCTCAGAAAAGGAGGCCCGAAGCGGAAGCTAATCTTTGTCGATCAGTCGGTGTTGGATCGACTCGGGGTATCTCTCAACGAATGCCCAGCAGCCGCACTCTGACACGACTTGGCAAGGCTCTTAGCGGTCCAGCTGTGGCGGAGCGACCTCGTGTCTCGAGCGAGTAGTGTGGCCGGGAGGATTTATCCGACGCCCCGACAGGATCTACGCTCGCGGTCGGCAGCTTAGCCCCCGCATTCCCGCCCCTCCCGAGGTTATGCGTACACCCCACAATGTGGTGAGTAGCGAGATCGCGCGCATGCTGATGCGGGGGCCGCGTGGGCGGCGAATGCTGATGCAGTTTGCGCTCGCATCGGAGCAGGCCGGGCCCGAACGCGAAGACACGTTTCTTAGGGCGGTGTTCAACGCCGCGCACCGGCTTGATGTCGGAGCCGGAACCTCGAGGGTGCTCATCGCTTTCGGCGAGGGGCCGCCCGAAATTCCAACGGTGATGCCCGACGAAGTCGCTACCCGGCTCGCGGCTGTTGAGCTCCTGCCCGTCACTCACGAACTCCTCGTGCAGTGCATTGCCGAAGCTGTCGATAGCGCGCGGTATTGGCAAGAGCCCGACGGCGAAGACGTTCTACTCGCGGCGCCCGATATGCAGCCAGCGCTCGAGCGCGTCGCGCAACACATCGCGGCATCGCCCGAAACGGTGTGGTGGCTCACACCGGTCGATCTCACCGACCAGTGGGCCATCGTATGGGACGGAACCACGGCGACGGCAATCTCTGCCGACCCACTCACCGTTCTCCGCGAACACCGAGCACGCTTCATTGAGCGCGAACGTGTTGCGGCTAGCGACCGCCCGACCGATCCGGCAGCGAAATTCACCGGTGACTGGTGGTCGACGCCACCACGGAGCATGGTGACGTCGACCCGCTCCATCACAGACCTCGGGCCCGTGGGGCTGGCCTGGGTTGAAGACGGCTTGGGCGGGGAGCGCGCGCAAGCCAAGCGCGTCGCAGCAACTCCAACCCGCACGGTTTTCGAGATTGACTCCCCTGATGCCTGGGCCGAACTGTGCCGCCGATTTCCCCTCGAGCAGACGGCGTCCAAGCGACAGGATTGGTACCGCACCACGGGCCGCGCCGGCCGCTGGGTGGTTCCCGACTGGGCACAGGTCGCCGAGCACTATGCGGGCATACATCTGCAGGTTGGTGCTTACCTATCGGCGGCGGGCACAGAAATTAGCGTCGATGACAACACATCAAGCGTCATCGCCGGCTGGGATCCCGATCAGACCTACTGGTTCTCACCAGACATTGCGTACGCGGGTGAAACCACCGCGTGGCACGTCACAGAGCACGGTAGTCGATGGCGCGCTGACCCGACTCCGTATTGATGTGAGTCTCCATGCCCGGCGCGATATCGGTGTTGTGGGCCGCCACCGTGATCCACGCATCGCCGCGTCGCTCGAGCACAAACGTGAAGATGCCGTCGCGCGGTCCGGCCACTTCGCCAGCGGGTGCGATCTGACCAACGATGTGCCAACGGCTCTGCACCACCGCGGCAGCATCGCCGAGCATGCGCACCCGAGGCGCACCCATCGTGATCACCGACCCCGTGAAGATCGTCGCGAACCCGTACGCGTGCGCTTCGCGAATGGCCGAGCGGTCGTGCCACCACAGCCCGACCACGTTCACAAATTCGGCGTCTTCGGCGAACAGCGCGGCAAGCGCATCGGCGTCGCCAGCGTTCCACGCGCGCTCCCATCCGGTGACCACGTCGATGGGTGAATGCACGGTGGCCTCCAGAAAATAGCGGAACCATTCCATCGTAGGCAGGAAGTGCGGGTAAGCGACGGCAAAAGAAGCACTCCCACATCCGCCTGATTTAGGGCCACAATGGGGTGAATCGCGTCTCGACGGGAGGCGCCGTGGGATTGGCTCAACGATGACCCAACCGCCGAACGCCGAGCAACCGTGGCCGCCCCACAGCATGCCGCAACAACCGGCCGCAGGGCAACAACCGCCCGCTGGCCAGCTGCCATTCGGTCAGCAGTCAGCCGCCCAGCACCAACCTTTCCCGGCTCAGCAGGCCGCGCCCCCGCCGGGCCCATACCCGGCACCGGCAAAGAAAAAGCCGAGCAAGCTCGAAGCTAACTTTGGTGTCACGCTTGCCGTGCTGCTCGGTATCGCGTCGATCGTGACCGCGTG
This sequence comes from Microbacterium daqui, assembly GCF_050408675.1. Classification (NCBI taxonomy): domain Bacteria; kingdom Bacillati; phylum Actinomycetota; class Actinomycetes; order Micrococcales; family Microbacteriaceae; genus Microbacterium; species Microbacterium daqui. The sequence goes on along the minus strand of NZ_JBNTKF010000023.1, from coordinate 30,910 downwards.
GGCGTCGTTTCAGGCGTCCATTTACGACGGCAAAATGGCGGAGAAGAACACGCTCGCCGGTATCCTCGCCGCCGAAGCCGAATCGATGTATCTCGAGGCGAACTCCACATACCTCACCGACGCCGCAACCTTTGCCCGCATCACAGAGCTCACCGTGCAGGAGCAGTACGGCGATAGCTACACCGCAGATATCGCCCGCGAGACCCTCACTGTGCTCCTCTTTCAGTCGGTCTCTGATGACCTTTTGAACGCGATCGATTGGTCGAACGCCCAGAACGATCTCGACCCCGAGTCGTATGTTTCGCCGCAAGAGAGTGACGAATACCTGTCAGCACTCTTCGGCGGATACCAAGACACGAAGACGGCCGCAAACGAAGCGATGGAAGCCGCGGCGGTCTACAACGATCTCGGCGACCAACTCACCCTGGCGACGGTCATGCTCGCGATCTCGCTCTTCCTCTACGGCCTCGCCGCCGTCGTCAAATCATTCGACATGCGCCTCTTCCTCGCGGCGATCGCGACCCTCATTACCGTGATTGCGACCGCGATCGGCGTCTTCGCCATCATGCAGCCCACCCCGTAGCCGTGCACCGGCCCCCGCGATAGGGGTAGAAACCCGTGCCTATTGCCGCTATCTTCGGGGCATGACTGGGGGATCGCGTGTTCTGGGCTCACTCATCGTCGGCATAGCGAGCGTGACGATGCTCACCGGGTGCGTCGCGGCGCAAATTCCGGAAGCGGGCGGCGCCAGCTCGCCGCCGACGACAGCCCCACCGACGACGCCGGAAACGACGAAGCCCGCAGATAAACCGACCACCAAACCCACAGCCAAACCGACCGAAGAGCCGACCGCCGGATACGACGGCTGGGACTCGTTCGAAAGATGCGGTCACGAATACGGCGTCGACTGGCAGTGGATTGACGGATTCCCCGCTGGCGAGATGGAAGACAACGGGCTCATGCCGGCGTGCGGTGAGCTCTGGTTGGCATCTCGTGGGTCCAATGAGTCGCTCCTGAGCGTCAGGGTTGACGACGTGCCCGCCAACAAGATCGATGGCTTCGGTGATTCGCTCGCAGAGTCGGGTTACACCCTCGATTACGACTCGTTTGCCCCGGATCTTCCGCCCGACGAGGGCTTCTACGGCGTGCGAATTTACTACCTCGGAGGCGACACCGGGGCTGACGCCACCGGCATCGCGATTGAGGTCTACGGCGAAGACGTACACAACGACGAGTTCCAGATTTACGTCGACTTCTTCTCGCCAGAAACGCGCAAGCACCCGTAACGGTTCACACTCACACCGGAACCATCAGCGAGTGTGAAAGGATCATGCGGTGACTCGCTTGGTACGGTGCTCGATGGTGCAAGAGGTTGACCCACAGGTCGACCTGATTTTCTCGATTGCGGTACACCCGTCGCATCGTATTGAGAGCGAATCGCTGACGTTCACGATGGCCGGCGAACCCGTCGCTGCACGCGAGCTCATCAATGTTGACGGCGGTCGCCTGCACCGCGTCATCCCCAACGCTGGGCTCCTCGAAATTGAGTACCAGGCAACCGTCGGCCACCCGGCCGCAGCGGAGCCGATCACCGAGACCGGGCTCATGCAGTACCAGCGCCCGAGCCGCTATGCCGAATCTGACGTGCTGTTCCGGCACGCCCGTTCCCTCTTCACCGGCCTCACTGGTTCCGCTCTCCTCAACGCCGTCGCCGAGTACGTGAATACGACGCTGACCTACTCGCCGGCGAACACGACGCCGACCGACTCTGCCGTCACAACGCTCAACACGCAGCACGGCGTATGCCGCGACTTTTCACACCTCACAATCGCATTGCTGCGCGCGATGGACGTACCCACCCGCTACGTTGCCTGCTACGCCCCGGGCCTCGTGCCGATGGACTTCCACGCCGTCACCGAAGCGTTCGTCGACGGCGCCTGGCACGTGGTCGACACCACCGGCCTCACCGACCCGACGGCCCTCGTGCGCATCTCGTCAGGCCGCGACGCAGCTGACTGTGCTTTCTTGACGTTCCACGGTGGTTCCGCTCGCCTCCAGCGCATGCGCATTGATGCGTGGGTGCAGCAGGGGGAGGAGCGCATCGACCCGTCGCCGCTCGCCTTTGATCGCTCGCGCCTCGCACGCATTTCCTGACGCGGAACCAGGGCACAGGCCCGAGGGATCGACGGCTTAGAATAGAAAGACTATGAGTCCTGCAGATCTTTCCTCCGCCCTTCTCGCCGTCGTCGCCCCGATTGTGCGTCAGCGACCGGGCGGTGAAGACCTGCTGTTGACCCCGGATGACATCATTCTGGAGCGTCCGAAGAACCGCGACCACGGTGACTGGTCGACCAACATCGCCATGAAGCTCGCGAAGCGCGTCGGCATGAACCCGCGCGAACTCGCGCAGGGCATTGCCGATGAGGCTGCGAAGATCGATGGCATCGCCTTGGTCGAGATCGCCGGCCCCGGCTTCATTAACCTGCGCCTTGACGCCGCAACTGCCGGTCAGCTGGCACACACGATCGTGACCGCTGGTGCGGCATTCGGAACCAATGATTCTCGCGTTGGCGAGAACATCAACCTCGAGTTCGTGTCGGCAAACCCGACCGGCCCGATTCACCTCGGCGGTACCCGTTGGGCCGCCGTCGGTGACTCGCTCGCACGCCTCTTGCAGGCGAGTGGCGCACAGGTCACGCGGGAGTACTACTTCAACGACCACGGTGCGCAGATCGACCGTTTCGCGCGCTCGCTCGTTGCCAGCTACCTCGGCGAGCCGACGCCGGAAGACGGCTACGGCGGAGAGTACATTTCCGACATCAAGGACCGCGTTGTCGCGGCTTACGACGGCGACCTTTCGGCGCTGAGCCCCGAGGCACTGCAAGAGGCGTTCCGTCACGAGGGCGTCGAGCTCATGTTCGCCGACATTAAGACGTCACTGCACGAGTTCGGTGTCGACTTTGACGTGTACTTCCACGAGAACGAACTGCACGAGACCGGTGCTGTTGAGCGCGCAATCCAGCGCCTGAAGGACGCCGGTCACATGTTCGAGCAGGACGGCGCCCTGTGGCTGCGTTCGACCGACTTCGGTGACGACAAGGACCGCGTCGTCATCAAGAGCGACGGCAACCCCGCGTACATTTCGGGTGACATCGCCTACTACCTGAACAAGCGCGAGCGCGGCTTCAACCGTTGCATCATCATGCTCGGCGCCGACCACCACGGCTACGTACAGCGCCTCATGGCGATGACCGCAGCCTTCGGCGACGAGCCGTACGTCAACCACCAGATTCTCATCGGCCAGATGGTCAACCTGGTGCGCAACGGCGAAGCCGTTCGTATGTCGAAGCGTGCCGGAACCGTTGTCACACTCGAAGACCTCGTGGAGATCGTCGGTGTTGACGCCGCCCGGTACGCCCTCGTGCGTTCGAGCACCGACTCGAACCTTGACATTGATCTTGACCAGCTGCAGAAGCGCACGAACGACAACCCGGTGTTCTACGTGCAGTATGCCCACGCCCGTACGCACAACGTTGCCCGCAACGCGGCAGACTCGGGCGTTGACCGCTCGGTCTTCGCACCCGAAACGCTGACGCACGAAACCGAAGCTGCGCTCCTCGGTGCGTTGCAGGAGTTCCCGCGCGTCGTGTCGTACGCCGCAGAATCCCGCGAACCGCACCGTGTGGCTCGATACCTCGAAGAGGTCGCCGGCCTCTACCACCGCTGGTACGACAACTGCCGCGTCACGCCGCAGGGCAACGACCCGATCGAGCCGGTGCACCACACCCGACTGTGGCTCAACGATGCCGCCGGCCAGGTGTTGCGCAACGGCCTGACGCTCCTCGGTGTCAGCGCACCGGAGCGCATGTAACATCTCCGCACAAAGGGCCAGACACGCGTCTGGCCCTTCGTCGTCTCCGCTCGATTCCGCTGGGTGAGTCAATGCGTGTCATCCGATTCAAGCCGGTGGGTCATCTGTCCTAGACTTGCTTCACCCGCGCGCGAGAGACCTCCGTGCCGGGTACTCCTCCCACGATTGGTAGCCCGTGTCATCCGCTATGCCCGCAACCTTTGCCCCTGACTGGCTCGTTGAGCCCGCCGACGTCAATGAGCTGCCAAGCAAGGTGTGGCCGCGTCGCACGACACGCGCCGAATCGGGTGAGATCACGATCGGCGGTGCGTCTGCGAGTGCGCTGGTTGCCCAGTACGGAACCCCGGTGCTGGTGCTCGACGAGCAGGAGATTCGCGACCGCGCGGCTGAGACCGTCGCCGCGTTCACCGAAGCTGTGGCGGCACACAACGCCGCTGTCACCGTCTACTACGCGGGCAAGGCGTTTCTCTCGACGCACATCGCCCGCTGGGTAACCGAAGCCGGACTCAACGTTGATGTTTGCTCCGGCGGTGAACTCGCCGTCGCGCTCGCGGCAGGAGTTGACCCCGCACGAATCGGCTTCCACGGCAATAACAAGTCAGACGCCGAGATCGATCGCGCCGTGGCGGTGGGCATCGGAACCATTGTCATCGACTCGTTTGAAGAGGTTGATCGCGTCGCGGCGGCTGCGGCACAAGCAGGCACCCGCCAGCGCGTCCTCGTGCGCGTCAATAGCGGTGTGCACGCTGAGACCCACGACTTCCTTGCCACCGCGCACGAAGACCAGAAGTTTGGCATCACGTTGCGCGACGCCCCCCGCGTTGTCGCCGCCATCCGCGCCCACTCCTCGCTCGAGTTTCGCGGCTTGCACTGCCACATTGGTTCGCAAATCTTTGGCTCCAGCGGCTTCCGTGAATCCGCGCGCCGCATGGTTGCCGCGCACGCTGAGCTACTGGCCGGGGGAGAGGCTCCACAGCTGAACCTGGGTGGTGGCTTCGGTATCGCCTACACCTCGATCGACGACCCGGCGCCGATTGCCGACCTCGCGCGCGAAATCGTTGATGCGGTCGCCGAAGAGTGCGTTGCTCGCGGCATCGCTATCCCGCACCTGTCGTTTGAGCCCGGCCGTTCCATCGTCGGCACCGCCGGTGTCACGCTCTACAGCGTCGGAACCACAAAAGAAGTCACCGTTGATACGCCCGAGGGTGAGCGCATGCGCCGTTATATCAGCGTCGACGGCGGTATGAGCGACAACGCGCGCACTGCCCTCTATGGCGCGCAGTACTCGGCGCGCCTCGCGAACCGCACCTCTGGTTCCGCCGCACAGCTGAGCCGTGTCGTTGGTATGCACTGCGAGTCTGGCGACATCGTTGTCGACAACGAATACTTGCCCGCCGATGCCACCCGCGGCGACCTTATCGCTGTGCCCGCAACCGGCGCCTACTGCGCGTCGCTGGCCAGCAACTACAACCACGTTCCACGCCCGCCCGTCATCGCCGTACGCGTCGGCGAAGCCCGAATCTTGGTGCGCGGCGAAACGATTGACGATCTGCTGGCGCGTGACGCCGGCGCAGATGAAGGAGAAGCATGATCGACTACCGACGATTGCGTGTTGCCCTGCTCGGTGCTGGAGCCGTAGGGTCACAGGTCGCCGGGCTCCTGCTCAAGCACCGCGCTGAGCTGGCAGACCGTGCCGGAGCCGACCTCGAACTGGTGGGCATTGCCGTTCGCGACACCACCGCGCCGCGTGATGTTGAGCTTCCGCAGGAGCTGTTCACGACCGATGCCGAGTCGCTCATTCTTGGTGCCGACATCGTCATCGAGCTGATGGGTGGTATTGAGCCTGCCCGCTCGAACATTCTGCAGGCGATTAACTCCGGCGCCGACATCGTCACCGCCAACAAGGCGCTGCTTGCCACCCACGGCCCCGAGATCTTCGATGCTGCCGACCAGGTGGGCGCTTCGGTGTACTACGAGGCCGCCGCTGCCGGTGCGATTCCGATCATTCGCCCGCTCCGTGACTCGCTCGCCGGTGACCGCGTCAACCGCATCATGGGCATCGTCAACGGAACCACGAACTACATCCTCGACCGCATGGACACCGAGGGTGCTGACTTTGGTGACGTGCTGAAGCAGGCGCAAGACCTCGGGTACGCCGAGGCCGACCCGACCGCCGACATTGAGGCGTACGACGCCGCACAGAAGGCCGCGATTCTTGCGAGCCTCGCCTTCCACACCACGGTGCCGCTCGAAGCGGTGCACCGCGAAGGCATCACGTCAATCGATGCCGCCATGATCGAGTCGGCTCGCAAGGCTGGCATGGTCATCAAGCTGCTTGCCGTGTGTGAGCGTCTGGCCGGCACCGACGACGAGGGTGAATCGATTTCGGTGCGCGTGTACCCGGCGCTTATTCACCGCTCGCACCCGCTTGCGAGTGTGCACGGCGCGAACAACGCTGTCTTCGTTGAGGCTGAGGCCGCGGGCTCGCTCATGTTCTACGGCGCTGGCGCCGGTGGTGTGCAGACCGCATCTGCCGTGCTGGGTGACGTCGTTTCGGCCGCTCGCCGCCACGTCGCCGGTGGCGTCGGCGTCGGCGAGTCGACCCGCGCCAACCTGCCCATTGTTCCGATCGGGCGCGTCACCACGCGTTACCACATCACCCTCGAGGTGACGGATGAGGCTGGCGTGTTGGCAACGGTCGCGAGCATCCTGAGCGAAGGCGGTGTATCGGTTGCCACCGTTGAGCAGACGGTGGAACCGGGTGACGGAACCGCGCGACTCGTGATCGGAACACACACGGCGCAAGAGTCTGACTTGAGCAGCACGGTTGAAGCGCTCGCTGCCAGCGCCGTTGTTCGCCGCGTGGTTTCGGTGTTGCGCGTTGAAGGAGACTGACGTGATCGGACGCACCGTTGCTGTGCGGGTTCCTGCGACGAGCGCCAACCTCGGCCCGGGCTTTGACACCCTCGGCCTCGCGCTGAGCGTCTACGACGAACTCACCGTTGAAGAAGCGCCTGCTGGCGTTCTCGAGATCAACGTGACCGGTGCCGGTGCTGCAGATGTGCCGCGCGACGCGTCGCACCTCGTGGTGCGAGCCATTGCCTACACTTACGAGTCGGTCGGCCGCACGATGCCGGGCCTGAAGCTCACGGCACACAACGTGATTCCGCACGGTCGCGGTATGGGGTCATCCGGCGCAGCCGTTGTCGCTGGCATTTTGGCAGCGAAGGGTCTGCTCGAAGGCGACATCGCGTTCAGCGATGAAGACCTCCTGCGCATCGCCACGGAGATGGAGGGGCACCCCGACAACGTCGCACCGGCGCTGTTCGGTGGCCTCACGATTGCGTGGACGACGCCCGACGGCCCGATGCACAAGAAGCTTCTCGTGCACCGTGGCGTTTCGCCCCTCGTGTTCGTGCCCGACTACACGATGTCGACGAAGCTCGCCCGTAGCCTGCAGCCAGACTCGGTGCCGCGTGAAGACGCCGTCTTCAACGTTTCCCGCTCCGCACTCTTGATCGCTGCGCTAACGCAGTCGCCCGAGCTATTGCTCGCTGCGACCGAAGACAAGCTCCACCAGGATTACCGAGCGCAGGCAATGTTGCCGACGATCGGTCTCGTGCAGGCACTGCGTGCTGAAGGGTATGCGGCTGTGGTGTCGGGTGCTGGCCCCTCGGTGCTGGTCTTGGCAGACGGCCCCGGTAAACGTCAGGCCGCAGCCGAAATCGCGAATGACGTTTCTGGCGCGACATGGGAGCCCCTCATGCTCGCTGTCGATTTTAAAGGTGGTACAGTGAGGGACGTAACGGGGGATTCCGCGCTCACTGCGTGATCTGACCCCCATCGCAATCTGCGAACCTCTGCACTACCCCCTGGAACACCAGACTTCGTCGTGTGTCGAGAAGGCTGTAGGCAGATGAAAGATAATCCCAATTAGAGGAGAACTCGTGGAGTCAAACTCCGAGATCGAAACCACACCTGCGGATTCGCAGGTGGCAGCAGACGCTGCGCCCGTGAAGAAGCGTGCACCGCGGCGTGCAACGACGGCCACGGTGAAGACGGCAGAAGCTACGGCCGAGGCGCCTGCGGCCGAGGTTGCTGCGGCTCCGGCCGCTGCGGCTCCGGCAGCTGACGCCGCGCCTGCAGCTGACGCTGAGGCTCCGACCAAGGCCCCGCGTAAGCGCCCCGTGCGCAAGACCGCGGCGAAGCCGGCGGCAGACGCTGATGCTCCGGCAGACGGCGTCCCGGCAGGTGACGCTCCTGCTGAGACTGCCGCGGCTGCTGAGGCTCCGGCCGCTCTGGCCGCTCCGGCAAAGCGCACCACGAAGGCTGCAGCGGCTGCTGCCGCTGCAGAAGCCGCTGACGCTCCCTTCGCCGAAGCCGCAACCGATGGTTCCGCTTCTGACGAGGCAGCCCCGGTGAAGAAGCCGAGCCGCTCGCGCAAGAAGCCGGTTGCCGCTGAGGCAACCGAGGCTCCCGCAGAAAAGGCAACCGACGCCGCAGACGCGCCGGCCGCCGCACCCGCTGAAGCAGCGGCTGAGTCCGCATCGGAGACGCCCTCCGCTGACGGCGAGCAGGCATCGACCGAGGGGGGCGAATCCGAAGGCGGCCGTAGCCGCAGCCGGAGCCGCAACCGCAACCGCAACCGCAACGAGCGTGACGGCGGTAGCAATGGTTCCGGAACCAGCAACAACGGTGGTCAGAACAACGCCCAGAACAACGGTGGTAACGACCGCAACAACAACAGCAGCAACAACCAGGATGACGAGGCCGGCTCGAACCGTAACCGTCAGCGCAACAAGCGCCGTTCGAACACGCAGAACGACGAGTTTGAGCCGGAGATCGGTGAAGACGACGTTCTGATTCCGATCGCCGGTGTGCTGGATGTTCTCGACAACTACGCGTTCGTGCGCACATCGGGCTACCTGCCCGGTACGAGCGACGTTTACGTTTCGCTCGGCCAGGTCAAGAAGTACAACCTGCGCAAGGGTGACGCCATCGTCGGTGCGATCAAGCAGCCGCGCGAAGGTGAGCAGTCGGGCCGTCAGAAGTACAACGCTCTCGTCAAGGTGGACTCGATCAACGGCCTGTCGGTGGAAGACGCCGCGAACCGTGTTGAGTTCGGCAAGCTGACGCCGCTGTACCCGCAGGAGCGCCTGCGCCTGGAGACGGGTGCCGAGAAGCTCACGCAGCGCATCATCGACCTGGTGGCTCCGATTGGTAAGGGCCAGCGTGGCCTGATCGTGGCACCGCCGAAGGCCGGTAAGACGATCGTGCTGCAGCAGATCGCCAACGCGATCGCTACGAACAACCCTGAGGTTCACCTCATGGTGGTGCTCGTTGACGAGCGCCCTGAAGAGGTCACCGACATGCAGCGCACGGTCAAGGGTGAAGTTATTGCTTCGACCTTCGACCGTCCGGCTGAAGACCACACGACGGTTGCGGAGCTCGCCATTGAGCGCGCCAAGCGCCTCGTTGAGCTGGGTCGCGACGTCGTCGTGCTGCTCGACTCGATCACGCGCCTCGGCCGTGCCTACAACCTGGCTGCTCCCACCTCGGGTCGTGTGCTCTCCGGTGGCGTTGACGCCTCGGCCCTGTACCCACCCAAGCGCTTCTTCGGTGCGGCTCGCAACATCGAAAACGGTGGCTCGCTGACGATCCTCGCGACCGCTCTCGTTGAGACCGGTTCCAAGATGGACGAGGTCATCTTCGAAGAGTTCAAGGGCACCGGTAACTCCGAGCTGCGCCTGAGCCGTCAGCTCGCTGACAAGCGCATCTTCCCGGCCGTTGACGTCAACGCATCGTCGACGCGTCGCGAAGAAATGCTGCTGTCGCCTGACGAGGTCAAGATCACGTGGAAGCTGCGTCGTGCCCTCGCGGGCCTTGACACCCAGCAGGCCCTCGAGGTCGTGCTCGGCAAGCTCAGCGACACCCAGTCGAACGTTGAGTTCTTGGTGCAGATGCAGAAGTCGATGCCGGCTGTTGCTGGCGGCGCATCGCACGCTCACGAGAACAACATTCGCTAATGTTCGAGTCTGTTCAGGCCCTTCTCGACGAGCACAAGCTTGTCGAGAAGGAACTGTCTGACCCCGAAGTTCACGCCGACGCTGCCCGCGCCAAACGCGTCAACCGTCGCTACGCCGAGCTCAACAAGATCGTCCACGCGCACGGCGCATGGATCGCCGCTGGCGACGATCTGGAGGCCGCTCGCGAACTGGCGAAGGAAGACGAAGCATTCGCGGAGGAGCTTCCGGCGCTGGAAGAGGGTCTGGCCCAGGCGCAGGAGAAGCTGCGCCGTCTGCTGATCCCGCGCGACCCGGATGACGCTCGTGACGTAATCATGGAGATCAAGGCCGGTGAGGGTGGCGCCGAAAGCGCTCTGTTCGCCGCCGACCTCCTGCGCATGTACTCGCAATACGCGGCTCACCGCGGCTGGAAGACCGAGCTACTCGAGCACAACGAGAGCGACCTGGGCGGATACAAAGACGTTCAGATCGCTATCAAGGGCAACTCCACCGACCCGTCGCAGGGCGTGTGGGCGCACCTCAAGTACGAGGGCGGCGTGCACCGCGTGCAACGTGTTCCTGCCACCGAGTCGCAGGGCCGCATTCACACCTCGACCACCGGCGTGCTGGTGTTCCCCGAGGTTGATGAGCCCGAAGAGATTCACATCGACCAGAACGACCTGAAGATCGACGTATACCGTTCGTCGGGCCCGGGTGGTCAGTCGGTGAACACGACAGACTCGGCTGTGCGCATCACCCACGTTCCCACCGGAATCGTGGTCTCGATGCAGAACGAGAAGAGCCAGCTACAGAACCGTGAGGCCGGTATGCGCGTGCTGCGTGCACGCCTGCTCGCACGCCAGCAGGAAGAACTCGCGGCTGCGGCGTCTGACGCCCGCAAGTCGCAGATTCGTGGCATGGACCGCTCCGAGCGCATCCGCACGTACAACTTCCCGGAGAACCGCATCGCGGATCACCGCACCGGGTACAAGGCGTACAACCTGGACCAGGTCATGGACGGTGCCATCGGGCCGATCATCGAGTCGTGCATTTCGGCCGATGAAGAGGAGCGCCTCGCCGCTATCGGCGACAACGACTGATCGAGCGCACGATGAGGTTTGAATACGTGTCGCGTGCGGTAGTGCGCGTGCCCGTCGTCTGCCTCACCGTGCTCGCTCTTTCTATCGTCGGGTACAGCCTGCGCTGGTACTCACTCGTTATCGTGATGATGGTGCTCGTCGCAATCGTGCTGGCGTTTCCGGCATGGTCAGGCGCCATCGTTTCGCGCATGTGGACGTGCCCGTCGTGCGGCAAACCGCTGCCGATCACGTTTCGGTTCGGCCTCGTGTTGCCCGCCGAAGTGACCTTCTGCCCGCGTTGTGAAGCTCCACTGCGCACGCCCCTCGAGGCGGCGTAACCCACCGCACGACGCTGTGCCGCGTGCCGCGTGCCGCGGTTGCGCGCTCTTACTTCTCGTACCAGACTGGCGGGTGAGCCAGCGGACCGCGTGCCTGCTCAAGCACCTCAGCGAGGGCAAACAGCGCCTCTTCGCCACCCGGACGCCCGACGAGTTGCACCGACACGGGCTGGCCGCTCTGTGACATCGTGACCGGCACCGAAATGGCGGGCAGCCCGGCAACATTGACCCAGCTCGTGTACGGCGCATATTGCACCTGCTGCGTGAAGTTCTTCTCGGCGTCTTCGGCGTCAAACCAGCCGACCGGGCGCGGGGACTGCGCGATCACCGGCGTCAGTACGGCGTCGTAGCCGCTGAAGGCAGCAATCGATTGCTTTTCGAAGACGCGCGCCGCGGCATAGGCACCGAGCAGGTGTTCGCTCGACAGCGCACGACCCTCTTCGATGAGCCAGCGCGTAATCGGCTCGACGTTTGCAAGCTTGGTGCCGTGCACGGGAATCCGCGCGGCACTCGCACGCCACAGCGTGCGGAACAGGTCGGGGTATCCGGTGGGCTGCCAGTGCGCCTCGGAGACCTCGGTTGCGGCCGTCAGCACGTCAGCCGCCCACGCCACGGCCGCGGCTGCGTCGTCGTCGAGTACGATGTCGGTGTCGTCATCCCACGGTGAAACGGTAGTGACGCCGACACGCAGGGTCGTCGGCAGCGCAACCTCGGGTGCGGACACCGCGTAGGGGAGCGGCGCTAGAGTACGCATGACGCCGTACAGGAAGCGAATGTCGGCGACGGAGCGCGCGAGTGGGCCGGAAACGGCAAGGCCATCGGGGGAGTCCAGGCCGGAACCAATGGGCATGCGGCCGCGGGAGGGCTTGAGGCCCACAATGCCAACGGTTGCGGCAGGAATGCGGATGGAGCCGCCGCCGTCAGACCCGGGAGCCCAGGGGAGGAGTCCGGCGGCGACCGCGGCTGCGGCACCACCGCTGGAACCACCGGCACCGGTCGAGAGATCCCACGGGTTGCGGGTCGGCGCGGAAACCGCCGACTCGGTGTACCCCGTCATGCCAAACTCGGGTGTCGCGGTCTTGCCGAGGCTGATGCCGCCGGTCGCGTCGAGCGCTGTGACGAGCGGATCGGAGGCTTCTGGCACGAACGAGCGGAACGCCGCTGACCCATAGCGGGTCGCGATGCCGGCGCGTGCCGAGAGGTCTTTGTCGCCAAATGGAACCGCCCACAGCGGCCCGCGCACAGCATCGGGAAGGACCGCGGCGAGGCGCTCGTGCGCGGCATCGGCGGTGACCTCAACAAAGGCACCCACGCGGTCGTTGTGTGCGGCAATACGTCGCAAATAGTGTTCCGTGACGATGCGCGGTGATACCGATCGCTGGTTCAGCTGACGGGCCAATCCGCGCGCGGAAATATCGTGAAGAACACTCATGACTCGAGCCTAGGGGTTTGCGACGGAGGTCAGATGGCGTATTCCGGCGCCATGAGCGCCTTGGTGTCTTCACCTGGGTGACGGTGTCGTGCCTTCGCCGGAATGCCGACCAGCACCGAGTGCTCTGGGGCATCCTTCGTTACAACGGCGTTGGCGCCAACAACTGAGTGCGCGCCAATGTTGATCGGCCCCAGCACCTTCGCCCCGGCGCCGATAGCAACGCCGTCACCGATTGTGGGGTGGCGCTTGCCCGGCGTCGAGGTGGTGCGGCCGCCGAGGGTGACGCCGTGATAGAGCATCACGTCGTCACCCACTTCGGCGGTCTCGCCGATCACGACGCCCGCGCCGTGATCGATGAAGAACCGGCGGCCAATGGTTGCGCCGGGGTGAATCTCAATGCCCGTCAAGAAGCGGGCAAACTGCGAGCCCGCGCGTGCGAGAAACCGTACGTTGCGTTGCCACAGCCAGTGGTTGACACGGTGCGCCCAAATCGCATGCAACCCGGGGTACAGAATCGCAATCTCGACCCCGTTTCGTGCCGCAGGGTCGCGTAATTTCGCGGCCCGCAGGTCTTCACGAAGTCGAGAAAGAATGCTCATGCATTAATCTTCGCGCAAATCCTCAAACAGGGCCGTGGAGAGGTATCGCTCGCCCGTGTCGGGAACAATCACAACGATCGTCTTGCCGGCGTTTTCCGGGCGCTTGGCCACCTCGAGTGCCGCCCAAATGGCCGCGCCAGACGACATGCCGACGAGCAGGCCCTCACGTGCCGCAACCTCGCGAGCGACGCGCAGCGCGTCATCGAACTCAACCGGAACAACCTCGTCCAGCACGCCGCGGTCAAGAATTTCGGGTACGAAGTTCGGGCCGATGCCCTGAATCTTGTGCGGACCGGGGTGGCCTTCGCTGAGCACCGGCGAGTCTTGGGGCTCAACAGCGACGACCTGAATGCCCGGAACCTTCTCCTTCAGCACCTGACCCACACCCGTGATCGTGCCACCGGTTCCGATGCCCGCAACAAAAATGTCAACGTTGCCCTCGGTGTCGCGCAGAATCTCTTCTGCGGTCGTGGCGCGGTGAATCGCCGGGTTCGCCTCGTTCTCAAACTGGCGTGCCCACACGGCACCCGGGGTGTTGGCAACGATCTGCTTCGCCTCTTCGACGGCGCCCGTCATGCCCTTCGTCGGGTCGGTCAGCACGAGCTCGGCGCCGAACGCCTTGAGCAGCAGGCGACGCTCCTTCGACATCGACGCCGGCATCGTCAGAATCACGCGGTAGCCCCGTGCAGCGCCGACGAGGGCGAGCGCGATGCCCGTGTTGCCCGACGTCGATTCGACCAGCGTGCCGCCGGGCTTGAGTTCACCCGAAGCCTCAGCCGCATTTACGAGCGCAATACCGAGGCGGTCCTTCACAGACGACCCGGGGTTGTAGAACTCGAGCTTCGCGAGCACGGTTGCTCCGACGCCCTCGGTGACCGCGTTCAAGCGAACGAGCGGGGTGTTGCCGAATGCCGTGGTGATGTCGGCGTGGATTCCAGCCATGATTGCCCTTTCGTGGCGTCGTCAAATGCGCGTTCAGAATAGGCTGTCTCGCTGAGCGGGAGGTAGGGATGTGACGAATTGCGTCAGGTCGAGGCAGCCGATCCGCGGAACCATGGGCTGAGGTCGCGGGTGCCGCGCCCGTAAACTGGGGGAGATGTCTGAACAGCCTGCCCCCGATGCGACCGTACCCGCCGTGCTGGCGGCGGCCCGTGAAACCCTCACCGCGGCGGGCGTCGCCGACCCCGCTGTTGACGCCGCACTGCTGTTGGCGCACGTGCTCGACACGTCTCGCGGGGACATCCAGCTGAAAGAGACGCTGGGCCACGTGCTGAGTGACGCCGAGCGTGACGCTTTTGCCGCCGTCATCACCCGCCGTGCCGCACGCGAACCTCTGCAACACATCACTGGTTCCGCACCGTTCCGCTACATGGAGCTTCTCGTGGGGCCCGGTGTTTTCGTGCCGCGGCCGGAGACCGAAATCGTGGCGCAATACGCGATTGACGCGTTGTGGGCGGTCGCCGCGCCTGAGCCCATCGCCGTCGACCTCGGCACCGGCTCCGGCGCCATCGCTCTCGCAATGGCCACCGAGGTTCCGCACTCCCGCGTGGTCGCCGTGGAGCGTTCGGTCGACGCACACGCATGGGCGGCGAAGAATGTTGCGCACGTGGGCGCCACCAACCTGGAGCTGCGCAACGGGAGCTTTGTCGACGCCCTTGACGATCTTGCTGGCACCGTCGCGGTGATCGCGTCGAACCCGCCCTACGTGCCTGCCGACGCGATTCCGCGTGATCTCGAGGTGCGACTGTACGACCCGAAAGAGGCGCTGTACAGCGGCGCTGATGGGCTCGATGACATTCGCGTCATCAGCGGTGTGGGCCTGCGGCTCGGCCACGCCGGATCGACAATTGTGCTCGAACACGGCGAGTGGCAGGGCGCGGATATTCGCGAAATCTTGACGAAAGACGGCTGGATGGCAGCGGCAACGCACCAAGACCTCACGATGCGCGATCGCGTCACCACTGCCGTTCACCCGTAATAGCCAGCCGCGCGCCCTAGAATGGCGAGGTCATGTCTTCTGTCTTTGACTGCCTCGATGCCTCCCAGCTCCTGCCTGCAATGCGTGCCGCGCGCACGACGATTGCCCGCGGTGAGCTCATCGTCTTGCCCACCGACACCGTGTACGGCGTCGGTGCTGATGCTTTTTCGCCGGCCGCGGTGAAACGCCTCCTGGAGGCGAAGGGTCGAGGCCGCAACCAGCCACCGCCAGTATTGGTCGGAACCACGGACGCGATGCGCGCACTGGTTGCGGAAGTTCCGGCCGAAGTGAGCGCTCTCGTTGAGCGTTTCTGGCCTGGCGCCCTCACTATCGTTCTGCCCGCACAACCGTCACTGACGTGGGACCTGGGTGACACGAAGGGCACCGTCGCTGTGCGTATGCCCGACAACACGATCGCTCGCGAACTGTTGCAGGAGACCGGTCCGCTCGCTGTTTCTAGTGCGAATCTGACCGGCCAGCCCGCCGCCAACACGATCGTCGAGGCGCAAAACATGCTCGCTGACAGCATCGGGGTGTATCTCGATGGCGGTGAGGCTGGAGCCGGTATGAGCTCGACCATCATCGACGCGACGCAACTTGTCGGCGGTGGTGAAGCTGAGCGCGTCGTTCGCGTTCTGCGCGAAGGCGGAATCACGCGCGCGCAGCTGCGCGATGTGCTGGGAGATGTGTTGGAGCCGGATCCCGCACCTGCGGAACCCGAAACCGGCGGCACATCTTGAGGCAGTACCTTTTCATCGTCATCCTGACCGCCGCGGTGACTTTCATCGTGGCGTGGGTGGTGTGGCACTTAAGTCACCGTTTCAAGATTTACCCCGGCATCCGCGAACGCGACGTTCACACGACGCCAACACCGCGCATCGGCGGTATTGCGATGTTTGTCGGCATCATGGTCGCCATCGCAATCTCCAGCCAGGTTCCGTTTTTTGACATCTTCTGGGAGAAGCCGACGGCCATTTGGGCCATCGTGATCGCTTCGACCCTCATCGTGCTGGTCGGTATCGCCGATGATCTCTGGGATCTCGACTGGATGATCAAGCTGGCGGCACAGTTCATCACCGCGAGCATCATCGCCTACGGCGGCCTGCAGATCTATTACCTGCCGTTGGGTGGCATCACTCTGCTGTCGAACTGGGTTCTCTTTGGACTCACGGTGATCGTCATCGTTGTGGTGATGAACGCGGTGAACTTCATCGATGGCCTGGACGGCCTCGTCGCGGGCGTCGTGCTGATCTCGAATGTCGTGTTCTTTCTGTACTCGTACATGTTTGTGCGTGACTTCGGCACATCAACGAACTCGTCACTCGCCACCTTTATCGCCGCCGCGATCATTGGTGCGTGTATTGGCTTCCTGCCGCTGAACTGGCGCCCCGCACGCCTGTTCATGGGAGACTCGGGCGCACTGCTGCTGGGTCTGCTGATGGCAACCAGTGCGATTGCGATCACGGGCGAAGCAAACCCGGAGGCGCTCAGCGACGCGATCAGCGATGACAAGCTGGGGGAGTCGCAGCTCATCGGTGCCTTCATCCCGATTCTGTTGCCGATCGTTGTCGTGATGCTCCCGCTCACCGACTTTGGGCTCGCCATATTGCGTCGTTTGCGAGCGGGCAAGTCGCCGTTCTCGCCCGACCGCAAGCACTTACACCACCGCATGCTTGACCATGGCCACACCGCCATGGAAGCGGTATTGATTTTCTATGCATGGACGGCAGTCGTTTGCCTGTCTGTCCTGCTCATGTACATCGCGACCCGTGATCGTTGGCCGGGGCTGTGGTGGGTTGGCGTCATCTTCGGAGTCGTCGGAATCCTCGCTTGCCTCGTCGTCACGATCATTCCCTCGCGCCGCCGCCAGATCCCCGCGCCCGACATGGAGGACGCCTCATGAACGCCCCAGCCCCCGTCGCCAGTAACCCCGTTCTGCGAATGACCCTGATCGTTGGTGGCATCGTTAACGCTCTCATCGCGGTCATTGGTGGCATCATCGGCTACCTGTTGGCGTCGCAAGACGGCATGTGGAGCGTCGTCGCTGGCGTGCTCTTCGGCTTTATCTTCCTCGCGATCACCGGAGCATCGATTCTGATTGCCAACCGGTGGAACGGAACCGACCTCTACGCCACGCTGTTCTTCGCCATTGTGCTGGGTGGCTGGCTCGTGAAGTTCGTGATCTTCCTGGTCGGATTCTTCCTGATCAAAGACCAGCCGTGGCTGCACAGCCAGATCTTCTACGTCGCCCTCGTCGTGACGGTGCTCGCGTCGCTCATCGTGGACGTCATTGTGATGCAGAAAATGCGCATCCCGATTGAGATTGCCCTGCCCGAAACGGTCGCTGACGACAACGAAGAAAACGACGTCGTCCAGCGCTCAAACCGAGAAGAAATTGATGACACAAATTCATCACCAAAAGAGGGCAATTAATATCCCTCTCGATTCGTGAGAATTACGAACTATTGCTAGGGTAGGAGAGTTCCCCTCGGCTGTGCGCACTGCTCTGCATGCGACCTGAGCCGGGATGATCCAGTCTCACCCATCGTCGCAGCACCTGTCTGTTGCCCCGAAGTTGGAGCCGCACCGTTGAACCACGCCGCGAGTCTTATCGCCGCTGCCGCCGCTGAAGGCGATGGCTTCCACTCACCGTCGATTTGGGAATTCTTCCCTGCGCCGGTCTTCCAAATCGGTGAGCTGGTTATTACCCGCATTCACCTGATCCAGTTCTTCGCAACCGCTGTTGTCGTGTTGCTGCTGGTTCTTGGCACTCGCAAGATGCGCGTCGTTCCCGGCCGCTTCCAGTCGATTGTCGAAATGGGCCTTGACTTCGTCCGCGTCAACATCGCGCACGACCTCCTGGGTAAGAAGGACGGCAACCGCTTCCTTCCCATCCTCACCACGATGTTCTTCATGATCCTGTTCATGAACCTCACCGGTGTGATCCCCTTCATGAACATCGCCGGCACCTCGATCATCGCGGTTCCGCTGTTGCTCGCGGTGATCTCCTACGTGACGTTCATCTACGCGGGTGTCAAGAAGAGCCCCGGTGGCTTCGTCAAGAACTCGCTGTTCCCGGCGGGTGTGCCCAAGGCGCTGTACCTGATCGTGACGCCGCTCGAGTTCATCTCGACGTTCATCATCCGCCCCGTCACGCTGACGCTGCGTCTTCTGATGAACATGATCGTCGGTCATCTGATGCTCGTTCTGTTCTTTGCAGCGACGCACTTCTTCTTCTTCTCTGCAGGGTCATGGTTCCCGATTCTCGGTGTCGGTACGCTGGCAGCCGGTTTCGCCTACACCCTCTTTGAAATCCTGGTGGCCTTCCTCCAGGCGTACGTCTTCACGATCCTGACTGCGGTCTACATCCAGCTCGCAGTCGCGGAAGAGCACTGAGCGGAGCGGCATAAGCCGTTCCTCCCAACGAAAGGAAAAACCCCGTGGACGCAACTACGGTTCTCGCTGAAGTCTCCGGCTCGATCTCGACCGTGGGCTACGGCCTCGCGGCAATCGGCCCCGCTATCGGTGTGGGTATCGTCGTCGGCAAGACGATCGAGGGTGTTGCACGTCAGCCTGAGCTGCAGGGTCGCCTGCAGGTCATGATGTGGATCGGTATCGCCTTCACCGAGGCACTCGCCTTCATCGGTATCGCCACGCACTTCATCTTCGCCGCGTAATTTCACTCGACTTCAGACAGGTAAGGAGACAGGATGCTTAACGCTCTTGTCCTGGCCGCAGAGGAAGCAGCGCCTAACCCGCTGATCCCCGCGTGGTACGACATCATCTGGTCGGCCGTCTGCTTCGTGATCATCCTCTTCGTTGTTTGGAAGGTTGCTCTCCCGAAGATGGCCGCGCTGCTTGATGCACGCTCGGCTGCCATCGAAGGCAACATTGCCAAGGCCGACGAAGCTCAGCGCCAGGCGGAAGCCGCGCTGGAGGAGTACACGGCTCAGCTCGCTAGCGCGCGCAAGGAAGCGGGAGACATCCGCGACTCGGCACGCGAAGACGGCAAGAAGATCGTTGCAGAGGCTAAGGAATCGGCTACCACTGAGGCAGCTCGCATCCAGGCCACGGCTCACGCACAGATCGAGGCGGAGCGTCAGACCGCTCTCGTTTCGCTCCGTAGCGAGGTCGGCACGCTCGCTCTTGACCTCGCAGGTAACGTCATCGGCGAAACGCTCGGCGACGACAAGAAGGCTCAGGGCGTCGTAGACCGCTTCCTGGCTGACCTCGAGGCCTCTGAGAAGGCAACCCGATAATGGGTAGCGCTACCACTCAGGCACTCGCGGCGTCAGCAGTAGCTCTCGACGCGCAGACCGTTGATCTGCAGACCGCAAACGAGCTGTTCGCAGCCGCTAAGGTTCTCGGATCCTCGAAGCAGCTGGGCGGAGCGCTTGCTGACCCCACCGCTTCGGTCGAGTCGCGTTCGCAGGTCGTTGCAACCGTCTTTGGCGCTCAGTTCCAGCCGGCAACGGTTGCGGCACTGACGGCAGCGGTATCGCAGCGCTGGTCGAACGCAGATGACCTCGTCGCAGGTATCGAAGACCTCGGCGTGCGCGCGGCATCGCGCGCCGCAGAGGGAGTCGACCTCGAAGGCGAGCTCTTCTCGGTCACCCGCCTCATCGCGGAGAACCCTGACCTTGAACTTGCCCTCGGCTCGCGCCTGGGTGCAAACGACGCGAAGGGCGAGCTCATCAGCAAGCTCCTCGCTGGCAAGGCCAGCGACGCGACGACTTCGATCGTCTCGGCGCTGGTGCAGGACCCGCGTGGTCGCCGCGTGCGCGCAATGCTTTCGCACGCGATGCGTCTGGTCGCACAGCAGCGTGGAGGAGTTGTCGCTACGGTGACGTCCGCTTCGCCGCTGGCAGCTGAGCAGCAGGAGCGCCTCACGGCCGCTCTGTCCAAGAGCTACGGCGGGCGCGTTTCGCTCAACGTCGTAATCGACTCCGCCGTCGTCGGTGGTCTGCGTGTGCAGATTGCAGATGACGTCATCGATGGCACGATTTCGTCGCGCATCGAGGACCTGCGCCAGAAGCTCGCAGGCTAATACGACTTCCCGCGAAAGCGGAGAATTTCGGGGCGTCAAGCCCCACAAAACGAAGGAAGACAATGGCAGACCTCTCCATCAGCCCCGACGTCATCCGTGACGCGCTGAAAGATTTCGTCGCCGCCTACGAGCCCGCAGGCGCTGCGGCGACCGAAGTCGGCACCGTCGTTGACGCTGCCGACGGCATCGCCCACGTTGAGGGCCTGCCCGGCGTCATGGCTAACGAGCTCGTTCGCTTCGCAGACGGCACCCTCGGCCTCGCCCAGAACCTGGACGAGAACGAGATCGGTGTTGTTGTGCTCGGCGAATTCTCGGGTATTGAAGCAGGACAGGAAGTCACCCGCACGGGTGAAGTCCTCTCCGTTCCCGTCGGCGACGGCTACCTCGGCCGCGTCGTTGACCCGCTGGGTCAGCCGATCGACGGTCTTGGCGACATCGCATCCGAAGGACGCCGCGCGCTTGAGCTTCAGGCTCCGGGCGTTATGCAGCGTAAGTCGGTTCACGAGCCGATGCAGACCGGTATCAAGGCAATCGACGCGATGATCCCCGTTGGCCGTGGCCAGCGTCAGCTCATCATTGGTGACCGCCAGACCGGTAAGACCGCTATCGCGATCGACACCATCATCAACCAGAAGGCCAACTGGGAATCGGGCGACGTTAACAAGCAGGTTCGCTGCATCTACGTCGCAATCGGTCAGAAGGGCTCGACCATCGCCTCGGTTAAGGGCGCGCTGGAAGAGGCTGGCGCCATGGAGTACACGACGATCGTCGCAGCTCCCGCGTCTGACCCGGCCGGCTTCAAGTACCTGGCTCCCTACACGGGCTCTGCCATTGGTCAGCACTGGATGTACGGCGGCAAGCACGTCCTCATCATCTTCGATGACCTGTCGAAGCAGGCTGAGGCTTACCGCGCCGTTTCGCTCCTCCTTCGTCGTCCGCCGGGTCGTGAGGCTTACCCGGGTGACGTCTTCTACCTGCACTCGCGTCTGCTCGAGCGTTGTGCAAAGCTCTCGGACGAGCTGGGCGCGGGTTCCATGACCGGTCTTCCGATCATCGAGACCAAGGCAAACGACGTCTCCGCATACATTCCGACCAACGTGATTTCGATCACCGACGGCCAGATCTTCCTCCAGTCGGACCTCTTCAACGCTAACCAGCGTCCCGCCGTTGACGTGGGTATCTCGGTTTCGCGTGTTGGTGGTGATGCTCAGGTGAAGTCGATCAAGAAGGTCTCCGGTACGTTGAAGCTTGAGCTGGCTCAGTACCGCTCACTCGAGGCATTCGCGATGTTTGCATCGGACCTCGACGCAGCTTCGCGTCGCCAGCTGGCACGTGGTGCCCGCCTAACCGAGCTCCTCAAGCAGTCGCAGTACTCGCCGTACCCGGTTGAAGAGCAGGTCGTTTCGATCTGGGCTGGTACCAATGGCAAACTCGACACGATCGAAGTTGAAGATGTTCTTCCCTTCGAGCGCGAGCTGCTGGACTACGTTCGCCGCAACACCGAGATCCTGACGCGTCTGCGTGAGACCAACGTTCTCGATGATGCAACGGTTGACGAGCTCAACACCGTGACCGACAAGTTCATCCTTGAGTTCAACGGTGGCAAGGGTCAGGCAATTGACGGTCTCGGCCGTGAAGAGCACGACGCAGCAAACGCTGAAGACGTGAACCAGGAGCAGATCGTCAAGGGTCGCCGGGCGTAAGCCGGGCGGAAAGAAACGATAATGGGCGCTCAACTCCGGGTCTACAAGCAGAAGATCTCTTCTGCTCAGACCACGAAGAAGATCACGAAGGCGATGGAACTCATCGCGGCTTCGCGCATCCAGAAGGCCATGGCCCGCGTTCGCGCGGCCTCGCCTTTCGCGCGGGCCGTGACGCGTGCCGTTTCCGCCGTGGCCACTAACTCCAACGTCGATCACCCGCTGACTCGTGAGCCCGAGCAGATCCGCCGCTCTGCGGTCGTGGTTTTCACGGCAGACCGCGGCCTGGCCGGCGCGTTCAACTCGCAGATCCTCCGCGAGGCTCTCGAGGTCGCTGAAATGCTCAAGGAGCAGGGGCGCGAGGTGGTGTACTACCTCGTTGGTCGCAAGGCCGTCGGTTACTTCCAGTTCCGCAAAATGGACTGGGAAGCCGACTGGGTTGGTGACACTGATAACCCCGCGTTTGAGACTGCCGAAGCGATTTCGGCAGCCATCCTCGACTCGTTCCGCAAGGACTACGCTGACGGCGGCGTCGACGAGATTCACCTCGTTTACAACCGCTTCGTCAGCATGATGACGCAGTCGCCTGAGAACGTCCGCCTTCTCCCGTTGGAGATCGTGGAGGCCGACGAAGCAGAAGCTGCGTCGACTCAGGTGTACCCGTTGTACGAATTCGAGCCGGATGCTGACCAGGTTCTCGACTCGATCCTGCCTGTCTACATCCAGAGCCGCGTCTACAACGCGCTCCTGCAGTCGGCTGCTGCAAAGCACGCCGCCACGCAGAAGGCGATGAAGTCGGCAAGTGACAACGCAGACAAGCTCATCACGGACTACACCCGCCTCCGCAACAACGCGCGCCAGGCAGAGATTACGCAGCAGATCGCCGAGATCGTCGGCGGCGCGGACGCTCTGGCGTCCTAAAGACCATCACGAAAGAGAAGACCATGACTGACACCGCCACGGCAGCTCAGACTGCGGTCGTCGGGCGCGTCGCACGCGTTACGGGACCGGTTGTCGATATCGAGTTCCCGCACGACTCGATTCCCGGCATTTACAACGCACTCAAGACCACCATCACGATCGGCGAAGAGTCGACTGAGATCACGCTCGAGGTTGCGCAGCACCTCGGCGACGATCTCGTTCGTGCCATCGCCCTGAAGCCTACCGACGGCATTGTCCGCGGCCAGGAGGTGCGCGACACCGGTGAGCCGATCATGGTTCCGGTCGGTGACGTCACCAAGGGAAAGGTGTTCAACGCAACGGGTGAGGTTCTGAACCTCGCTCCCGGCGAGACCATCGAGGTCACCGAGCGTTGGGGCATCCACCGCAAGGCACCCGCCTTCGACCAGCTTGAGTCGAAGACCACCATGTTCGAGACCGGTATCAAGGTCATCGACCTGCTGACCCCCTACGTTCAGGGTGGAAAGATCGGTCTGTTCGGTGGTGCAGGTGTCGGTAAGACCGTCCTTATCCAGGAAATGATTCAGCGCGTCGCACAGGACCACGGTGGTGTGTCCGTGTTCGCCGGTGTTGGTGAGCGTACCCGTGAGGGTAACGACCTGATCCACGAAATGGAAGAAGCAGGCGTCTTCGACAAGACGGCCCTTGTCTTCGGCCAGATGGATGAGCCGCCGGGAACGCGTCTGCGCGTTGCACTGTCGGCACTCACCATGGCTGAGTACTTCCGTGATGTGCAGGGCCAGGACGTTCTGCTCTTCATCGACAACATCTTCCGCTTCACGCAGGCAGGTTCTGAGGTTTCGACCCTGCTGGGCCGCATGCCTTCGGCCGTGGGCTACCAGCCCAACCTTGCTGACGAGATGGGTGTGCTCCAGGAGCGCATCACCTCGACGCGCGGTCACTCGATTACGTCGCTGCAGGCAATTTACGTTCCTGCTGATGACTACACCGACCCGGCACCGGCTACGACGTTCGCGCACCTTGACGCAACGACCGAGCTCAGCCGTGAGATCGCGTCGAAGGGTCTGTACCCGGCTGTGGATCCGCTGACCTCGACGTCGCGTATCCTCGACCCGCGTTACATCGGTGCCGACCACTACCGTGTGGCAACCGCTGTCAAGCAGATCCTGCAGAAGAACAAGGAGCTCCAGGAGATCATCGCCATCCTCGGTGTCGACGAGCTCTCTGAAGAAGACAAGATCGTCGTGGCACGTGCACGTCGCATCCAGCAGTTCCTCTCGCAGAACACCTACATGGCGAAGAAGTTCACCGGTGTTGAGGGTTCGACGGTTCCGATCAAAGAGACCATCGAGTCGTTCGACGCTATCGTCAAGGGTGAGTTTGACCACGTAGCCGAGCAGGCATTCTTCAACGTCGGTGGCATCTCCGACGTCGAAGAGCAGTGGGCGAAGATCCAGAAGGAGAACGGCTGAGATGGCCCTCAACGTGAGCCTCGTCTCTGCTGACGCAGAGGTCTGGACGGGAGAGGCGTCGCTGGTCGTCGCTAAGACCGTCGAAGGCGAAATCGGGTTCATGACCGGCCACGAGCCTGTGCTGGCAATCCTCGCCGAAGGTCAGGTGCGTATCACCACCTCCGCCGGCGAAAAGGTTACGGCTACCGCGAAGGACGGATTCCTCTCCATGGAGGGTTCCACCGTCACGATTGTTGCTGGCCACGCCGCACTCGTCTCCTGATTGACTAGTCAAAAAGCCGCCCGCCGGGTATCCGGTGGGCGGCTTTTTGCATCACAAGGTAAGCCATGCTGATTCTTCTTCCGCCCTCCGAAACCAAGCGTCCCGATGGTTCCGGAGCCCCACTAGATCTCGCGAAACTGCGGTTGCCTTCATTGGAGCCACAACGTCGCGCTGCGCTTGATGCTCTCGTCGCGCTGAGCGCTGACGAGAGCGAAACCGCGCGCGTTCTCAAGCTATCGCCGCGCCAGCTGGGCGAGGTTGCGACCAATGCGGCGCTGTGGGCGTCGCCGACGATGCCTGCGATGGACCGCTACACCGGGGTGTTGTTTGATGCGTTGGATGCGGAGTCGCTGTCGGAGTCCGCGCGTTCGTGGCTTGCGGAACACGTATTGATTCACTCGGCACCGTTCGGCCTTGTGGGTGCGGCAGACGCTATTCCCTCGTATCGGCTCGGAGCCGGTGTGCGACTTCCTGGCCTCACGCCGATGAAGAAGCATTGGAACGAAGCCGTCACGACCGCGCTGGCTGCTGAGCAGGCACCATTTGTGCTTGATCTTCGTAGCGAAGCGTATGTTGCGCTCGGATCGGTGCCTGCAGGAACGCCGTCGGCGTTCGTGCGCGTGGTCACGCGTGGTGAGGGCGGGGAAGTGCGCGCGCTGAACCACTTCAACAAGCACGCGAAGGGCGCCCTGGTGCGCGTGTTGGCCGAGTCGGAGCCGGTGCTGTCATCGGCGGCAGACCTGCTTGATTGGGCGGCGCAGCACGGCGTGGAGCTGACAGCGGGGGAGCACGAGTGGCAGCTCGTGACTGGGTGACAACAAAACTGTCCCCAATCCCCACGTCGTTACGGACGCGCGCCCGGCGTGTCCTTTAGGATTAGTACACCGGTGCAGTCCCGCGCTGGCAACACTATGTATGGGGGTTTCGGCCGTGGCCAACGCCGTTGACGCAACCGCAACCCAGAGCTTGACGCTCGCTAGTGGCGATGAGGTCACGCTGTCGTGGTACGGAACCACAGACACGGGTCGCCGACGCGAGTCAAACCAAGACGCCTTCCTCACCGCGTTTCCGCTGTTCGTCGTCGCCGACGGCATGGGCGGCCACATTGGCGGCGAGATTGCCTCGGCAAGCACCGTCGATCGCTTGCGCGCAATGGTGAAAAAGGGTGAAGTATCGCCCATCACGATTGAAAAGGCCCTGACAAAAGCTGTTGCTGACATTGCGGCGCATCCGGAAACGACCGATGAAGGCACCGGAACAACGCTGACGGGTATTTACCTCGATACTGACGCTGCCACCGAGTCATGGGTCACCCTCAACATTGGTGACTCCCGGGTCTATCTGCTTCGTGACGGCGGACTCACTCAGCTCACGACGGATCACTCTGTTGTGCAAGAGCTGATGGCAGCTGGCCGCCTGAGCGCAGAAGAGGCAGAGAATCACCCGTACGGCAACGTCATTACTCGTGCCGTCGGGCCGAGTGAAAGCGTGTCACCCGACTACGTTCGCGTCGAAATTGTTGATGGCGACCGCTTCGTGATCTGCTCTGACGGGCTCACGAAAGAACTCACCGATTACGGCATCGGCCACTTTTTGGCGCAGAACCCTGACCCGCGCGACGCTGTTGACGCGATGCTGAAGGCCGCACTCGAAAACGGTGGCCGCGACAATGTGACGCTCATCGTCGTTGACGTCACGCGTTCCTCCACAGCCGAGTAGTTCTCGCGGGTTCTCCCCGCGCCACCGGATTCGCCGCCCGCCGTTGTTGCCGCGTCGCACGATGGAGGCATGAGTTATGTCCTCACGTCACCACAGCCGACAGCAGACGCGCCGCTGACGCTTCCGGCGCCACCCGCACCGCGCAAGCGCTCTGCGATCCCGCTCGCTGCCGCCGTGGTTCCGATTCTCGGCGGCGTCGGTATGTACGCGCTCACGCAGTCCGTGATTGCCCTCATGTTTGCGGCGCTCGGGCCGATCATGCTGGTCGCGACGATGATGGACGCGGCTCGCGGCAAGCGCGCCGACGAGCGGCGCTATCGCAAGCAGATTCGTCGGGCGGTTGCTGAGGTGACAACGCAGATCGATGCGCAGCACGCCACCGAACGCGATATTCGTTGGCACACGCACCCCGACGTGGCGCGACTGGCGGAGCGCGAAGAAGAGTTCTGGCGGGTGCATCCGCAGCGCGAGGGCACGGTGGTGGTGGGCTCCGGAACCATGGGGCTGAGCCTTGATGTGGCGCGCGGTGTTGAGGGGGAGGAGGCGCAGAAGCTGCGTAGCTATGCGATGGCGTTGCAGGGCGCGCCGCTCGTGTTGCCGCTCGATGGCGGCATTTGTGTGCGGGGCGAGCCGCTCGTGGCGAAAGCCGTGCTACGGGCACTCGTGGTGCAAGCCTGCTGCACGCATGCCCCCGACGCATTGCGGCTCGTGCTGGGCGATCATGCCGAGGAGTGGATGACGGCGCTCCCGCACGTACGGTACTCGAACGCCGAGCGTGTGCTGGCGATTGCGGCCACCGATCCGGTTCCGTCGGCGTTGTCACTGAGCTGGTGTCGTCCCGCAGACGCCCTGCCCGCCGGGTGTCGCACCGTCATCGAAGTTGGCGCCGATCTGCGAGGCACGGTCGGCCGTGATTCGCTGCAGCACGACGTGTGTTCCGAAGCTCTCTCGCGCTCGCAAGCAGCGGCGTTCGCGCAGGCGCTGGCGGCGAAGGCTGATGAATCACGCACGATCGAATCCATCGTCCACTTCGCCGATTTGGCGCAGCATCCAGGCGTCGCGCATCGCGAACTTCCGGTCACGATCGGTCGCTCGGGCACCGCGCCCGTCACGCTCGACATCGTGACCGACGGGCCACACGCCGTGGTGGTCGGAACCACGGGGTCGGGTAAGAGCGAATTGCTGGTGAGCTGGGCGCTCGCCCTGTGTGAGGCGTACACACCTGACGAAGTGACGCTACTGCTGGCTGATTTCAAGGGCGGCACGGCGTTTGATCCGTTGCTCGTGCTGCCTCACGTCACCGGTATTCTCACCGACCTGAACGGAGCGCTGGCGCGGCGAGCAGTGCTGAGCCTGCAGGCTGAGATTCGGCGTCGCGAGAGCGCGATCGCGTCTGTCGGTGCCCGCGACATCACCGATGAGAGGGTGAGTCTGTCACGCCTCGTCATCATCGTCGATGAGTTCGCGGCGATGCTACGGCAATTGCCCGAACTCGACGCCGTCTTCACCGATATCGCGGCCCGTGGGCGTGCGCTGGGCATGCACCTCGTTCTGGGCGCACAGCGCGTCGCCGGAACCATTCGTGATGCCACGCTCGCAAACACCCCGTTGCGCATCGCGTTGCGGGTCACTGACGCGACCGATGCCCGCACCATCATCGGGGCAGATGACGCTGCTCAAATCAGCGGTGGGGTTGAAGGCAAGGGTGTCGCGTTTGTGCGCCGCGCGGCCGATGCGGTGCCGCAGCGGTTCCGGAGTGCGCTGAGCTCGCCCGAGGACATCACGCGGTTGGTCGCGCGATACCCACGTGCGGTGCGGGAAGAATCGTGGTGGGAGCCGCTACCGCCGCAAGTGACGGTGGCTGACCTGCCCACGCCCGCACGCGGTATTGCTGTGGGCGTCGCCGATGACACCGAAAATCTCCGGCGGGTGCCGGTCGTGATCGAGCCGGGTGTCGAACGCGGCTGGTGGGTGCTGGGTGGGCCGCGGAGCGGCAAGACGTCACTGGTCGACCTGCTGGTGCAGAGTCACCCTGACACCGTTCGTATTCCGGCTGACCTTGAGCTCGCGTGGGACCGCCTCGAGTCGCTGGCGATGTTGCCGGCGTCGCTCGTGGTGTGGGATGACGTCGATGCCGCACTCGCTGGTTGGCCCGAGCCCTTTACCCGCGAAGCGAGCGAACGGCTCGAACAGCTCGTGCGCGCAGCGGGCTCTCGGAGCCAAACCTGGGTACTCACCGCGCAGCGGGCGTCCGGTGTTTTGTCTCGGATCGCCGACCTTCTTCCCGGGCGGGTGCTCCTTGCGGTACCCAGCAAGCTTGATCACATTGCGGCGGGCGGAACCTCAACCGATCACGACCCGCGCAAACCTCCCGGCCGCGCGCTCATGGCCGGTGCCGAAGTGCAGTTTGCGTTGCCCTCACCGCAGCCAGCAGTGCCGTTGTCTGATTCGGCACCGGAGTTTCGTCCGCGAACGGGCCCCGTGGGGCTCGTGGCGCGCGGGGCACAACAACACGTGGCGGCACTGCGCGACGAGTGGGGAGCGGGGTGGAAGTTTGTCCCCGTTAGTGAGGCGCAGACGAATGATCAAGAAACGATCGATCGCACCATCTTTGTGGGCGACCCGGAACAGTTCCAACGAGCCTGGGCAACCCTCGAACTGCTCCGCAACTCCGGCACCCTCGTTATCGCCGCCGAATGCCTCGCAGACGTTCGCCTTCTGACCGGAGAGCGCGCCGCCCCGCCGTTTGCCCGCCCCGGCCGCTGGTGGGAGTTCCGCACAGGCACCCGCCCCCGCCGCGTCCGCCTTGCCACCCCCGACCGTTGAGCGGGGGGAGGAAACCTCTGCTTAAGCTGCGGCGGCGGTGACGCGAATGCGTCCGACGGGCTGGCCAGCGCCGAGCACGTCAAGGTTGAGAGCCGCTTCCAGGTCCGCGATCTGCGCGTCGGTGCATGCGCCAGCACGGGCCAGCAGCGTGGCGGCCACGATCGAGTTCGCACGCGGGTTACCGTCGACCATCTTCAGGGCCACGGTCGTGCCGTTCGGGGCGACCATCACCTGAACGCCCTCAGCGCCAACCTTCGAGAAGACACCGAGCGTTTCAATCGCGATCGCGTCGTCACGGCCCGGGCCGGAAATTGCCCACGGGTTCTCGCGAACAGCGCGCACGAGCGCGCCGGCCGAACGGTACATTGCGAACGGCGACCGCTCGCTTGCCGTGCCGATGCGGTGCAGCGCGCGAGCAAGGCCGTGCAGACTCATGCCGTATACCGGAGCGCCACATCCGTCGACTGCGGTGATCGTCATCTTTTCGCCCGTGAGACGCTCAATGAGTTCACGCGTGTGAACCTGTAGCGGGTGCTGCGGGTCAAGGTAGCCCTTGGTGGGCCATTCGTTGGCAACGCACGTCATCAGCATCGCGGCGTGCTTGCCCGAGCAGTTCATGCGAACGCGAGCCTGCGGCAGCGCATCACGCAGCATGTGCGCGTAGGCGTCGGTGTCGCTGGGGTAAGCGACGGGGCACTCGAGGTCATCCTCGGTCAAGCCCACCGACTGCAGCATCGAGCGCACCACCTCAACGTGGCGGTCGGTGCCGGAGTGCGATGCCGTCGACAGCGCGAGTGCTTCGCCGGTGAGCTCCAGGCCCGCCGTGGCGCACGCAAGCGACTGCAGCGGCTTCATGCTCGAGCGCGGTAGCACGGGAGCGGTGATGTTGCCGTACGACGCCAGAATCTCGCCATCGGGGGAGAGCACGACCGCGGAGCCCGCATGACGCGACTCGGCGAATCCGCTCCGTTCCACAACGGCGAGTTCAACAGCTTCGGTTACGGCAAATGTTTCAGACACAACATCAAGCCTAACGCGCGCACCGTGCCAAACTAGGCGCATGGCTGAGCACCACTACACCGCCACGGCAACGTGGACGGGAAACAACGGAACCGGCACGAGCGGCTACCGCGACTACGCCCGCAGTGTCACGCTCGAAGTCGCCGGCAAGCCCGACCTTCTCGCCTCAGCCGATCGTCCGTTTCGCGGTGACCCCACGCGGTGGAACCCCGAGGATCTCCTCATGTCGGCGCTCGCCGAATGTCACCTACTGAGTTACCTCCACGCATGCGTGACGAGGGGCGTCGTTGTCACGAGTTACCGTGATGAAGCGACCGGAACCATGGTGCAGGAGGGCAACGGCGGTCACTTCAGCGAAGTGGTGCTGCACCCGCACGTGACGGTTGCCGATGAGTCAATGATCGACGACGCGCTTGCCGCGCATCACGATGCCCACGAATGGTGCTTCATCGCGTCAAGCGTCAACTTCCCGGTGCGGCACAAAGCCACGATCACCGTCGGCTAACCGAACGCCGCCTAGCTGTACTGACCTCGACCGTTGTTGATTCGGTCGATGGGGGTCTTGCCTCCGATGCCGAGGTGGTGCCTGTCTAGGTTGTAGTGGTCGAGCCAGGTCGTCAAGGCGGCGGCTCGGTCGTCGT
>NZ_JBNTKF010000022.1:0-38163 GCF_050408675.1 Microbacterium daqui | reverse complement strand
CAACACAATGCGGAGCTTCTTCTCCGCCGGGATCGTCGGGGGACGACTCATGATGATTCAGACCTTTCAATAGGGGCGCTGCCTCAGCAACTAACTACCCCTGCCACATAGTCTGACGCGCGACATAATGGCCCAGATCAGCAAGCATCTGCTGCAGCTGCGCGACATCCGCGCCCACAGATTTCTCACCAATCGAGCGATACATCGGCACCGCACCCTGCGCGATCACGACCGGCCGCTCATCAACCAAATACAAGACGGCACCCTGCGAAACCTCATCGCCCGCGGCTACAGCCACCGACGTCACGACGCCCTGCGCACGGTTTTCACCAACCGGAACGGGCGTCCACTCGGCCACCGTGTTCAGGCTGATGCTCGAACCAACCTCACCACTCGTCACCCCAACATACGTAAACGGCGACGCCGTCAACGGATCCTCAGCCGGCTTCACAACCGTCAACACCGCCCACGCCGCAGCCGCACCCACCATCACCAACACAACACCAGCAACAACGCGCGAAACTACCTGCCCAGCTCGTTTACCCCTGGTCATGCATCCTCATCCACTCGTGCCGCGTGACGTTGCGTGAAGCCTACTTGAGGCTTCGTTTTAGTCTCCCTAGTTGCGTTGCAGACTACGTCATAGACCGAGCGGATTGCTCGATCATGTCTAAATCTTGACATTGCTCCCCCAGGTTTGTCACCATGGGGCACAATCGATAAGACGGCTCAAAGAGGAGAATCGTATGTGGCCCGAACCCGGTGTAGTTTGAATCGCTTCACATCTGGAGTTCTGATCGCTGTCTTCGGGCTTACCCTCGTGGCTTGCTCCGCAACCACGCCCGAAGACAGTGGTCTGCCGATGTCTTCGGGTGGTCCAACCGCCTACGACGGGGAGGCCACCTACGACGCCGATCTCGACCTGTGGCTAGCTGACGGTTGGCCGGTACCTGACCCTTCTGCAACATTTGACCCGGACGCGCCGTACATATCTCCGCAAGAGGCGAACACCAAGCTCATGGCATGTCTCAGCGAAAATGGCTGGGATCTCAAGGCCGAAGGTACGACGAGCTACTCCGGAAACGTTCCGCCGGAGCAGTGGGAGTCATATAAGAGGGATCTCAAGGATTGCCTGATTCAGAACCGCATTGGGATTGACCCCGCCCCGCCGCTCACGCCCGAGCTCGCACGCAACGAATACGAGGCCCAACAACAGACGCGCAGCTGCCTCGTTAGTCTCGGCCTCACACCACCGGAGTTGCCGAGTTACCCAGTCTATGAGGACTCATTACTGGTAGATCAAGTTGCGACCTCGATCTACGATCTTGCTTTGGAAGCGGGGCTCGACCTCACGACTGATCCCAGCTATCAAGGGAGTTGTCCCGACCCGATGAACACCTGGGGGCGGAACTAATGCGATGTGCGGGGCAGAACCACGTGGTTCCGCCCCGCACATCGCATTGGCGCCGTTCGAAAGCGCTTCCGACAGCAGGCATTAGGCTCCATTTATGGCAGATCTGTTTGACGGTTATGACGCAGTCACCCCGCGAACCACCGTGGGCGGTGTGCCGGCGTTCGATGAGATGTTTGAGAACGGCGACACGACAAAACCCCGCGCCCCCTATGCCGAATTGCATCGCACGCTTGCGGAGATGACGCAGGATGATTTGCGCGGCCGCACCGATGCGCTGGCGAAGTCTTATCTTGCGCAGGGTGTGACGTTCGACTTTGCAGGTGAGGAACGGCCGTTCCCGATCGACGCGGTGCCGCGCATCATTCAGTACGACGAGTGGTCGCGCATCGAGCAGGGCATCAAACAGCGTGTAAAGGCCCTCGAAGCATTCTTGGACGACGTTTACGGCCGCCAGAACGCGGTGCGCGATGGTGTGATTCCGGCGCGATTGATTGCGTCGAGCCAGTATTTCTACCGCCAGGCGGCGGGTATTCCCACGAGCAACGGTGTGCGCATTCACGTCTCCGGCATCGACCTGATTCGCGACGAGCACGGCGAAATGCGGGTGCTCGAAGACAACGTGCGCGTGCCGAGTGGTGTGAGCTATGTGATTTCGAACCGTCGGGTGATGGCGCAGACGCTGCCCGAGCTGTTCGTGTCGATGCGTATTCGCCCGGTCGGTGACTACCCGCACAAGTTGCTCGCATCGCTTCGGGCAGCGGCACCGCACGGTGTCGATGACCCGAACATCGTCGTGCTGACCCCGGGCGTCTACAACTCGGCCTACTTCGAACACACCCTGCTCGCGCGCCTCATGGGTGTCGAGCTGGTGGAGGGTCGCGACCTGTTCTGTGTCGGCGGCAAGGTGTTTATGCGCACGACCCGCGGACCCCGCCGCGTCGACGTGATCTACCGTCGCGTTGACGATGACTACCTGGACCCGCGCCAGTTCCGCGCCGACTCGATGCTGGGCTCGCCCGGCATTCTGCTCGCAGCGCGCCTCGGCAACGTCACGATCGCGAACGCGGTCGGCAACGGTGTCGCCGATGACAAGCTCGTCTACACGTACGTGCCCGACCTCATTCGCTACTACCTCGGTGAAGAGCCGCTGTTGAAGAACGTCGACACGTGGCGTTTGGAAGAGCCAAAGGCCCTGGAAGAGGTTCTCGACCGACTCGACGAACTCGTCGTGAAGCCGGTCGATGGTTCCGGTGGCAAAGGCCTCGTCGTCGGCCCTGATGCGTCGAAGCAAGAGCTCGATGAGCTGCGCAAGCGTCTGATCGCCGACCCGCGCGGCTGGATCGCCCAGCCCGTCGTGATGCTGTCGACGATTCCAACGCTCGTCGAGGATGGCGTTCGCCCCCGTCACGCTGACCTGCGCCCATTCGCCGTGAATGACGGTGAGGATGTCTGGGTGCTGCCGGGCGGCCTGACCCGTGTGGCGCTGCCGGAGGGTCGCCTGGTCGTGAACTCAAGTCAGGGAGGCGGGTCGAAAGACACCTGGATTACGGGTGGCGCGGCCCCGACGGCGACCGAATATCACTCGGAAGAATCGATCGCGGCGCTCGTGCAGGATCAGGCGTCGGTGCCGACGTCTGAGGCGGTCATTTACGAAGACCAGGGCGAGCCGATGCACTCACCGCAAGATGATGGTTCCGATCGCTCAGAACAACAGGAGCAGCAGCAACAGATGGAGGCATCATGCTGAGTCGTATTGCCGAGAGCCTGTTCTGGATCGGCCGCTACATTGAGCGTGCCGACGGTACCGCCCGCATTCTTGATGTGCACCTGCAACTGTTGTTGGAAGACCCGTGGATCCACGAGCCGACGGCCTGCCGTTCGCTGCTTGGCGTGATGGGGTCGGCGCCGGCTGACCCGACGGTTGAGGTCACTCGTCGTGACGTTTTGGCGACGCTCGCAATCGACCGCACCGCGCCGTCGAGCATCGCGTTTGCGCTGAATGCGGCGCGTGAAAATGCACGTCGTGCGCGTGAGATTGTGTCGACCGATCTCTGGGAGATTCTCAACACGACGAACGCCGGCATGCCGAAGCGCCTCTACAACGACCGGGCGCACGACTTCTTTCAGTGGGTGCGCGAGCGGTCGGCGTTGGCGGTCGGAACCGTGGACTCGTCGACGAGTCGGGATGAGGCTTGGCAATTCTTTATGTTGGGTCGTGCGATTGAACGCACCGACATGACGGCGCGGTTGCTTGCGACGCGGTCGCTGACGGAGGAGTCGGGGCCGAGCTGGACGACAATTCTGCGTTCGTGTGGTGCCTACGAAGCCTACGTGCGCACGTATCGCGGCATGCCGTCGAGCCGCAACGCGGCGGAGTTCTTGCTGCTGGATCGTCTGTTTCCGCGCTCGATCATCTACTCGATCTCGACGGCAGAGAACTGCATGAGCGAGATCGACCCGGGCCGTGACCGCGTCGGCCACTCGAACAGCGTGCTGCGTGCCCTCGGCCGCATGCGCAATGACCTGGAGTACAGCCCCATTTCGGAGATTCTGGCTGAATTGCCGGTGCACATGGAGCGGGTGCAAGCGGTGACCCGCGAGGCGTCGAACGCCATTCGTCAACGGTTCTTCCCCACGCAGGCCGAGCCGAGCTGGATCGGAGAGAACTCATGAAGCGCCTACGCATCGAACACATCACGGGGTTCCGGTATCCGACCGATGCGACCGCGTCGTACAACGAAGCCCGCATGATGCCGATCACGACAGATTCGCAGTTCGTGCTGACGAGTTCGCTCGACATTCAGCCCAATACATCGGTGAATCAGTACGTCGACTACTTCGGCACCCGTGTCGCGTCGTTCGACGTGCTGTCGCCGCACAGTGAGTTAAACATCACGGCGCGCAGCCTCGTTGAGGTGCGTGAGCGTCCGCTGGAACACCCGGATCTGACGTGGGACGAGCTGGCGGCTGACGCCGAGCGTTCGGTCGACACCGTTGAGAAGCTCATGCAGACGAACCGCACGGAACCACATGATGATGTGCGCGTGCTGGCTCGGGAGATTGCCAACAAGTACGACAATCCGTCGGAGGCCGCGCACGCGATTTGTGTCGCCGTGTACGACGCCGTCGAATATGTATCGGGTGTGACCGGAGTGCTGACCACGGCTGCGGAGGCGTGGGAGGCCCGCAAGGGTGTGTGCCAAGACATGGCGCACATCTCGATCGGCGCGCTGCGTTCGGTGGGTATTCCGGCGCGCTACGTTTCGGGATATTTGCACCCGAAGCCCAACGCTGAGGTGGGCGAGCCCGTCAAGGGCGAGTCGCACGCGTGGGTGGAGTGGTACGCCAACGGGTGGCGCGGGTTCGATCCGACGAACAACATCGAGATTGGCGATCGCCATGTGCTGGTGGGCCGCGGCCGCGACTACAACGACGTGCCGCCACTGCGTGGTGTGTTTGCCGGGCCCTCGAAGTCGC
Source organism: Microbacterium daqui (assembly GCF_050408675.1). NCBI lineage: Bacteria > Bacillati > Actinomycetota > Actinomycetes > Micrococcales > Microbacteriaceae > Microbacterium > Microbacterium daqui. The sequence goes on along the minus strand of NZ_JBNTKF010000022.1, from coordinate 33,272 downwards.
AGTTGTTCGTGACGGTGACGATCACGCGCGAGGCGTAGGCGGAGTGGCCGCTATGCGGTGATGGGTATTGCTGTAGACGCCAGGGTGATCCCTGAATGGTCGGCCGGGCGTTCTGGGGAAAATCAGCGGAAATTGCGGGTTGTCCTCCTCTGCGTCGCACCGGTTTCGTAACCCTCGCATGTTGCAGTGAATGCAACTGTCCGTGCTTGCAATCGATACCTATTCGGCTCCTTCGGTGTCGAAGTGTTCCGACCATAACAGCGTGATCTCGCGGATGCGGAGATCTGGGTTGACACAGTGATGCACTGTCCCATACTTTGTTGCATCTAATGCAAGATTTTTAGGCTTCTCCAGCGGCGCTTCGGCTGATCACGTCAGCATCGAACGTCGCACTGGCGAACCCGGAAGCGCAGGTTTTCAGTGCGATGATCGATGGTTGGCGGAACCAGCAGCTGTCGCGCGGGCTCCGTGAGCAGACGATCCGGAACCGGACGGCGACGGTGACACGGTTCCGTGATTTCGTGGACAAACCGCCTTGGAGGTGGACTGTCGCGGATGTGGATGAGTTCACTGCTCAGTCTGGCGGTCGCACTCGGACGTTGTCGACGATGCGCGCCAACCATGGGTCTATCCGTGGGTTCTGTGACTACCTCACGAACCCGTTGTACGACTGGATGGAGATCTGCGATCGCGAGTTTGGGGAGGTCCCTTCGCAGGTGTGCCTGCCGTGGAACACGGTGGCGCACCGGTTCGAGTTCGAAGGCGATGGGAAGCGTCGCCCGTTCACGTACGACGAGATCGAGCGCCTGTTCGATACGGCCGACGCCCGCGTCGAGCTGCTCGTGAGTTCCGGGCGAAAGGGTGCGCTCGGCGCGTTGCGGGATGCCCAGTTGCTGAAGACGGTCTACGCGTTCGGTCTGCGCCGCACTGAGGCGGTGATGCTCGATACCGTCGATTTGCACCACAACGCGAAGATGCGCCAGTGGGGCCGCTACGGCGCGGTCCACGTGCGATGGGCGAAGGCGGCGGGCGGTGGCGCGCCACGACGTCGCACGGTGCTGCTGGTGCCGGAATTCGACTGGTGGGTCCCCGGCATGCAGCAATGGCTCGAGCAGGCCCGGGCCCGTTTCGCGCCCGGAGACGGCCTCGACGCGCTCTGGGTGACCGAGCGCCGCACGCGTCTGTCTGCTGCGTATCTCGATCGGAGGTTCGCAGAGTTGCGTGATGAAGCCGGCCTGTCGAAGGACCTGACGTTGCACAGCCTCCGGCACTCCTATGTCACGCACCTTCTGGAGTTCGGGTACGCCGATCGATTCGTCCAAGAGCAGGTCGGGCATATGCATGCCTCGACGACCTCGATCTACGCCTCCGTCAGCTCGGACTACAAGAACCGTGTGCTCGCCGAAGCGCTGAAGGCCCTCATCGAAGGAGAAGCTGATGACCGTTGAGCTCGACACCGGCTGGAATCTGCGCAGCGTGATGGCGTCGCGCGGGATCTTCCAGACCTCCAAACTGAAACCCCTACTCGAAGAGCGCGGCATCGACCTGTCCCGGGAGCAGGTGTATCGGCTGGTGACTCAGCCGCCCCAGCGGGTGCGTCTCGACGTGTTGGCGGCGTTGTGCGATGCGCTGGAGTGCTCGCTCGACGATCTCGTGACGATCACTCGCCGGGAGGCCTCGACCCCGGTGGCGGTGGGTGAGGAGGCGACACGGGGGGCGATCGGTGATCTCCGTCCTGTTCGCGCGGCGATCCGTCGGCCGCGTACGAAGTAGCCGCGGTGGCCAAGCCTCCGCAGCTGCCGCGAGTCGCTGAAGTCGTCGCTCTCGTCCGCCCTCTCGTTCCCGAGATCTCTCCCGAGCGACTGGGTTTGATGTCGGTTGTGTTGACTCGGGTTTCTCTTCACGCCGCGAGTGCGACGCTGCCTACATTAACAACTTCAAACTCCGCTGGCGTCAGTCTGCCCAATCGACGCTGGCGACGTTTACGGTGATACTTCCCCTCGACCCAGGAAACGATCGCTAAACGAAGTTCTTCTCTGGTCGCCCACACCGTCCGATCAAGCACGTTCTTCTGCAGTAACGAGAAGAAGCTCTCCATCGCCGCGTTATCCCCGGCAGCACCCACACGCCCCATCGACCCCTGTAACTGATGCCGACGTAGCGCACCTTGGAAGTTTTGGGAACGAAATTGGCCGCCCCTGTCGGAGTGCACCACCGTCCCGACCGGACTATCGCGCTGTGTGACTGCGTTCTCAAGCGCCGTCACCGCAAGCGATGCCTGCATACGATCACCGATCGAGTAGCCCGCGATCCGGTTCGACCAGACGTCTTTCACCGCGCACATATACAAACGACCTTCGTTCGTCCATTGCTCCGTAATATCGGTCAGCCACAACCGGTTCGGGCCGTCTGCGGTGAACTCACGCTCAACCAGATCATCACCAACAGGCTCACCCGTCTTGAGGTTACGGCGCCTGCGTTTGGTGATCACTGAACGAATACCTGCTTGGTCGCACAGCCGCCATACGCGCCGCTCGGTGACGGCGTAGCCGAGGTCCTGCATCTCGTCAGTGAGGAATCGGTACCCGAACTCGGGGTCCTCAGTATGGAGCTTACGCAGCACCCCGATGAGCTGCTGATCATCAGCTTCGCGTTTCGACACTGGCTGTTTCACCCACTGGTAGTACGCCTGTTTTGAGAAACCGAGCACCCGGCACGCCACCACGATAGGCACCCGCACCGGGGCATCTTTCGCGGCCATTTCTTGGACGAGCGGGAACACTATTTTGGGGGCGTGATGTGGATCTGTGACAAATATGCGGCCGCACGCCTGAGCACTTCATTCTCTTGTTCGAGGAGCCTGTTACGGCGCATCAACTCACGGATCTGCGCATCCTCTGCCGGGGACACGTCTTTCGTTACGGGGAGGCCAGCATCTCGCCGGTCAGCGTCAGCCACCCATTTCGACAGCGCCGATTTCGAGACGCCAAGGTCGCGTCCCACTTCTCGTCGTGTTGCGCCCTGCCGCACTAACGCGACCGCGTCTTGTTTGAACTCTTCCGAGTATTTCGCCATGATGTACATCCTCCCTGCCAGCCCCGAAGAACTGGCGGACAAGAGTCAACCAAACCGACATCAGACCCGGTCTCCTCGTGGTGCTCTACGGGATCCAGCTGACCCGCATCGTCACGATCACCCGGGCACAGGTCGACACGAGCTCGCGGCCCGTGACGCTCACCGTCGGGGCCGAGCCGATCGAGGTCCCCGCGATCCTCGGCGACGCCATCGTCGAGCTCGTCGATGCCACAAAGGGCCATCCTGAAGGGTGGTTGTTCCCCGGCCGGAACCCGGGCCGTCACCTCACCCCGGGGCCGCTCAGCCGTCGCCTTCGCGCCGAAGGCCTGCTTGCCGGGAGCGCCCGCACGACAGCGCTCATCGAGCTCACCCGGCAACTGCATCCCCGGATCGTCTCGGATCTCCTCGGCATCACGACGGCATCCGCTGCCTCATGGTCGCGTCTCGCCGGTGGCGAGTAGTCCGATTACCCGGCTCTCCGCTCCACCCACCCCTGATCAAGCATCGCCCGTCAGAGCCGGGCCGGAAATCGCTTCGCGCAGTTGCTCGACGGTCGGAGAGCCTCCCAGCCCGGCAGGGGTACGGAACACCCGGCAGGCGAGCCCGACCGGCGTGTGCTCGTCGGCGAAGGGATCGACGCCGTCGACGAGGACGGTCGGTGACCCGTGGAATCCGAGGCGCTCGGCGTCCTCGGCGGTCTCGACCAACTGTCGTGTGACGCGGATATCTGATCGACCGTCGAGCAGCTCAGCAAGCCGGCGGTCGAGTACTTCCCAGTTCGGGCAGCCGTCGAAGTACTGCAGGGTGATCTCCAAGGTTGGCCCTCTCAGTTCTCGGTGCCGCGGAGCATCAGGAGCGCTCCGGCAATCGTAGCGGTGACGATCACGATGTCGGCGAGGTTCCCGATGAACCAGTTGCCGTAGGCGAGGAAGTCGACGACGTGCCCCCGGGCGAATCCTGGTTGGCGGAAAAGCCGGTCGCCGGCGTGCGAACCAGCGGCCCCGCCGAGCGCACCGATCACGATCGCCCACCCGGGGCGTCGGACCCGGAACGCGAACACGATCGCGGTGGCCGTGGCCGCGACGGCGATGAGAGCGAACACCCAGGTGAAGCTCTCCCCGAAGGAGAACGCCGCGCCGGGGTTGTACGCGAGCTGCAGGCCCAACAGGTCGCCGATCAGCGGGATGCGCTCGTGCTCCGACAGGGTGGCCTCGGCCCACACTTTCGTTCCCTGATCGATCACGACGACGACCACGGCGATCAGAAGCGCCCAGGCAGTGAGCCGCCAGCGTCCTCTCTGCGGACGCTCTCCCGACGCCGATGCCGACTCAACGTCGGTATTCGTGTCCGGGGTCATGCGAGGGCCTCGAAGAGACGGACGATAACGCCGGATTCAATGAGGATGAACAGGCCCAGGCCGATGAACACGACGGGGACGAGCCAGTGCTCGACACGTTCGAGCGTTTCGGTGACGGCCTTGTGGGTGCCGATCAGTCGCCCGGCAGCGCACCAGACGGCGACGAGGATCAGGAACACGACGATCATGACCGCGACGTCGCCGGGCGAGCTGGTGCGGAAGATCGGCGTGTAGAGGGAGATGTTGTCGGCCCCGTTGGCGATCGTGATCCCGGCGACCCCCCATAGTCCGACCGCGGTGATCTTGGAGTCGTCATCATCGTCGTCGCCGTTACGGCGCAGGCCGCGAATGAGCGTCCAGATGCCGATGCCGAGCGGGATCAGACCCAGGAAGCCGACCCATTCGTCCGGGACGATCGTGAGACCGAGCGCGGCGATCACGCTGATCACGACGAGTGTGATGAACCCGAGGTACTGGCCTGCGACGATCTGCCACGGTCGCGGCTTTCCCCGGCTGGAGGCGAGGAACAGCACGGTGAGCACGACGATGTCGTCGATGTTGGTCGCCGCGAACAGGCCGATCGCCGACCCGATGGTTGCGAGCATCAGCTTTCCATTCGTGGTGTGCGGGTGCGTGCGGCGCGCAGGCCGTTGAGGATCACGATGACCTCCGCGACCTCGTGGACCAGGACGACAGCCGCGAGCCCCAGGACCCCGAAGAGCGCGAGCGGGAGCAGTGCGGTGATGATCAGCAGGGACAGGATGATGTTCTGGTTGATGATCCGCCGGCCCCGCCGCGCGTGATCGAACGCCCGCGGGATGAGCCGCAGATCATGACCCGTGAAGGCCACGTCCGCAGACTCGATCGCCGCATCGGAGCCGGTCGCTCCCATCGCGATGCCGATGTCCGCGGACGCCAGGGCCGGGGCGTCGTTGATGCCGTCACCGATCATCGCGACCGATCCCGCCTTCGACAACTCGCCGATCGCGGTCGCCTTGTCCTCAGGGCGCAGCTCCGCGCGCACATCAGCGATCCCGGCCTGCGCAGCCAGCGCACGAGCGGTGCGGGCGTTGTCCCCGGTGAGCATCGTCATGCCGACGCCCTGATCCGCAAGCGTGCGGACCACCTCGGGGACTTCCGGACGCAGCTCGTCGCGGACGCCGATCGCCGCGACCGGTGCCTCGTCGCGGTGCACGATCACGACAGTCATGCCCTGCTCCTCAAGCCCTGCAACCCGGTCGCCGAGCTCGCCGGCGTCGAGCCAGCGGGGGCTGCCGACCGTGATACGAGCGCCATCGACGGTGCCGTCGATGCCGTGCCCGGCCTGCTCGGTCACATCCGCGGCCACGGGAACACCCGGGGCTGCAGCGGTGATCGCCGCCGCAAGGGGATGCGTGCTGTGCTGCTCCAGAGCCGCCGCCCAAGCCAGCGCCTGCTCCTCGGCAATGCCGTTCGCAGTGAGGACCGCGGTGACCGCGGGCTCGTTACGGGTCAGGGTGCCGGTCTTGTCGACCGCGACGTGCCGGACCGTGCCGAAGCGCTCGAAGACCGCGCCGGACTTGATGATCACGCCGAACTTGCTCGCCGCGCCGATCGCGGCAACGACCGTCAACGGCACCGAGATCGCCAGCGCGCACGGAGAGGCCGCTACCAGCACGACGAGCGCACGAGTGATCCATACCTCCGGGTCGCCCAGCAGTGACCCAATGATCGCGACGAGCGCTGCGAGAATCAGCACACCGGGTACGAGCGGGCGGGCGATCCGGTCCGCGAGACGCGCACGCTCGCCCTTCTCCGTCTGCGCTTTCTCGACCAACTCCACGATCGTCGTAAGCGAGTTATCGGTACCGGCCGCGGTCGCCTCGACCTCCAGCACGCCGGAGCTGTTAATCGCGCCGGCCGACACCGCGTCCCCGGGCTCGACCTCGACGGGGATCGACTCCCCGGTGATCGCCGAGGTGTCCAGGCTTGAGCGGCCAGAGCGGACGATCCCGTCGGTTGCGATCCGTTCGCCCGGGCGGACCACCATGACCTGGCCGACCGTCAACTCCCTCGCCGGCACCTGCGCAGAGACGCCGCTCTGCAGCACGGTCGCCGTCTCCGGCACGAGCTTCAGCAGCGCCCGCAGGCCGCCACGGGCACGGTCCATCGCCTTGTCCTCAAGCGCCTCAGCAATCGAGTACAAGAACGCCAGAGCAGCGGCCTCCTCCACATAGCCGAGGATGACCGCGCCGATCGCGCTGATCGTCATCAGCAGCCCGATCCCGAGCTTGCCCTTGAACAGCTTCCGAATCGCGCCAGGAGTGAACGTCGACGCGCCCAGCAGCAGGCCGATCCAGAACAGTACGAGCGCCGGGATCTCGAGCCCGGACCATTCAAGGATCAGACCAGCCAGGAACGCGACACCGGAGAAGACCGGCACCATGATCCCACGGTCCCTCCACCAGGGCCGCTCCACCTCTTCGGTCTCATCCTCCGCCGCAGTGGCAGGCTCGTGCTCGCAGCTACACGCCGCGCTCACGCGTCCGCCCCTGTACCGCAGCAGCCCGGCACCGTGCACGACGAGTCCACACACGGCGCGTGCTCATCGACCGCCAGCGTCACATCCACGAGCGCGACGAGCGCAGCCGCAAGATGCGGGTCAGCGATCTCGTAGCGCGTCTGGCGACCCTCAGGCTCGGCGACCACGATCCCGCAGTCACGCAGGCACGTCAGGTGGTTCGAGACGTTCGAGCGGGTCAGCTCCAGCTCGCGCGAGAGCACGGCCGGATAGCTCGGGGCGTTCAGCAGAGTCATCAAGATCCGGGAGCGCGTCGGGTCCGCCATGGCCCGGCCGAGCCGGTTCATGACGTCGAGGCGCGAAGCAATAGTCAGCATGTACTGAACTATACAGCAAGCGCTGATCAATCATTGGTGATCAGTGCCCCACCATTCATTGGGAGAAGAGTCGGAAGCCGCTGAATATGCAACTCAGCAACAATCGGCGCTACAAGTAGCTGTCATGGATGCATGACTCGTCGCGCAGCGCAAGGGGCGCTCCAGCATACGACTCGTCGCCGGAGGTGGCGTCGCATCGTCGTGCGCTGGGTTGCGGTCGTCGCGGCGACGGTAGCGTCGGCTCTGGCTGGCTATGGGGTCGCTTATGCGGTGGATCACATCGATGATCCGGAGGGTATGCGGAGTGTGGACCTTGTGTTTACTCCCGCCCCGGTCTGCACGCCTGAACCGCTACCGACGGTGCTGATTTCGGGTAGTTCGACGATGCAGGAGTGGGGCTGAATCGGCCAGCGATTTGGCTCCCATGAATACCGTGAACATCGGTATTGGAGCGACGACGATGCGGGATCAGCTGCTATATCTGGGTCCGATCGTCACAAAGTTTGAGCCGGATGCCATCGTGTTGTTCGCCGGAGCGAATGACCTCGCCGTGAAGGGCAATGGCTATGCGGATCGAGTCGTTGAGATGGTCGGTGAGTACGTCACGTCGGCAGAACAGTTGTTGCCGGGTACCGTCGTGTATTTCGTCTCGATCAATACCGCGCCGTCTCGAGCGGGCAACGCCCCCGCGATCGACAAGGTGAATGCAGCCGTGGCGCAAATGGCGACGACTGACGGCACCCTCCGGTACGTCGAAACCAATGCAGCACTGTTGGGTGCCGATGGCAAGCCCGACCCCAGTAAGTTTCAGGCCGATGCGCTGCACCTAAATGATGCCGGCTATGAAGTATTCGGCAAGCTCATTGAAGAGCGCTTGGTCGCTGACGGCTTCGCAACCTCGGACTGTGTCTTCCCAGACGGAACCATTGCGCCCGATAGCGGGGACGGTGACGTCTCCGAGAATGATGATGAAGCGGTTACGGCCGACGCTCGTTGAGCGCACCTAACTCGATGCAATACACTTCTTGCCTGTTCGTTGAGTAAAGCGGTGTTGCGAGGGAAACGAAACGCGCCGACTGGATCTTGATGGCTGAGGTGTTTCGGCTGGGTCACCGTGGCTGCGCGTCCTCGCTCAACGGCCGGGGCGCGCTAAACGGGCGGCGGATTCGCTTATCGGGCGAAGCCCCGTCGAGCACGCTCACGGAGCCCCCGCGGGGCGAACGACGTAGTCAACCTCGCTAGATGCGGCGGTCTGAATCCTTGCGGGGGAGGCCGATCGGGGTCGTCGCGGCGACCTCGTCGCTGAACTCCGCGGGAGCGACGACCGAGATCGGGCGGGTCTGATCCAGCGTCAGGCGGAAGCGCCGCTCCTCGTGACGGTGCAAACGACCCGACATGATGAGCCACGTGAGGCCAATCGCAAACGCGATCAATCCCGCAACCGCACCCACGCCGATGGCAACGCGCGGGCCGAACTGGTCAGAGACCCAGCCCACAATCGGCGCACCAATCGGGGTTCCACCCATGATGACCGCCATGTAGAGCGCGAGCACCCGGCCACGAAGCGCTGGATCCGTCGTTGTCTGTACGTAGCCGTTGGCCGTGGTCATGATCGTTACGACACAGAATCCGACGGCGGTCAACGATGCCGCGTACGTCCAGTACCCGGGCATGATGGCCGACAGTCCCATCGCCGCGGCGAAGAACCCAGCGCCGACGATCACGACGCGAATCCGCGCACGATCGCGACGCGCAGCAAGCAGGGCCCCGGCGAGTGAACCGATCGCGAGAATCGAGCTCAGCAGACCAAACCCGTCAGCTTCCTTGCCAAACTCGAGCGCCATGGTCGACGCGTAAATCGGGAAGTTCATGCCAAACGCACCCAGCAAGAACACCATCGCGAACGTCACCACGAGGTCACTGCGTTTGGAGACATAACGGAATCCGTCGGCAAGACGACCGCCGCCCGCATCCTTCGCGCGCGGCACGAGCTCATTCATTCGAATCGTCAACAGTGCCACGATCATCGCCATGAATGTCACCGCGTTGATCAAGAACACGAGGCCGTTTCCGACGACAACCACCACGATGCCAGCGGCAGCCGGGCCGAGCATGCGCGCAGCGTTAAACGACGCCGCGTTCAAAGCGACAGCATTCGACGCGTTCTCACGCGAAACGAGGTCAGAAACGAATGCCTGGCGAGCCGGGTTATCAAAGGCAGCGACGGTTCCGGTGATCAGCGCGAAGCCGTACATCATGGGCAACGTTGCCACGTCCATAATCAGTAGCACACCCATCGTGGCACCCAGCAACGCGAGCAAAACCTGCGTCACAATCAACAGGTTCCGGCGGTTGAATTTGTCGGCAACCCAACCGGTCACGCCCACCAAGAGCAGCGGCGGACCGAATTGCAGCGCCATCGTGATGCCCATCGCCGTGGCGTCGTTGTCGGTCAGTGCTGTGAGCACAACCCAGCTGATCGCCGTTGCCTGCATCCACGCGCCAATGTTCGACACAAGCGCGCCGATAAACCACACGCGGTAGTTGAATGACGAGAACGAACGGAACATGGCACTCATCGGTCGGCCAACTTTCGCATGATGGGTGCTGCCTGCAGCAGGATGTCGCGCTCCGCCTGGCTCAGCTCGCCGAACCCATCGTCGAGCCACGCGTCACGCTTGCGCACGGTATCGGTGACGACGGCGCGACCAGCGTCGGTGAGGGAAATGTTCACCTTGCGACGATCGTCAGCGTCTGCCGTGCGCGTGACAAATCCCAGCTCCTCCAGACCGTTGACTGTGCGCGTCATCGACGGCGCAGAAATACGGTCGCGGTCGGCAAGTTCGGAGAGCGTGTGATCGCCATACATGCTCAATACCGCCAGCACGTTGAACTGCGCATCGCTCATCGAGTCAATCGCGCGGTGCGCGCGCAGACGTCGGGCGAGACGGAACGTCGCCATGCGGATTCGGGCTGCCGGCGTCGCGTTCTCGGGGATCGGAGGGTGCGCAGCATTCGTCATCAGGATAGTTAGCTTAGCTCATTAGTTTTGCTAAGTAAATCGGAGTGAGGCACAGTCGTGCCGCCGATCGTGTCGGCAGAGCTCGGCCGCTGGGCCGGAGCCGTCGGCTGCGTCGGCATCGCCGTCGACCGCCATACTGCGGCGGTCGACGCGTAACCCGTTGGCGTCGCGCATCCCCGATCGAAGCTTCCATGTTTGTCAACCGTTTTCAGTCCTGCACGAGTAGTTGCCCCCACGTGCCGAAAAACACGCCGAGTCGTGGGTTTTCGTGATTTCACTCGTGCATAACAGAAACGACGCGTGCTCGGTCACGAACTGCGCCGCGATCACAACGACGAGCGGCAGCCAGTCCGCGCCCGCCCAGAGTCCATAGCCAATTGCGAGAGTGACTCCGATGAGAACGCACGGCGATGACGCCCGCCTATGACAGCACGGCAGAGAACTCGCCGAACGGAAACGCCATGACCAATGCGAATGCGACCCCCTAGACTCGTCTGCATGGCTGAGTTCATTGATGCGCACGGTATTGCGATCATCTACGACGTTCATCCCGCTGATGGCCCGGTGCGCGGCGTCGTGCAGTTGGCTCATGGCCTCGGCGAACACGCGGGTCGATACGGGTCACTGATCGCGGCGCTGACCGGCGCTGGCTACACCGTCTACGCCGACGACCACCGCGGCCACGGCCGCACCGGCATGAAGCAGCACGGCGGTAAGGTCGACAAACTCGGAACGCTCGGCCCGGGCGGACTCCGCGCCACCCAAGCCGCGATGTGGCAGTTCACTGAACTCATCCGCGCGGAGAACCCGGGGGTCCCGCTGATCCTGATCGGCCACTCGTGGGGTTCGTTCCTGTCGCAGTGGCTCCTCAACCGCCATGCCGAAGCCTTCGATGCCGTCGTGCTTTCTGGTTCCGCTCTCCTCACACCCACCAGCCTTAATGCGCTGCCGCTCAACCGTGCCTTCGACGGCCCACATGCGACCGGGTTGGAGTGGCTGGCGACAGATGAGGCCATCTGGAGTGAGTTTCGCGCAGACCCGCTCACGACCGAGAAGCCGCTGCTGAAGCTGTTCGGTTTCGCCGACGCGATGCGCATCTACGAACTGCCCGCGAAGCGCCTGCCGCGCGACGTTCCTGTGCTGCTGATGGTGGGTTCCGACGACCCGGTTGGTGGCCCCGTGAGCGTGCACAAGCTGGCGAAGGCGTATCGGGAGCGTTCGGGACTCACCGACATCACGACGCTCGTGTACCCCGACGACCGCCACGAGATTTTCAACGAGAAGGATCAAGAGAACGTGCGCGGCGATCTGCTGGCCTGGCTCGATCGGCGGATTTCACCCGCCCCGTAGACCGCGCCAGTAGGCTGGGTTTATGCACGGAGAATATAAAGTCCCAGGCGGAAAACTCGTCGTCGTTGACTTCGATGTCGCAGACGGCGTCATCACCGACTTTCACCTCGCCGGTGACTTTTTTCTCGAGCCCGACGACGCGCTGATCGACATCAACGCCGCCGTGAACGGTCTCGACGTGAAGACCGACGCATCGGGCATCGCCGCGGCCGTGCGCGCCGCGCTTCCCGAGGGTGCCCAACTTCTCGGATTCACGCCGGAGGCGGTCGGAACCGCGGTGCGGCGTGCGCTGGTGACGGCCCCCGGGTGGAAGGACTTCACCTGGGAGGTCGTGCACGACGAGGCCATTTCGCCCCGCATGAACCTCGCACTCGACGAAGTGCTCACCGGCCGCGTTGGTGACGGACGCCGTCAGCCCACGCTGCGCATCTGGGAGTGGAACGAGTCTGCCGTTGTCCTCGGCTCCTTCCAATCGCTGCGCAACGAGGTCGACCCGGAGGGTGCGACCCGCCACGGCTTCGACGTCGTGCGTCGCATCTCCGGCGGCGGCGCGATGATGATGGGCGCGGGCCAGATCATCACGTACTCGCTATACGTTCCGGCCGAGCTCGTCTCTGGTATGACCTTCGCCGACTCGTACGCGTTTCTTGACGACTGGGTGCTGCAGGGTCTGCGCGCGCTCGGCATCGATGCGACCTACCAGCCGCTCAACGACATCGCGAGCCCCAAGGGAAAGATCGGCGGCGCCGCGCAAAAGCGTCTCGCGAACGGTGGCGTGCTGCACCACGCGACGCTCAGCTACGACATGGACGGTCAGATGATGACCGAGGTGCTCCGCATTGGCCGCGAAAAGCTGTCGGATAAGGGAACCACGTCTGCCGCAAAGCGCGTTGACCCGCTGCGTTCACAGACCGGCATGAGCCGCGACGACATCATCACCGCGCTCATTTCGACGTTCCAGTCGCTCACGGGTGCGACGATGGGCCACATTTCTGAAGACGAATACGCCGAGGCTCAGGCGCTCGTCGAGTCCAAGTTCTCGACCGAGGCCTGGCTCAAGCGCGTTCCGTAAGCGAGGTCAAGCCCCGTTGAGGGCGGCGGAGACGACGGCGCGGGCCCGCTCTTGCACCTCGGCGAGGTGTTCGGGGCCGCGGAGCGACTCGGCGTAGAGCTTGTAGACGTCTTCGGTGCCCGACGGACGCGCCGCAAACCACGCGTTCGCGGTCTGCACCTTGAGGCCACCAATGGCGGCACTGTTGCCCGGCGCATGCGAAAGCTTCGCGACGATGGGTTCGCCAGCAAGCTCAGTCGCCGACACCGCGTCGGGGGAGAGCTGTGCGAGCACCTTCTTCTGCGCGGGCGTCGCCGGAGCGTCAACGCGCTGGTAGGCGCTCGACCCGAACTGCTTCTCTAGGTCGGCATAGCGCTGCGACGGCGTCTGCTTCGTCACGGCAATGATTTCGGCGGCGAGCAGACACAGCAAAATGCCGTCTTTATCGGTAGTCCAGACGGAACCATCAGCACGTAAGAAGGAGGCTCCGGCAGATTCTTCACCACCGAAAGCGACGGAACCATCGAGCAGGCCCGGCACGAACCACTTGAAACCGACGGGTACTTCCCACAGTCGGCGGCCGAGTGCGTCGGCGACCTTGTCAATGATCATGCTTGACACCAGGGTCTTGCCGATCGCCGCGTCAGCGCGCCAGTTCGGGCGGTGCGTGTAGAGGTATTCGATCGCAACCGCGAGGTAGTGGTTGGGGTTCATGAGGCCGGCGTCGGGCGTGACGATTCCGTGGCGGTCAGCGTCAGCGTCGTTACCGGTCAGCACATCAAACTCATCGCGACGAGCGACGAGAGCTGCCATCGCCGAGGGTGACGACGGATCCATGCGAATCTTTTCGTCCCAGTCGAGCGTCATGAACGCCCAGGTTGGGTCAACGTCTGGGTTCACGACCGTGATGTCGACGCCGTGCACATCGGCAATGTGTGACCAGTAGTCAACGCTGGCGCCACCCAGCGGATCAGCGCCAATGCGCACGCCCGCGCTACGGATTGCGTCGAGGTCGATGATCGTCGCAAGGTCACGCACGTAGGTATCGCGGAAGTCGTAGAAACCGGTGTCTCCCGGTGCGAAGTCAGCGGTGCGCACGCGCTTGACGTCGACGAGCCCACCTTCAATGAGAGCGTTCGCGCGGTCGGCGATCCAGCCGGTTGCGTCAGTGTCAGCGGGCCCACCGTGCGGTGGGTTGTACTTGAAGCCGCCATCGGCGGGCGGGTTATGTGACGGTGTCACGACAATGCCGTCGGCGAGGGTCGCGTCATCAGCAGCCTTGCCGGCGTTGTGCGTGAGAATCGCGTGGCTGAGCGCCGGTGTCGGTACGTAAGACTCACGCGAATCCTGCAACACGTCGATGCCGTTACCGACGAGCACCTCAACGGCGGTGCGCTCAGCCGGCAGGCTCAGCGCGTGAGTGTCACGACCGATAAACAGCGGCCCGGTGATGCCCTGCGTCGCGCGGTAGTCCACGATGGCCTGCGTCGTGGCGAGAATATGTGCCTCGTTGAACGAAGCCGAAAGCGATGATCCTCGGTGACCACTGGTTCCGAATGCCACCCGCTGTGTTGCAACCGTGGGGTCAGGGGAGATGTCGTAGTACGCCGCAATCAGTGCGTCTACGTCGATGAGGTCTGAAGGCTGTGCCGGCTGTCCTGCGCGCGTCATAGTGCCAGTCTGCCCGTCCTTTGCGCCGGGCGCACCTTGAAAGACGCTGATCGTGGGAATGCACCGGTAATTCTCACTAGGCTGATGCCATGTCTGCAGAGTCTGAGCCCGGTCGTCGCACGTATAGCTACCTGGGCCCCGCCGGAACCTTTACCGAGGCGGCACTGCAGCAGGTTCCCGAAGCCAAGGGTCAGATTTGGCGCCCCGTGCACAATGCCGGTGAGGCGTTCGCCGACGTGATCGAGGGGCGCAGCGACGCTGCCATGATCGCGATTGAGAACTCGATCGAGGGTGGCGTTTCGACGACGCAAGACGCCCTGGCCACCCTTCCGGGCCTCCGTATCATTGGCGAGTACCTGGTTCCGGTCAACTTTGTTTTGGTGGCGCCCCGCGGCACCACGCTCGCCGATGTCGCCACGATTGCCGCGCACCCCGTGGCCTATGCGCAGTGCCACGGGTGGCTGGGTGAGCACCTCCCGCAACACCAGCATGTGCCCGCCGCGAGCAATGTTGCTGGCCCGATCGGCGTGCTCGATGGCACCCTGCCCGCGCAGGCTGCCATCGCCCCTCCCGGCATCACCGAGCACTACGACCTTGACGTGCTCGCGACTGACATCGGTGACAACACGAACGCCGTCACGCGCTTCGTGCTCGTGACGCGCACCACGACCCCTGCACCGCCGACCGGCGCCGACAAGACGTCGATCATTGCCGAGCTTCCCGATGACCGCCCGGGTGCCCTGCTCGCCCTCCTTGAGCAGTTCTCGGCTCGCGGCATCAACCTCAGCCTCATCGAATCGCGCCCCATCGGTGACGCCCTCGGCCGCTACCGCTTCGTCATTGACGCCGATGGTCACATTCAAGACGCCCGCATGGCCGAAGCGCTCATGGGTCTTCGCCGCTTCAGCCCACGCGTCGTCTTCCTGGGGTCGTACCCGCGCGCTGACCGCGTCATCGTGCAACACGACGATGAGTTCTCTGACGACGTGTTCATCGAAGCTCGCGAATGGCTTGACGCCCTCCTGCTCGGCAAACCGGTCGATTAAGTGGTCACGGGAGAACGAGTGCAGCAACCTGACGAGGCCGTCACGAGCGATGTGACAGAACCACTTTCGGTCGCCCAGCAGGAGAGCGAACGCGACGTTCACGCACGCCGGTACATCACGACCGTCATCGGTTTCCTCGATGCCGGCGATGTCGCTGGCGCGGAGAAAGCGCTGCGCGGGATCGCGTTCTCGGAGTTGCTCATGAACGCTGGCGATCTGCACGCCGCCTTTCGACAGTTGTCGCTCACGGTTCCGGTCGGAAGCCTGGCGACGCCCGACCGCCCGGCACTGCTGCTGGCGCTCGCATTTGCGCGCCGTGAGGCAACCGGTCACCTGGAGGCACTGGTTCCGCTGCTCATCGCGGCAGCAGCCGGACTCCGCAAGCAAACCGCAGTCGCACCCGAAGAGCGCGCNAACCGGTCACCTGGAGGCACTGGTTCCGCTGCTCATCGCGGCAGCAGCCGGACTCCGCAAGCAAACCGCAGTCGCACCCGAAGAGCGCGCCCGCGACCTGTCGCTCGCGGCGCTCTGCCTCCACCTCGCTCAGCAAACCCGCGAATGTGTCGAAGTAACGCGCCGCGGCGCCGACCTGGTGCGGGGTTTCACGTTCAACCAAGATGACGGCGCCGCGGCCGTTGTCGGGGTGGCAGCCGCCGATCTCGCGATCTCGTTCTTCCTGAATGACCGCGTCGCCGAAGCCGCCTCGATGTGGCGATGGGTGCGCGAGCACACCGTCGACCCGCGCGTGCCGCGGCTCATGCAGGCCGAGTGGGGAATCTCGGTCGTCGGCGTTCTTATCGGTGACCGCTCGCAGGTCTCGCCGCTCGCCGCGGCAACCCTCGAGGTTCCGCTCACGCCTCCCGAGGTTGCCGCGCAACCGCGTGACCCGTGGTGGCTCATGGTGGCGACAGCGCGCGCCTGGGCGGCCGCTGACCGTGGCGACATCGTTGACGCCCTCGCGCTCACGCAGGCCGCGGTGTCGGCATCGCCGACGCCCGCCGTTTGTGGCCCGCTCGGACTCGTGCACTGTGCCGCCCTCATCCTGAACGATCGGGGGAGTAGCGCGCTCGCATTCATCGATGAGCAACTGACGTTTCTCTCGGAACACGGTGCGGCGAGCACCGCTCCACGCCTTGCTGCGATCGGCATCGTCACGGCCGGCATCGCCGGTGACCGGGCGCTGCAATCGCGCTTTGCCGACATGGTCGTTGACTATCCCGGGCCGCGCAATCTCGCGCTCGCGACTGCAGCCATGATCAGCGGCGACGAGCGCGCCACGGTGAGTGAACCGTCGCTGTACTCGGACGACGTTTTCGGCCCGCGCTGGCGCGCGCTGTACTGGACGATCTTCGCCGCCATCCACGCCCAACACGGCAACCGCGCAATGGCGGTGGAAGGACTGCGGAACCTACTGCCGCTGATCGAGAGACATCACCTTGCGCTGTGGTTGCGGCTGATTCCGCAACCCGCGCTCGACACGCTCCGACTAGCGGTGGCCGCGAGCGACCTCGCCTTCATGCGCGACATGCTTCCCACGCACGCCAGCATCACCGTGGTTCCACACGTCGAATTCACCGCGCGCGAAGAAGAAATCCTGCGCTTCATTGGCCAGGGATTCACAAACGCGCAGATCGCCGCCGAGCTGTACATCTCGCCCAACACCGTGAAATTTCACATCGCGAAATTGCTGAAACGACTAGGTGTTTCTTCCCGCGACGAGGCGGCAACGATCGGCGCGGCGCTGTTGCGACGTCGTATCGGCCGCATCGGAAAATCAGGGTTCACGACACCCAAATATTAGGGTCGGGTAGTCGGGGTGGGTAGTTTCTAAACGTCCGCGCTGACCAGCGGAAACCGCGTGGTGTGATTGACTCACAAAATGCGCGGAGAGCCTCCCCGAACGCTCCCGCGCGAGCCGGTTCTGTCCCTGGGCTGGCCGGACTGCATACAGTCCAAACCCGATGCTGTTCCCCTGCGCATCGGGCCGATCGACCCGCGTCAAATTCCCCCCTATTTTTGATGCGGGTCGATCCTTCTTTTACACGCCAGTGATGAGACGCAGGGTCTGCTCGCGGCCGAATGACGTCGCGCGATCTTCTGCGTCGTAGGCGCCGGCAACCGGAACCACCATGACTTCGTCGACGCCGTGCTGCGCGGCGAATGCCGCAAGCTCCGTACGCACCGTCTCACCGGTTCCGATCATCCAGCGGCTCCGCACGCCCTCCATGGCTTCGCGCTCGCGGTCGCTCACGGTTTCGAGTGCCGCCTGCGCCTCTTCAACTGTTTCGAGCGCGGTGAGGGGCTGGTTGAGGCGCAGCTTCGCGAACATCCGCATTTGCGGGAGCGCACGCGCCTGGGCTTCGTCAAGCGTGGGAGCGGCGACCACGTTCGTGGTGAGGAAGGTGCGCGGGGCGTCGAGCACGGCCGACGGCTGAAACTGCGTGCGGTAGAGGTCGAGCGCACGCTCGAGACCCTGGCCGGAGAAGTGATTGGCGAAGACATACGGCAAGCCAAACTGCGCGGCCAGCATCGCGGAGTAGTCACTGGAACCCAGAAGCCAGATCTCGGGGGAGCTCGCGGCGCTGGGCGTTGCGTGCACGGCATACTCTCCGCCGCTCGTGAACCGCATCGTCGCGCCTTCGGGGCTCATGATCGCGGCGATATCAGCCACGTGCTGCGGGAAGCGGTCGACATCGCTCGTCGCACCCGACTGGCGCAGCAGGTGGGTGACGACGGGGTCGCTGCCCGGCGCTCGGCCGATACCGAGGTCGATGCGCCCCGGTGCCATGGCCTCCAGCGTCGCGAACTGTTCGGCGACGATGAGTGGTGCGTGGTTCGGGAGCATGACGCCACCGGAGCCCACACGAATGCGCTGCGTGCGTGACGCTGCCGCCGCGATCAATACCGCCGGTGACGTCGAAGCAACGGCCGGCATGTTGTGGTGCTCAGCGAACCAATAGCGCGCGTAGCCCAGCTCATCAGCGAGCGTGGCGAGCGCCATCGAAGCGGCCACCGCCTGTGCGGAGGTTTGCCCGGTGCGAACGGAAACAAGATCGAGAACTGAGTAGGTAACCATCGCTAGGAGTAACGCATTGTGATGGCCGAAGATTCCCGATCCGTTAGCCGACGGCGAACACCGGCAAAACGGTGTGCCGGAGTGGTTACCCTCGACATAAGGCGTATTCCGTTAACGCCCCGAGGAGTGAACATGTTCGAGAGATTCACCGACCGTGCCCGTCGTGTAGTTGTGCTCGCCCAAGAAGAGGCGAAGATGCTGAACCACAACTACATCGGCACCGAACACATCCTGCTCGGCCTGATCCACGAGGGAGAGGGCGTCGCAGCCAAGGCGCTGGAGTCGCTCGGCATCTCGCTCGACGCAGTCCGTGAGCAGGTACAAGACATTATTGGTCGCGGCCAGCAGCAGCCGACGGGTCACATCCCGTTCACGCCGCGCGCCAAGAAGGTGCTGGAGCTGTCGCTGCGCGAAGCGTTGCAGCTCGGCCACAACTACATTGGCACCGAGCACATTCTGCTCGGTCTCATCCGCGAGGGTGAGGGCGTTGCCGCTCAGGTTCTCGTCAAGCTCGGCGCAGACCTCAACAAGGTGCGCCAGCAGGTCATTCAGCTGCTCAGCGGCTACCAGGGCAAGGAGCCCGTTGGTGTTGCCGCTGGCAACGAGCAGGCGCAGTCGGCACCGCAGGGTGGTTCCGCTGTTCTTGACCAGTTCGGTCGCAACTTGACGCAGGCCGCGCGCGACAACAAGCTCGACCCGGTCATCGGTCGCGAAAAAGAAATTGAGCGCGTGATGCAGATTCTGTCGCGCCGCTCGAAGAACAACCCCGTGCTGATCGGTGAGCCCGGCGTCGGTAAGACCGCCGTCGTTGAGGGGCTCGCTCAGGCCATCGTTAAGGGTGAAGTGCCCGAGACGCTGAAAGACAAGCAGGTTTACTCGCTCGACCTCGGTTCGCTCATCGCTGGTTCCCGCTACCGCGGTGACTTCGAAGAGCGCCTGAAGAAGGTCACGAAGGAGATCCGCACGCGCGGCGACATCATCGTCTTCATCGACGAGATTCACTCGCTCGTTGGTGCGGGTGCTGCCGAGGGTGCGATTGACGCTGCTTCGATTCTGAAGCCGCTGCTCGCTCGTGGTGAGCTTCAGACGATTGGTGCCACGACGCTTGACGAGTACCGTAAGCACTTCGAGAAGGACGCTGCTCTGGAGCGTCGCTTCCAGCCGATTCAGGTTGCTGAGCCGTCGATCCCCCACGCGATCAACATTCTGAAGGGTTTGCGCGACCGCTACGAGGCACACCACAAGGTGCAGATCACGGATGGCGCGATCGTCGCCGCCGCGAACCTCGCCGACCGCTACGTTGCCGACCGCTTCCTGCCAGACAAGGCCATCGATCTGATCGACGAAGCTGGTGCTCGCCTGCGTCTGTCGATCCTGTCGTCGCCGCCGGAGCTGCGCGAATTTGACGAGAAGATCGCCAAGGTTCGTGAAGACAAAGAAAAGGCGAGCGAAGAGCAAGACTTCGAAAAGGCCGCTGCCCTGCGTGACGAGGAGAAGAGTCTGCTCGCTGAGCGTCTGCGCCTCGAGAAGCAGTGGCGTTCGGGTGACGTCGCGTCGCACGCCGTCGTTGACGAGGGCCTGATCGCTGAGGTTCTTGCTCAGGCGACCGGTATTCCGGTGTTCAAGCTCACCGAAGAAGAGTCCTCCCGTCTCGTCTTCATGGAGAAGGCACTGCACCAGCGCGTTATTGGTCAGGACGAAGCGATCGCGGCACTGTCGCGCACGATTCGTCGCCAACGCGCGGGTCTGAAAGACCCGAAGCGCCCGAGCGGCTCGTTCATCTTCGCCGGCCCGACCGGTGTTGGTAAGACCGAGCTCGCGAAGGCTCTGGCAGAGTTCTTGTTTGACGACGAAGGTGCCCTGATCTCGCTCGACATGAGTGAGTTCAGCGAGAAGCACACCGTTTCGCGTCTGTTCGGTGCCCCTCCCGGATTCGTCGGATTCGAAGAGGGTGGCCAGCTGACCGAAAAGGTTCGCCGCAAGCCGTTCTCCGTTGTGCTGTTCGACGAGATCGAGAAGGCGCACCCCGACATCTTCAACTCGCTGTTGCAGATTCTGGAAGAGGGCCGTCTGACCGACGGCCA
Source organism: Microbacterium daqui (assembly GCF_050408675.1). NCBI lineage: Bacteria > Bacillati > Actinomycetota > Actinomycetes > Micrococcales > Microbacteriaceae > Microbacterium > Microbacterium daqui. The sequence goes on along the minus strand of NZ_JBNTKF010000022.1, from coordinate 12,663 downwards.
GGGCCGTGTCATCGACTTCAAGAACACCGTCATCATCATGACCACGAACCTCGGTTCGCAGGCCATCGCCGGTGCACCCGTGGGCTTCCAGATCGAGGGCAACTCGCAGACGACGTACGAGCGTATGAAGGGCAAGGTCGACGAAGAGCTCAAGCGCAACTTCAAGCCCGAGTTCCTCAACCGAGTTGACGACGTCATCGTCTTCCCGCAGCTGTCGAAGGAAGAACTGCGTCAGATCGTTGACCTGTTCACGAAGCGCCTCAGCGAGCGTCTGATGGACCGTGACATGACGGTCGAGATGACGAACGCCGCCAAGGATCGCCTCATCGAGATCGGTTACGACCCGGCACTCGGTGCGCGTCCGCTTCGCCGCGCTATGCAGCGTGAGGTCGAAGACCAGCTCTCCGAGCGCATCCTGCACGGTCAGCTGCACTCGGGCGACCACATCAAGGTTGATTTCGCAGACGGTGCGTTCGCCTTCGAAACTGGCCCGCGTGGCGAGCACGTGGCACTGGCTGCCAGTGTCACGCCTGCGATCGCGGCAACGCCCGACATCATCGCTGGCGGTGACGTCGCGTAACGCGAAATTCATAGAACGGGCTCGACTCCGGTCGGGCCCGTTCTGCGTTTACACGGCGCGGAGGTTCTAAACTTGAGCCGTGACTGAAATCATCGTCCGGCCCGCGCGCACCGCTGATGTGAAGGGCATTCGCGACCTTCTCGAGCCGATGGTGGAGCAGCGCGTTCTGCTCGGCAAAGAGCTTGTCGCCCTGTACGAATCGGTGCAGGAGTTCATGATCGCTGAGGTCGACGGTGAGCTCATCGGTTGCGGTGCTCTTCACGTGATGTGGAAGAGCCTCGGTGAGATTCGCACCCTAATGGTGCACGCGGACTGGGCCCGCCGCGGTATCGGCGGCCTCCTTGTCGAGTCCCTCGAGGTTAAGGCACGTGATCTCGGGCTCAAGCGCCTCTTTTGTCTCACCTTTGAAGTTCCGTTCTTCACGCGTCACGGCTTTGAGTCCATCGGCGAAAAGCAGGTCGTGAGCGACGACGTCTATGCCCAGCTGTTGCGCAGCCCCGACGCCGGTGTTGCCGAGTTCTTGGAACTCGCGCACGTGAAGCCCAACACACTGGGCAACACGCGCATGCTCAAGGCCCTCTAGTCGCAGCTTTAAGGGCTCACGCGCGAACATGAGAGTTGCGCGGCGATCCGCGTGCTGATGCGGCTTCTCGTAGGCCAGGTCGTACGCTTTTACTGATGTCCACTCCACACTCACGCCGTCATTCGCCCGCGGTTTACCGTCGCCGGCGCTTCGTCGTGTTCGGCGGCCTGCTGGTCGTGATTCTCGGGATCGCGTTGCTGATCTGGCAGCCATGGAGTTCGGCGACACCGGCGCCCCAGCAGTCGGGCAGTTCGTCACCCAGCACGTCGCCATCGGCGACGGCAGCGGCAGACGGAACCACGGGTTCCGAATCTCCGAGCGCTGAGGCTTCGGGGCAGGCCACTCCCGACGTTCCGGTCGAGGAGTTGCCGACCGAGGCGCCCGAAGCCGAGATCGTCGCGTGCGGGCCGCAGGACGTGCGCGTTGACGCATCAACCGACAAGACCACGTACGGTGCCGACGAGTTGCCGAAGTTGACGTTGTCGCTAACTAACCAGACGAATCGTGACTGCACGATCGATGTGGGTACCGCGGTGCAGGCATTCACGATCACGAGCGGCAACGACGTGTGGTGGCGTTCGACGGACTGCCAGGCAAACCCGACGACGCAGATTGTGACGCTCGCGGCTGGGCAGACGGCGTCGAGCCAGACACCGCTGGTGTGGGACCGCACCCGCTCCTCCGTATCGACGTGCGCCGACGAGACGCGCCCGCGCGCGGGTGGCGGCGGCGCCTCGTACCACCTCACGGTGACGATCGCCTCGTTTGAATCCCAGGGCAGCGCCCAATTCATGCTCTACTGAGTGCGAACTTTCGCTGACGCGTATTTCTGACCTCTGTACGCAGGAAGGTGTCTGTGCCCCTTTTCCTGCGGCGACAACATGCGAAAGAATTGAAAAACTTCAGCACGTGGATGCTGTTTTGTCCTATGCAGACCCCGGCGGAGAGCGATAGTCTAAGGCTGGCTCCCGACGTATCGCAGACACGGTGAGCTGCCTCTAGCAGAGTCGTCACGAGCGATCCCCCAACTCTCGTGACGATATCCCGGTCTCCGGGTGAGCCATGGCCCCTTCTGAATGTTTATCCCCCGTGAACATTTTGAGGGGGCCGCCCCTTTTCTCCCGGTGTGACGTGTGGTCGGTACGCTGGAGGTATGGCATCGTCGCGTTCGAACCGTAAGAAAGAGTTCCGCTCAGAGGCTCTTGCGCAGGCTCTCGAGAAGCAAGACATGGCGGCCGTCGCGCTCGCGCTGCGCAATGGCAATACCGTGTTGCCGCTCATGAAGCCGGCGTCGAAAGATAACCCGCTCGACCGCGGCGACGTGTGGACCTACCGCGATGCCGAGGGCAACGTTGCGCTACTCATCTTCAGCGATGCGAAGAACAAGCCCGCAAACCTGCCGCCCGGCGTCGCGCTGTACTCACCGCTGTGGCTCAAAGACTTCTTGACGCGCCACGAGGGCGTCATCACGACGGTGTTTTTTGACATCGCCGGCCCGCACCCGATGCAGGCCGACCCGGCCGACATTCTCGCGGCACTCGCGATCTAAGCCGAGAGATCGTGCGTCGGCGGGCCCGCGCACCCGCTTGAACTGCGCTCCGCTAGAACTGCGGGGCCTGGGGTTGGGTTGCGCGGTAGCGGGAGCGGAGCTCAGCCAACGCGTCGCGCAGGGTCTTCAGTCGGTCGTCGATCAGGGTGTCGTAGCCGAGACGCTTACCCTCGGCGCGGCGCTGGGCGACCTGCGTGACCGGACGAATCTCTCCGGCCAGACTCAGTTCGCCGATGGCCGCAAGGTCAGACGGGATCGACGTGTTCAGCACCGACCCGGCCACCGCAATGGCGATCGCGAGGTCGGCCGCAGGCTCTGTGAAGCGCACCCCACCCACGGTCGAAACGTAAACATCGAAGCCCGACGTGCGAATGCCTGCACGGCGTTCGAGAACGGCCAACACCATCGCGACGCGAGCGGCATCAACGCCGTGCACGATACGGCGAGGGGCCGGGCCGGTGGCCGCAACAGTGAGCGCCTGCACCTCAACCGGAAGCGCACGGCGACCCTCCAGCGCAATCGCCACACAGGTTCCGGGTTCGGGAAGCCCCCGTGACAAGAACAGCGACGACGGATCAGTCACCTCGACGATGCCCGCGCCGCTCATCTCGAAGCAGCCGACATCGTCGGTCGGGCCAAAGCGATTTTTCAGCGCACGAATGAAGCGCAGCGACGTTTGGCGATCACCTTCGAACTGGCAGACCACGTCGACCAGGTGCTCGAGCAGGCGAGGCCCGGCGACCTGCCCGTCTTTGGTCACATGGCCCACGATGATGATCGGCAGCCCGCGCTCCTTCGCAACGCGCACGAGCGTGGCCGCGACTTCACGCACCTGGCTCGGGTGCCCGGCGGCGCCCTCAGACAGGGCAGAAGACACGGTCTGAATCGAGTCAATGATGACGAGCTCGGGGCTCACCTCATCGATGTGGCCCAGAATCGTGGCGAGGTCGGTTTCGCTCGCGAGGTACAGCTCGTCGTGCAGGGCCCCGGTGCGCTCTGCACGCAAGCGCACCTGCGCCGGTGACTCCTCACCGCTCGCGTAAAGCACGCGTCGACCCGCACGTGCCGACTGGGCAGCAACCTCGAGCAGCAACGTGGACTTACCGACGCCCGGCTCGCCAGACAGCAAGATGGCGGCACCCGGCACGATGCCGCCGCCCAGCACGCGGTCAAACTCGCTCACGCCACTCGTGCGGCGCGGCGACTCCGTTGTGTCGATTTGCGTGATGGGCTTGGCGGCGCGCTCGGCCGACGGCGCCAGCGCCGTGACCTTGGGCTTGGCGATACCCGCTTGCACGCCGAACTCGACGACGGTGCCCCACTGCTGGCATTCGCCACAGCGGCCCGCCCATTTCATGGTCGTCCACCCGCACTCGGTGCATTTGAAGGAGACCTCGGTGGTTCGTCGACTTGCCATGATTCCAGGCTAGGTGGTGCTTCCGACATTGCCGACACGAGGCAGAATCACGCCAATGTCAGTGATGTGTAATAGCGTCGAGCTATCTCGTCAGAGAACGTGCTCAAGGAGGAGTATGACGTTCAGTGAAAGCGTGATGCGTGGCGCGATCCGTACGCTCGGAGTGTTGCCCGAGCCCATCCAGCGCCTCATCGCCGGTAAGCCTCGCATTATCGATGGCAACCAGTTGTTCACCGAAGTGCAGATGGCGTTGCGTGTGCTCAATGCGTTGCCGGGCAGCGCCTTTGAAGATCTCCCGCTACCGCAAGCGCGCGACCAGATCGACGCTGAAGCGCGCATCTTCGGAAGCGCCCCGGCCGTTGACGTGGTGCGTGACATCCTGATTCCCACGCGCAATGGTTCCGTGCCCGCGCGCATGTATCAGCACCGACCCACCGACGCTCTGCTCGGCGCCGTCACCTACTTTCACGGCGGCGGCTGGGTGGTGGGCAGCCTCGACTCCACCGACGCGGTGTGCCGTTTCATCGCCCACCACTTGCGGGTTGTTGTGATCTCGGTCGACTATCGGCTGGCTCCGGAACATCCGTACCCCGCTGCGGTAGAAGATGCGATTGATGCGTATCGCTGGGTGCGTCAGCAGCCCGAGTGGGGTGAAGTCGTGGCCGTTGCAGGCGACAGTGCCGGTGGCAACCTGGCCGCCGTCGTCTCAAACCTCACGCGCGACGACAACCCGCCAGACGCCCAGCTGTTGTTCTTCCCGGTGACAGATCTCGCGACAGAGCACCCCAGCTACGCGAAGTTCGCCGAAGGGTATTTCCTCACGCGCAAGCAAATGCACTGGTATCGCGATCACTATGTTCCGAACCCTGACCAGCGCACCGACCCCGCAGTCTCACCCCTCTACGAAGACCTGGGTGATGGTTCCGGAATCGCGCCCGCCCACGTCGCCGTCGCCGGCTTCGATGTGCTCCGCGACGAGGGCATCGCGTATGCCAAGGCGCTGGAGAACGCTGGTGTGCCGGTGACGCTGCAGGTCGTTCCTGGTCACATTCACGCGTTCACGAATGCGACCGGCGTTGGTAAGACGGGCAAGAAAGCGCTGGGAGAGTCGGTCGAGGCTCTCGGTCATCTTCTGCAACAGGCGCGTCGTGAGCGGGCACAGACTGAGACAATGGAACCGCGCTGAACAAACGCTTTGTTTTCAGTAGTAGAAAGAGATCGCCATGTCTCAGCCCCAGGGCGCCCTGCTCGTAGGCTCGGTCAACTACCCCGACGCCGAAACCACTTTCCGCACCGCGGCGACCGTTCTGGGTGGCCACCTGAAGCGCATTCCCGACGGTGAGGTCGGCAAGCGGTTCCACTGGATCATGTTCCAGCCCGACGTTCTCGGTCAGGCCGAGGGTATCGAGCGCATCGGTGACGAGCGAATCCCGATGCCGGCGGGCCTTGACGCCCGCCCGCTACGCATCGGCGACGGTGTCGACGCGGCCGCGATCGAACTGCCCGCGCTCGGTTACGCCACTGCCGCTGTTGAGTCGTACGCCGAGTTCGTGCGCCTGCGCGAGGAGGGCGTCATCGCCGATCGCGTGCGCTTTCAGGTGTCGCTGCCGACGCCGCTCGCCGTGATCAGCTCGTTCTTCTTCGGTGATGACCGCGTCGCCATTGACCCGGTCTACACCGCCGCGATCCTGCGCGAAGTTGAACAGATTGCTGCCGCGATACCGGCTGAAGATCTGGCGATTCAGTGGGACGTTGCCAGCGAAATGGGCATCATCGAGAGTGCTTCGGGCTACGGCGCCACGATGCAGGCCTGGTGGCCCGGCGACCCGTTCGACGGCCTCGTCGAGCGCCTCGCCACGCTCATCGACGCGATTCCCGCGGGTGTTGAGGCGGGGCTCCACCTTTGCTACGGCGACGTTGGGGAGACCCACTTCGTCGAGCCGACTGACACCGGTCACCTCGTACGTTTCGCGAACGCGATCACCGCTGCCGCGCAGCGTGAGCTCACATGGGTGCACCTGCCGGTGCCGATCGAGCGCGACGACGCCGCCTACTTCGCACCGCTCGAAGGCCTCAAGCTCGGCGCTGACACTGAGCTCTACCTCGGTGTTGTGCACCGCCAGGATGGCGCCGACGGAACCACGCGTCGCATTGAAGCCGCAAAGCCGTTCGCCCCGGCTTTCGGCATTGCAACCGAGTGTGGCATCGGCCGTGCGCCGGCCGATGAGACGGCGGGTCTGCTCGCTATTCACGCCGTGGTTGCCTCTCCTTGGGGTACCGACGCGTAACAATTTCTGAGATTTCGTCTCAACAGAACGCCCGGGCGTGGCGCGAAACGTTTCGCGTCGCATCCGGGCGTTTTCCAATTCCTGCCAGTCATGGTTCCGGAACCACGTGGTGCTGATTTCGTTACAAATCATCTGACGAAGTTTGCAACTCAGGTAAGGCTTACCTATGTTTGAAGTGCGGCGTTCGTCGCACACCCTCAAACTGACTGGAGTTCTCTCGTGTCTGGACGCCCCTCGATCCGACGCGCATCTGCGTTCGGTGTTGCCATCGCATCGCTCGCCCTGCTCGCAGGTTGCGCAACGACTCCGGCCACTGAAGCTGCTCCGGAAGAGTCGAAAACGCAGGCGCCGACCGAGGTCACCATTACCGACAACCACGGTGAGATCACGGTGCCGGTTGCGCCGAAGTCTGTCGTCGCACTCGACAACACCGTGATGCAGACACTGTCTGACTGGGACATCACGCTCGCCGCCGCACCCAAGGGCGTTATGGGTACGGTCTGGCCCGAGTACACCGACGACGAGAACGTGCTCGACATCGGCAACCACCGCGAGCCCAACTTCGAAAACGTCGTTGCCGCTGCCCCCGACCTGATCATCGGCGGTCACCGCTTTGCGAGCCACTACGACGCGCTGAAAGATCTCGCCACGACGATCGAGTTGACGCCGCGTGAGGGTGAAACACACATCGCTGAACTCGTACGTGAAACCGAACTACTCGGCCAGGTCTTCAACCGTGAAGATGACGCCACGGCTCTTGTCAAGGCTCTCGAGACGGCTGTTGCTGACGCCAAGGCGAACTACGACGGCACCGCGACGGTCACCGGCCTCATCACGTCGGGCGGCAAGATCAACTACGCAGCACCCGGCGAGGGTCGCGGTGTGGGCTCGCTGTTCGAAACGCTCGGCTTGGTTCCGGCTATCGATGCTGAAGGCTCGACCGACCACACCGGTGACGAAATCTCGGTCGAGGCCATCGCCGCGGCAAACCCCGAGTGGCTCATCGTTCTTGACCGCGACGGTGCTTTTCAGGAAGACGGCTACATCGCGGCCAAGGAGCTCATCGAGGGTTCCGAAGCGCTGAAGAACGTGCCGGCGGTCGCCAAGGGCCAGATCGTCTACCTCGACGCCAACTTCTACCTCACCGAGGGCATTCAGGCTTACACCGACCTGTACGCCGCGGTTGCGGAGGCATTCGCCGACGCGAAGTAATACGACAGCGCCGGTCGGGCGGCTCTCTCCGCCCGGCCGGCGCTTCGGTCTGTCATGAGCACCACACTTTCTCCCACTCCGACGCGTCTGCGCGTGCCTTCGTGGCTGCCAATGATGCTTGGAGTTCTCGGCGTCTTAGCGCTCGCGGCCGTATCGCTGAGCGTCGGCGCGTATGACCTGTCGCAAGACGAGTTCGGCAGCGAACTGTTCTTCATCACGCGTGTGCCGCGCACCCTGTCGCTGATCCTCGCGGCGTGCGCGATGAGTGTCGCGGGTCTCATGATGCAGTTACTGACGCAGAACCGGTTTGTCGAGCCGACAACGATCGGAACCACCGAGTGGGCATCGCTCGGATTGCTCGTCATCACGATCATTGCGCCGCAAATCGGGATTCCGGGCCGCATGTTTGTCGCGAGCCTGTTTGCGTTCATCGGCACCATGATCTTCCTCGCGGTGCTGCGCCGCATCAGCCTACGCTCGTCACTCATCGTTCCGCTCGTGGGCATGATGCTGGGTGCCGTTATCTCGGCGCTCACCGCCTACATCGCCACCGCCACGAATCTGCTGCAGATGCTCGGCACGTGGTTCATGGGCTCGTTTAGTGCGGTCGTGCGTGGCCGCTACGAGTCGCTGTGGATCGTCGCGATCATCGTCATCATCATTTGGATCGCCGCCGACCGCTTCACCGTCGCCGGTCTCGGCAAAGACGTCGCCACGTCGGTCGGCCTCTCGTACGAGCGCATCGTGTTCATCGGAACGGCGCTCGTCGCCATTGCCTCCGGCGTCACCACCGTCGTTGTCGGCTTTCTCCCCTTCCTCGGCCTCGTGGTTCCAAATCTTGTGTCGATGGTTCGTGGAGACAACCTGCGCTCGAATGTCGCGTGGGTCTGCATCACCGGCTCGGCGCTGATCTTGGTGTGCGACATCATCGGGCGTCTGATTCGTTTTCCGTTCGACATTCCGGTGTCGATGATTTTGGGCATCGTGGGCGCGGTCGCGTTCATCGCCATGCTGTTGAGGATGCGTCGCCGTGGCTGAGGTTTCGTTGGCCGGGGGAGCGCCTCGCACGCGCCGTGTGATGGACGCTGAGACCCGGCGCTGGGCGAAGCGCATTTCGGTGCTCGCTGTCGTGGCGGTTGTCGTCGCGGTGCTGGTGCTGACATGGAATATCACAGTGGAACCATTCACCCCCGGCTTCTACAAAATTGTTGAGATGCGTGCGACCACGGTTGTCACGATCGTGCTGGTCGCGTGCTGTCAGGCCGTCGCCGTAGTGCTGTTTCACACTGCAACCGGCAACCGCATTCTCACGCCGTCGATCATGGGGTTCGAATCGCTGTACGTGGTGATTCAGACCGCGATGGTGTTCTTCTTCGGCGTCGAGACGCTGAACGCGACCGACGGTGTCGGCAAGGTGCTCGTGCAGAGCGCGATCATGGTGGCATTTGCGACGGTGCTGTACGGCTGGCTGTTCGGCGGCAAATTCGGCAACCTGCACATCACGCTGCTCGTGGGTCTCGTACTCGGAACCGGCTTCGGAACGCTCTCTGCCTTCATGCAGCGCATGCTGGTTCCGGCCGACTTCGACATTCTGTCTGCGCGCCTGTTCGGCAGCATCGCCAACTCGAACCCGGAGTACCTGCCCGTCGGGTTCACGGTGCTGGCGGCGGCGCTGTTCTTTGTGTTTAAGAAGCGCCACCGTCTCGACGTGCTCGCGCTCGGGCGCGAAACGTCGATCAACCTCGGGCTCGCGTACAAGCGTGAGGTGCTGACGACGCTGATTCTGGTGGCCGTGCTGATCTCGATTTCGACGTCGCTCGTCGGCCCCATGACGTTCTTCGGCTTTATCGTTGCGACGCTCGCGTATCAGCTGGCGGGTTCGCAACAGCACCGACACGTGATGCCGTTCGCCATGTTGCTCGGCATTGTGGCGCTGCTGGGGTCGTACTTTGTGCTGCACCACATCTTCCGCGCCGCGGGGTTGGTGACGGTCATCATCGAGTTTGTTGGCGGCATTGTGTTCGTCATTCTTTTGCTGCGAAAGGGGTCGCTGTGATTACTTTCACCGACGTCGCCAAGTCGTACGGAGACCAGCAGGTGCTGGGCTCCGTCACCCTCGATATTCCGGCTGGCGGCGTGACGGCACTCGTCGGGCCGAACGGTGCTGGTAAATCGACCCTGCTGACGATCGCTGGTCGCCTCGGCGACGCGAGCCGTGGTTCCGTCACCGTCGGAGGCCTCGACGTCGCGAAGACGCCGAGCAAGAAGCTCGCGACCGTGCTGTCGATTTTGCGGCAGGAGAACCACTTCATCACACGTCTCACGGTGCGTCAGCTCGTGGGATTCGGGCGGTTTCCGTATTCGCAGGGGCGCCTGACCGCCGAAGACAACGTGGCGATCGACCAGGCTCTCGAGTTTTTGAACCTGGGCGATCTGCAGGAGCGCTTCGTCGACGAGCTCTCGGGCGGCCAGCGCCAGCGCGCGTATGTCGCGATGGTGCTCGCGCAAGACACCGAATACGTGCTGCTGGATGAGCCGCTCAACAACCTCGACATGAAGCACGCCGTCGCGATGATGCGGCAGCTGCGCCGCGCAGCGGATGAACTCGGCAAGACCGTGATCATCGTGCTGCACGACATCAACTTCGCCGCCGCGTACGCCGACCGCATTGTCGCGCTGTCGGGTGGCGCAGTGACGCACGTGGGAACGCCCGATGAAATCATGCGGCCGGACGTGCTGGAGGACATCTTCGGAACCCCGATGCAGGTTTTACGGGATGGCGACTACCCGGTGGCTGTTTACTTTCGGTAGTTCTGCGGCGGCCCTTTCCGCGGGTTTTCGGCGTTCTTCGGTTGCTTCTCGGTGCCGCGACGCGCCCGGGTTGCAGGCGGAGGGGGGCTCAGTTTTGAGTGAGAGCCGCTGTGTCGTAAGCTAGTCCGCGGTGACGTGTCCGAGCGGCCGAAGGTGCAACACTCGAAATGTTGTGTAGGTTCACCCCTACCGTGGGTTCAAATCCCACCGTCACCGCCACCGAAAACCCCTGGTAAAACAGGGGTTTTCTTCATTTTGCGGGGAGTCGTGGTGCATTCTTGCACTCCCTGCCGAATCGCGTCGCGACACGTATGGGTCTCTCCCTGCCGTTCGATTGAGGGTACGGGGGCGTAGCTGAACTCGGCGTCGTCGGTCACCAGGGCGAGATACGCCTCGTTGTCCGTCGCCGTGTCGGCGTATGCTGCGAACCGTTGAAGGAGCAGCTGGATGGCCACCAGGTCATCGACTCGATCTGAGTGCGGCGTTGAACTTCTTCTCGGCCGTTTCTTCACGACGTAAGGCTACGGTGTCGACTGCACTCGAACCTGTTAAGCGCTTGCTCCGTTTGCGTCGCTCGAGGCGAAGAGGGGCGCAGACGTGAACATTAAGCTCGATGACCGCATATTAAAGGTTATGTAACTAACATTTGATAAGATTCACCCATGTCTCGGAATGGTGAAGTTGCGCAGCCGGTCTGGCCGGCGATCGCAACTGAGCCTCGACAGTGGGTGCGCGACGAGAGCGTCGCCACCTCGCGCCGCCAAATGCTCACCGCGCGGGGTGACTACCAGGCCGCTGTTCCCCCGCTGATCGCGGAAGTCGATGTGCGACTCGGCGCCGAGGCGCTGGCTGCGGCCGACGATGCCAGCGCGGAGCTCGCGCGCTTTGACACCGGGCTCGGTGCCGTCACGGCGCCTTTCGCATCGCTACTGCTCCGCTCGGAGTCGGCATCAAGTTCTGAGGTCGAGAACCTCACCTCGAGCGCCAAGCAGGTGGCCCTCGCTGAAATCAATGCGGGGACGTCAGGGAACGCGCGCCTTGTGGTCGCGAACGTTCGCGCCATGACCGCTGCGCTGGCGCTGTCCGGCAGCATCAACGAAGACGCGATCATCGCAATGCAGCAAGCGTTGCTGACGGAGAGTGCGCCAGAGCACACGGGTAGGTTCCGTCAGGAGCAGGTCTGGGTTGGCGGTGGCTCTATCTCGCCACACAACGCCTTGTTCGTGCCTCCGCACCATGATCGAATCCCTGCCCTCATGGCTGACCTGGTGCAGTTCTGCGCCCGCACGGACGTGCCCGTTCTCGCGCACGCAGCTCTCGCGCACGCCCAGTTCGAAACGATCCACCCCTTCCCTGACGGCAACGGCCGCACCGGACGCGCCCTGCTCCACAGCATGCTGCGCCGAGGCGGTCTCACTCGCAACGTCACCGTGCCTGTCTCAGCCGGGTTACTCAGCGATACCGAGCGGTACTTCCACGCGCTCGGACGGTACCGTCAGGGCGATGCCGACGCGATCGTGCTGGCATTCGCCGACGCCGTGTTCGCGGGAATCAACAACGGCCGCACGCTCGTCGCCGAGCTGCAGGAAGTCTCCGCACGCTGGGAGAGTGTTGTCCCATCGCGCCGCGGCTCCGCCGGTGCGTCGCTGCGCACGTTCCTGTTGCAGCAACCGGTAATCACCGTTCAGATGGTCGCGGATGAACTCGGTGTCTCCCTCGTCTCAGCCAGTACCGCGATCGGTCGCTACGTCGACGCCGGCGTACTCGTGCAGACGAACAACTTCAAGCGCAACCGTATCTGGCACTCCCCGGACGTGCTGGCAGCCCTTGATCGCTTCGGCGCACGCGCAAGGCGCCGGCGGCTGTAGCGCTACGGAACCCACTCCGACGACGTGTAGTCGGCGATCAGCACGAGTGTGTCGTCGCCGGGCCTGGCGGATACCCAGACTGTGCGCGGGTCCAAGAATGACCCAGGTATCGACAATTGCGGCGTTGCCCCGAGCTCTTCGGCTAGCGCTTCGGGCGTCTGCCCGGCTGGGGGTTTCACCGTGATCTCCCGTGAGCATCCACCGCTCCCACAGTTGGTGCTTTCCGCAACGGTCAAGCCCCAGTACGTGGTGTAGCCGTTGGTGATCCTTCGGGTGTTGGTTAGGCGGTGAGCTCGAGGACGGGGTCGCTCACCTCCTCGGTTCCGGTGTCGGGGATGAGGGTGAGGCGGGACTT
>NZ_JBNTKF010000021.1:0-38953 GCF_050408675.1 Microbacterium daqui | reverse complement strand
GGGTGGAGCACGTCGAGGTCTTTCGGGATGGTGAGCGTGAAGAACTTCCATCCTCCGGGAGACCTCGACCCCTACCCAGCCAGCGACGCGCTCAACCCACTACACCCTCGTTCGTGAAGAGCCGCCAAAGCACGGGTTTCGTGACCGCGAAGAGCGGAACCTCGGGGCTGGTGGCTGGTCGATAAAACGTTGAAGGCCCCGGATTTTCATCCGGGGCCTTCAACGTTGTTCTGTGCGCGAAGGGGGACTTGAACCCCCACGCCCTTGCAGGCACTGGCACCTGAAGCCAGCGCGTCTACCTATTCCGCCACTCGCGCGTGTTCGATTTCTCGAACGGAACCTTCCGAGCGTATCACGCACACCCGCCACGTAAAAACCAGCCGCTCCCCCCGGGCGCGTACCCCCGGTTCCGCACCCGCAACCCAGCCATTCCGCTCCCGTCAGCACGTTTTGTCTCGCTATGCTCGCTCAAAGGGGGCAGGGTGGTGACAGAGAATCCCCCGAAAGATTCACGAGTTTCGCTGATCCGGGCACCGTTTTCCGGGTGCGTCCAGAGTTAGCGTCTATTCTGTCGGTTAGGTCTGAGACCCGATCCACCATGCCCGAGGAGATCCGTGGGATTACTTGACAGCTTCGAGAAGGGGCTTGAGCGCGCCGTTAATGGTGCCTTCGCTCGCACCTTCCGCAGCGGCATTCAGCCGGTGGAAATCGCCTCCGCACTGCGCCGCGAACTCGACACGCAGGCCGCGGTGGTCCGCCGCGAGCGCATTCTCGCGCCCAACACGCTCGACGTTTTCTTGAACCCTGCCGACCACAAGCGCATGCTGTCGCTGGGTTCGGCGCTTGAGTCCGAACTACTCGAACTCGTTCAGGTGCACGCGAAGAAGCAGGGCTATTCCTTTGCCGGCCCCGTGTCGATCACGCTGCACGCGCGTGACAATGTGGCGACCGGAACCATCAGGGTCGAGTCAGAGACGGCGCAGGCTGCCGACGTGAGCTGGCAGGCAGCCGTCGACATCAACGGTCGCCGCCACCCGCTGACGAAGGCGCGCACCGTCATTGGTCGCGGTAGCGACAGTGACATCACTGTCCCCGATGCCGGCACGAGCCGCAAGCACGTCGAAATTGTGTGGGACGGCGAGCGCGCGATGGCGATCGACCTGGGCTCGACCAATGGTTCCAAGATCAACGGCCAGCGATTCACTAAGACGCCGCTGTCTGCGGGCCAAAGCATTCTTATTGGCGAGACGACGATCACATTCCAGGTGATTCCCAAGTCGTCGCGCCCGTCTCGCCGTGAGCCGGATGCATCAACACGGATCTTCGACGCACGGGAGTACGGTGCATGACTGAACTCACCCTTTTGCTGTTGCGCATCGGATTCTTGGTGCTGCTGTGGTTCTTCATCTTCGCGGTCGTCTACTCGCTACGTGCTGACCTCTTCGGCGTGCGCGCGCGCAAGATGCCCGAGGCTGACACCCCGAAGCCGGTCAAGCCCGTCAAACCTGTCAAGGAGCACCCGAAGCCCGCGGGCGACGCCGCAACGACAAGCACGGTGAGCCGCATCGTCATCACTTCGGGCCCGAAGGCGGGCTTGGAGATTCCCCTCGGCACCGAACCGCTCACGATCGGCCGTTCGCGCGAATCGGGTCTCGTTATTCGCGATGACTTCACGTCCAGCCACCACGCCCGCCTGGTTCTCTGGGGCGAGCAGTGGATGATTCAAGACCTCGACTCCACCAACGGCACGTGGCACGACGGCGACAAGGTGACAAACCCGACGCCAATCCGTGCCGGAGCCCCCGTCAAGGTGGGCGCCACCGTCTTCGAATTGCGGAAGTAACGCATGGCATTCGAGGGCTCGAGCGTCGCGATCTCCCACACCGGTAAGGTCCGCTCCAACAACCAAGACTCCGGGTACGCCGGCGCCAATCTGTTTGCGGTGGCCGACGGCATGGGTGGTCACGCTGGTGGTGACGTCGCGTCGTCCATCGCGATCGCACGCCTCGAATCCCTCGACCGCGCCTTCGCGGCACCGCACGAAGCCGAAGCTGCCCTCCGCGAAAGCATCACGCAGGCCGCGCAAGACCTCATCGAGATGGTCAAGAAGCGCCCGGAGCTTGCGGGCATGGGAACCACGGTCGTCGCGATTGTGATGGTGGATGACTACGCCGTCATCGCGCACATCGGCGACAGCCGAATCTATCTTTTCCGTGATCACGCCCTCACGCAGATCACGACCGACCACACGTTCGTGCAGCGCCTTGTCGACTCGGGCCGCATCACCGACGAAGAGGCGCGCTACCACCCGCGCCGGTCGGTGCTCATGCGCGTGCTCGGCGACATGGATGCCAACCCGGAGATCGACACCTTCGTCATGAAGACGCAGGAGGGAGACCGCTGGTTGCTGTGCTCCGACGGTCTCAGCGGCGTCGTCGACGACGCGCACACCGAAAAGGCCCTCGCGCACGGCTATGCACCGGGTCGCACCGCCGACATCCTCCTCAAGCAGGCTCTCGATGGCGGCGCCCCCGACAACGTCACAATCGTCATGGTCGATGTCGGTGGCGCTCACCAAATGTTCTCCGGAACCCCCACCATTGTTGGTTCCGCCGCTAACCCCATCGGCATCGAGGTTCCGGCCGCGAAGCCGCGCACCAGCTGGCTACACCCGGTGCGCACCGCCGCCAACGAGCCCAGCCACTTCGAACCGGCCGCCGAGTTTCTCGAAGAGGTCATCGAAGAAGACCGCCGCCGTGCGCGTCGCCGCCGGCTGGGCTGGCTCACCGCCTTCATTCTTGTCATCGCAGCCATCGCCGGCGGCCTCTATATGGGCTACCAGTGGACGCAAACGCTGTACTACGTCGGTGCCGATGAAGACTCGGTCGTGATTTTCCAGGGCGTGCAGCAATCGGTCGGTCCGTTCCGCTTGTCGCAGCCGTACGAAGACACCAACATCATGCTCGCCGACCTCACCGACTTTGACCGTAGCCGCGTCGAAGCCACGCTCGGCGCCCGCTCATTGAGCGACGCTGAGGCGATTGTCGATCGCCTCAGCGCATCTGCGGAGGCGAACAAGTGACCGCTCAGGCGCAGAACTCCGATACCGCAGTGCTCAAGGCGCTCCGCAAGATTCGCATGCCGCAAACGCAGCGCAACCGCGAACTCAGGCTCATCATTTTCGCGTTCGTCGTCATCGCGACGGCGATCGTGTTGGTGCAGTTGGGGGCGATCGGAACCATTCAGCCAGACTTCCTGTGGCTCACGGTTCCGATTGCGGTGCTGATACTGGGGCTGCACATTCTGTTGCGCTTCGTTGCCCGCGATGCCGACCCGTTCGTGGTTCCGATCGCCACCATCCTCACGGGCCTGGGCCTCACCATGATCTACCGCATCGACATTGCGGTGGAGAGCTCAGGATGGGAAGCCACCGGCACCCGCCAGGTCGTGTGGACGGTGCTGTCGCTCATTGCCGCGATTGCCGTCGTGGTGTTCCTCAAGAACTACCGCGTGCTGTTCCGCTACACGTACCTGTTCGGCCTCGCCGGTATCGTGCTACTGCTGTTGCCGTTCGTGCCGTTCCTCAACGGTGGCGGCAACGCCGACGTGTGGATCTCCATCGGCGGATTCTTTAGCTTCCAGCCCGGTGAAATCGCCAAGATTTGCCTCGCGATTTTCTTCGCCGGCTACCTCGTGCGCACCCGCGAGAGCCTCGTCTCGACGGGCCACCGTTTTCTCGGCATCACGTGGCCGCGCCCGCGTGAGCTCGGCCCTCTCCTTGTCATTTGGCTCGTGTCACTGGGCACGATCGTGCTGCAGCGCGACCTCGGTACGGGTCTGCTGATCTTCGGCATGTTCGTCGCGATGTTGTACGTCGCCACCGGCAAGACCAGCTGGGTACTGATCGGTGTCGTGCTCGCCGCCGTCGGCGCGTTCTTCGCGTCGCAAGTGTTGCCCTACGTGCACTGGCGCTTCGTGAGTTGGCTCGACGCCTTCAACCCTGATGTCATGAACGCTGATGGTGGTAGCTACCAGCTCGTGCGCGGCCTGTTTGGTATGGCCTACGGCGGACTCTTCGGCCAGGGCTGGGGTCAGGGGCGCCCGCAAGAAACGCCGCTCCCCCAGAGCGACTTTATTCTGCCGTCGCTCGCCGAAGAACTCGGCCTCGTCGGCGTCTTCGCCATTCTCGCGATGTACATGATCTTTGTTAGCCGCGGCCTGCGCATCGGCCTCGCCGGTCAAGACGACTTCGGCAAGCTCCTCGCGACGGGCCTCGCGTTCACGCTCGCACTGCAGGTGTTCATCATGGTCGGTGGCGTCACGCGCGTCATTCCGCTGACGGGTCTCACCACGCCGTTCCTCGCGGCTGGTGGTTCTTCCCTTGTCGCGAACTGGATCATCGTGGCCCTGCTGTTGCGCATGTCTGATGCGGTACGCCGTCAACCTCGGGTGGTGATCGGATGACGAAAGAAGTTCGCCGCCTCAGTGTCGTCATGCTCGTGATGTTCCTCGCGCTCCTGGCCTCCACGACGTGGATTCAGGCGATGGCCGCTGACGAGCTCGCCGCACACCCGCAGAACAAGCGCACCCTTTACGACAGCTACGAAGTACAGCGCGGCGACATCATCCTCGCCGACGGCAGCGTCATTGCGTCGAGCGTGCCGTCTGACGACGTGTTCTCCTTCCAGCGCGTGTACCAGTCCCCCGAAATGTGGGCTCCGGTCACGGGCTACCTGAATCCGGTTATTCAGTCGTCCACCGGCATTGAGTCGGCCGCCAACGATGTGCTCACCGGAACCGACGACAGCCAGTTCTTCGACCGCATTCAGCGCATTCTGTCTGGCCAGGCGCCCCGTGGCTCCTCCGTTCAGCTGTCGCTTGACCCGGTCGCGCAGCAGGCCGCCTGGGATGCCCTGCAGGGCTACCAGGGTGCGGTCATCGCGATCGAGCCGAAGACCGGCCGCATTCTGGCGATGGCGAGCACCCCGAGCTACGACACGAACCTGCTCGCTTCGCACGACTCAGACGCCGTCGAGGCCGCCTACCAAGAGTTGCTTAACGCTGAGGGCGACCCGCTGTTCAACCGTGCCATCGCCGGCAACCTCAACCCTCCTGGTTCCACTTTCAAGGTCGTTGTCGCTGCCGCTGCCATCGAATCGGGCAAGTACACCCCGGCCTCGACGCTGCCGAACCCCGCGACGTACCAGCTGTCCGGTTCAGATCACCTGGTGAGCAATGCGACGGGCGGAACCTGTGGTCCGGGTGCGACGGTGACGATTGCGGATGCGCTGCGGCTGAGTTGCAACGTGCCGTTTGCTGAGCTGGCCGTGAAGCTCGGCGACAAGGCGATTCGTGAGCAGGCCGAAAAGTTCGGCTGGAACCAGTCCATCGATGTGCCGCTCACGTCGACGCCGTCGTTCTACCCGCCGACGCTCAATGACGCACAAACCGCGCTGAGCGGCTTCGGGCAGAGTGACGTCCGTGCGACGCCGCTGCAGGTCGCGATGGTCTCTGCGGCCATCGCGAACGAGGGCATCGTGATGACCCCGACGATGATTGATCGGGTCATTGCACCCGACCTCACCGTTGAGTCAGAGACGGCAGCCACCGAGATCGGTCGCGCCGTCGACAAAAAGACCGCCGAAACATTGGTTTCAATGATGGTCGCCAATGTCGCAAACGGTGCGGCGAGCGGTGCAACAATAGAGGGAATCTCTGTGGCCGGAAAAACCGGTACTGCAGAGAACGACGATCGGCCCTACACGCTTTGGTTTACCGGCTTTGCGCCGGCAGATAACCCGGAGATCGCGATTGCAGTCGTTGTAGAAGACGGCGGCGGTCAAGGCCAATCCGGTTCAGGGGATGAAATCGCGGCTCCCATCGCGAAAAAGGTCATGGAGGCGGTGCTAAACCAATGAGGCCAACACAGGGTGTGACCTTCGGCGGTCGTTACGAGCTCGTATCGCGGATTGCTATCGGCGGTATGGGTGAGGTCTGGGAAGCGACAGATCATGTCATCGGGCGTACCGTCGCGATCAAGATCCTCAAAGACGAGTACATGGGTGACCCCGGGTTCTTGGAACGCTTCCGCGCCGAGGCCCGTCACGCTGCGCTCGTCAACCACGAGGGCATCGCGAGTGTCTTTGACTACGGCGAGGAGGCCGGTAGCGCCTTCCTCGTGATGGAGCTTGTGCCCGGCGAGGCACTCTCAACCGTCCTGGAGCGTGAAGGGTCACTGTCGACCGACAAGACGCTCGACATCATCGGCCAGACCGCTGCCGCCCTCCAGGCAGCTCACGCCGCTGGTCTCGTGCACCGCGACATCAAGCCCGGTAACCTCCTGATCACGCCCGACGGCCGCGTCAAGATCACCGACTTCGGTATCGCCCGTATTGCCGACCAGGTGCCGCTGACGGCCACCGGTCAGGTCATGGGTACGGTGCAGTACCTGTCGCCCGAGCAGGCCTCGGGCCACCCGGCTTCTCCCGCAACCGACACCTACTCGCTCGGCATCGTCGCGTACGAGTGCCTCGCAGGCAAGCGCCCGTTCACGGGTGAATCGCAGGTCGCCATTGCGATGGCACAGATCAACGACGCGCCTCCCGCGCTGCCGCCGACGGTGGCAACACCCGTGCAGAACCTTGTCATGGCGATGATTGCGAAGAAGCCGGAAGACCGCCCGGCATCGTCGGCTGCTGTCGCTCGTGCCTGCGCCGCACTGCTTCGCGGTGACGTTGCCGCTGCCGCCGTTGCCGTGCCGGCTATCGCTGGTGTCACCGCCGGTGCTGCGGCTCCGGTTGACGAAATGACGCAGTTGCTGGGCGGAACCGCGACGCAGATGCTGCCGCAGACGGCGGCTCTCGAGACCCCAACACGGGATCGCTCGGAGCGCTCAAAGCGCAGCCCGTGGCTGTGGCCGCTCATCGCTCTCATTGCTGTGCTGCTCATTGCGCTCGGCATCGCCGTCGCATCGATGATGGGTGGCAATGGCGGCGAGGCCGACCCGACGCCGACCAACACGTCGACGTCAACGCCCACCCCGAAACCCACGAAGACAGCATCGCCACTCGTGGATGTCGACAAGCTCGGCCTCATCGGTATGACGTGTGAAGAGGCGACCGCGAAGCTCGTCGAGAACAAGTTCACCGCCGCGAACGTTTCGTGCGTCGACGGCGTTTCGAACCCGAACGGCGAAGAGGTCGGCACGGTTTACGAGATCGCCCCCGGCGGCAACCTCGCGATCACGTCGACAATCCAGCTCACGGTCTACACCGAGGAAAGCGATCTCACCGCACCCGAGAGCGCCCCCATCTTCCTTCTCGACGGCAACGAGGTTCCGCCCACCGGCGTCACCGAAGGTGATGTCATCACCGTGCGTTGGCTCACCAACTACGCGGGTTGCGGTGCCGGAACGCACACCGGCTTCGACCTCGTGATCGGCGACCAGCGGTTCTCTAACCTCGGCCTTGATGTCACGTCGCAGGAGTTTACGGTTCCTGCGGGCATTACGAGCCTGACGGCATCTCTGTCTGCGGTCTGCCTGGAGAATGGTGCTCCCCGTATCTCTCCCGCGGTGACGGCACAGGTACTCGTCAGCCCGAAGCCCGAACCGGAGCCCGAGCCGTCCGAATCTGCCACTCCGAGCCCTTCACCTTCCGAAGGTGAAGGTGAAGGCGAAGAAACAGGTTCTGGTCAGACTCAGGATGAGCCAAACGGGTAAGGTTGTGACACAGCAGTAGGGGGTTTGCCGTGTCCGATCAGTCGCGTGTTCTTGCGGGGCGCTATCGCGTCGACGCAACCATCGGCCACGGCGGCATGGCAACGGTGTACGAAGGCTTCGATCAGAAGCTGGGTCGCACCGTCGCCATCAAGATTCTCGACAAAGATCTCTCTCGAGACGCGACGTTTCGTACGCGCTTTCGCATGGAGGCGCAGGCAGCGTCGCGCATGTCGCACCCCTCGATCGTGCGTGTCTACGACGCCGGTGAAGATGTCACTGACGGCTCCGTAACGCCGTTCATCGTCATGGAGCTGGTGCGCGGCCGCACCCTCAAAGAGATCATCGCCGAGGCGGGGCCCACGCCCGATGACGCCGTGCACTACGTCTCCGGCATTCTTGAGGCGCTGGAGTACTCTCACCGCGCCGGTGTAATTCACCGCGACATCAAGCCCGGCAACATCATGATCACCGCCGACCGTCGAGTCAAGGTGATGGACTTCGGTATCGCCCGCGCCGTTTCTGACTCGTCGTCGACGGTGGCAGAGACGACATCGATTCTGGGCACCGCCGCCTACTTCTCCCCGGAACAGGCGAAGGGTGAGCCGGTCGATGCCCGAACCGACCTGTACTCCACCGGTGTTGTGCTGTACGAAATGCTCGCGGGCCGCCAGCCGTTCCGTGGTGACTCACCCGTGGCCGTCGCTTACCAGCACGTCTCCGAGACGCCGGTACCGCCCAGCCAGATCGACCACCACATTCCGCGTTCACTCGACGCGGTCGTGTTGCGTGCCATGGCGAAAGACCCGTTCAGCCGGTATCCCGACGCGGCCACCTTCCGTACCGCACTTGTCGGCACGGCGGCAGGCAAGGTTCCGTCGCAGCGCCAGCTCGACCAGCTGACGAACGACCTGTACGGCGCCAACCCCCGAGCAGCGGCTGAGACGGCGCGGAGCCTGCGCCAAATGTCGTCAGACACCGGCACCACGCGCACCCAACAGGGTCCGCCTGTTGCCTGGATTTGGGCAACCGTCGCCGTCATCTCGGTGCTGCTTGTGTCAGTGTTGATTTGGGCGATGTCGTTTAAGTCGGTGGACGGTATGTCAGAGAATTCTCGCGAAGTGCCGTCTCTCGCGAACATGACGTATGACGAGGCCGTAGCAGCACTCGACGAGCTTGACCTGGTTGCCTCTCGTGGCCCCGACGAGTCGAGCTCGAGCGTCGATGAGGGTGACGTCGTGCGCACCGTTCCGGAGGCGGGGTTGACGGTCGCCAAGGGCGAAACGATCACGGTCTACGTATCTTCCGGCGCCTCAACGGTCACGGTGCCGACGCTCGTCGATCTGGCTGAAGAAACAGCTAAGGAGGCCCTCGCGAAGGCCGGGCTCGACTACGGCTCAATCAAGCGTGTCAACAACCCTGATTTGGCGGCCGGCACCGTCATTTCATCGAGCCCCGCAACGGGTGAAGAGGTCGAGCCGGGCACGGTCGTCAACCTTGAAATCGCGACCGGCAAGGTCACCGTCAAGAACTACGCACCGACGTTTACGCTCACGTCGGCCGTTGACGAATTGCAGGGCCCGACGCTCAAGCTCGTGGTTCAGGTACTCGCCGACATCGAGTGCACGGTTGAAGACGTTCCCAAGGTGAAGAGCCAAGATCAGGTCGGCGATGTGCCGATTGGGTCGACCGTGCAACTGCACGTGTGCGTCGGAACCACGATTCCCGAGGGTCTCGGATAGTCAGCTCTGTGACGAGGCTGGGTGGCTAAGCACCCAGCGGTGACAACGTTTGTGCCCGCTGTGGTGCCTCGGGCAAACCTGTTTCTGCGAGCCACGTTGCGAGCATGTCGTAGCCGTGCTCGGTGAGCACGCTTTCGGGATGAAACTGCACGCCGTGAATCGGCAGCGTGCGGTGACGAATCGCCATGATGACGCCAGAGTGTGTGGTCGCCGTGATCAGCAGGTCAGCGGGCAGCGTCTCGGGTGCGATCGCGAGGGAGTGGTAGCGGCCGACGTTGAGCGGCGAGGGTAGGCCGGCGAATACGCTGGCGCCATCGTGGGTGATGGGCGACACCATGCCGTGTTTGAGTTCGGGCGCGTGCGTCACGGTGGCGCCGTACGCGACGGCAATCGCCTGGTGGCCCAAGCAGACCCCGATCAGCGGGGTGCGGGTAACAGCGCACGCCGAGACCACCGCAACCGATGCGCCCGCGTGCTCCGGGGTTCCGGGTCCGGGTGAAATCATCACGCCATCCCACGTCGCGACCTCAGTGGCCACCGTCGCCGGATCTAGGGCATCGGCTTCGACGAGTGTGACGTCGGCACCGAGTTGGCGCAAATACCCCACGAGGGTGTGAACAAAACTGTCGTGATTATCAACGACGAGAATGCGCGACACGCGACGCTATTCGACGGTACTGTCGGGCTGCGGAATCATTTCGGCAACCCAGGGAAACACAAAGTAGTACAGGCCGTAAACGATAGCGGCCGCGCCGATCAGCAGAATCAAGATGCGGATGATTGCGGGGCCCGGAAGCGCGCGCCACAGTGCTGCGTACATATTAGAAACCCACCGCCACGGTCACAGGATCAAGGGAAGCCGGCTCACCGACCGAGCGCGGCGTGAAGTACTCGAACTCGGCGTACCCAATGGCACGCTCGTCCCAACCGTAGCGGGGCGAGCATGTCGTCATCGTGAGGTACTGGCCAATGCCCACGCGGTCAGCCTCGTGGGGCACCGGAGCGAGAACTTCCCCGGCCGAGGGCACCACATACTCGAGGTTACGGAAGCGGTACGTGTACCAACCGTCTTGCGTTTCAACGACCACCGCGTCGCCAGCGCGCATACCGGGCAGGTTCATGAAGGCCCCACCGTGGCTACCGCGGTGACCGGCAACGGCAAAGTTACCAACATCGCCGGGCATCTGTGTCGTCGGGTAGTGGCCGATGGCGTTGATATTGAGACTCTCCCACGTCTCCACGCCGCCGCGCAGTTGCCAGTTGTAGTTGTCGCCGAGACGCGGAATGCGCAGCGCAGCAAACAGCTCACCCGAGCCCGGAGGCGTCATCACCGGTGGTTCGTAGTAGGCCGGAGCGCCATCGTCGGGCAACACCAGCTTGGGTGGCGCGACGGCGTCGTCAGGCAGATCAGCCCACTCTTCGACGGTGGCCGCGCCGAGCTGGTTGCTCTGCTGGCCCTGAATCATGTCGCCGACCCACATTTGCCACGAAACAAACATGAGCACCACGACGCCGGCGGTCAGCATCAGCTCGCCGAGCACGCTCGTCACCGTCGTGCGACGACGCCCTTTACGGCGCCTCGTCTTGCGGTTCGGGTGCGGCTCGCTCACACGCTGAGTGTACAAGACGTGGTTGTGGAGTGGTTGACTGGATAGGATGTGCCTTATGGCACGTGCTTCCAAAAACGATGACGTCGATCCCGCGAACTACGATGCGGCACCGAACCCGGTGTGGTTCAAGCCCGTCATGGTCGGCTTCCTGCTGCTCGGACTCGTCTGGGTCATCGTCTTCTACCTCTCCGGCTCCACCTTCCCGATTCCCGGCATTGGCGGCTGGAACATCGTGATTGGCTTCGGCATCGCGTTCATCGGCTTCCTCATGACGATGCGCTGGCGCTAAGAGTTCTCCACAGCTTCTGTTAACAGCGGTGAATAACATCGGTGTAATTCATCCCCATCTGTGGATAACGTGTGGATGAATCCGGTTTCAAGACGAAAAAGCTGCACCATGGTTCCGCTCAGCTGAACGCCGAAACGAACCTCAGTGCGGGAATGTAGGCGACGCCGACCAACACCACCGTGGTGACGATCAGCAGAATGATCTGCAGAACGCGTTGCGAGCGCTTTCTGGTGCTGTAGTAGATGAGGCCGACGATCGCACCGGCAATCACGCCACCGAGGTGGGCCTGCCACGAGATGCCACCGACAATAAGCCCGTAGACAAAGTTCACGCCGAGGACGACGAGCATGCTCGTGATGTCGCTGCCGAGTCGGCGGGCGATAACCACGAGCGCACCCATCAGGCCGAAGATGGCACCCGAAGCGCCCACCACGAATGAGCCGGGCGCGAGCAGAGAGACGGCGGCGCCACCACCAATCGTGGAGATCACGTACAGCGCGAGGAAGCGCCACGGCCCAATAACGGGTTCGAGGGTGCGCCCGATCATCCACAACGCGAGCATGTTGAAGCCGATGTGGAAGAGGCCGGCGTGCGTCAACGACACCGTGAGGATGCGCCACGGCTGCGGGTAGATCCAGATGGCCTGGTAGCCGAGCGCCGTGTTGACGTCGTTGTGTCCGATGAGCAGCGCGGCGATGTACGCCACAATCGTGACGGCGAGGATGCCGAATGTCACCGGTGTCTTTGACGACACCGGTGACATTGCGACAGATCCGCCTCGCCAGCGGCGTTCGGCCTTCTTCTGCGCCGGGGTGCGGGTCGCCTTCTGCTGCTTCATGCACTCCGGGCACACAACGCCAACGGCGCCCTGTGACTGGCATTCGTGGCACACGGTGCGCAGGCACCGCTGACACATCACAAAGCTCACCCGGTCAGGGTGGCGGTAACAGAAGTTGTCGCTATTGCGCGAGAAGTCGGCCGTCGACACGTCTTTAGACGGCCTGTACGTCGATCGACGAGATGACGACGTCCTGCTTCGGACGGTCGTTGGCACCGGTCGGAACCACGGCAATCGCGTCAACAACGGCGCGCGATGCGTCGTCAGCAACTTCACCGAAGATGGTGTGCTTGCCGGTGAGCCACGGCGTCGGGTCGGTCGTGATGAAGAACTGCGAACCGTTCGTGCCCTCAACAGCGCCGGTCAGGGCGTTGCGGCGCAGGCCAGCGTTGGCCATCGCGAGCAGGTAGGGGTTTGCGAACGTGAGCTCCGGGTGGATCTCATCGTTGAAGTTGTAGCCCGGGCCACCAATGCCCTGGCCGAGGGGGTCGCCACCCTGAATCATGAAGTTCGGGATGATGCGGTGGAAGATGACGTCCTTGTAGAGGGCGCCCTCGCCCGGCTTACCGGTGCGGGGGTCAGTCCACTCCTTCGAACCGTCAGCCAGGCCAACAAAGTTGGCAACGGTCTTGGGGGCGTGGTCGCCGAAAAGGTTGACCACGATGTCGCCGTGGTTGGTGTGAATTGTCGCTACTGCGCTGTGAAGAGCCATGGTTTAATTCTCGCAGAGTTCGCTGAGAAGTCGGCAGTGACCGACAATCTCTTGCGCTGTCGAGGGGGCAACGTGACAAGATGGAGTCGAACTCACAGGTAGGGAGGGCTTCGCGTGAACATCACTCGAAAGCGCAAGAAAGAACTGAAGAAGCTTCAGCAGTCAGCCAACCAGTTGTGGGCTTCGCAGCAGGTACTGCTCGGGGACGCAGCGAATGTTGCTCGTGAGGCTGGTCGCCAGCTCGGCCACTACGGTCGCGAGCAGGTGGTTCCGACCGTGCAGCACGAGTACGAAGAGCGCGTCGCGCCCTACGTCAACCGTGGTGTCAATGCGTCGAAGACTTTCCTCGACAAGCGCGTTGTGCCCGTCGTGGGCGGCGTTGTTGGCACCGCGATCTCGGCTTGGGACGCAGCAAAGACGACGCGCGAGCGCGTATCGAGCGGTGGCCCCGTTTTCACGCTCGCTTCGGCACCCGCCCCGGCACCGAAGAAGGGCACGAGCGCTGGTAGCGTCATCGCGATCATCCTCGGCGTTGGTGCTGCCATCGGCGTGCTGTACGCCGCCTGGCAGACGCTGCGCGCTGACGACGAGCTCTGGGTCGCAGATGACCCGCTGGCAGCTCCTGAGGCGTGATCAATCTCACTGACCATGTCGTTGAGGCTGCGCGTGAGCGCGGCCTCAACGTTCATGTGCAGGAGCGGCCGGCTGCCAACAGCCTGAACGAGGCGGCCGAGCTGCTCGGACTGCAACCGGCCGACATCATCAAGACGCTCGTCGTGAAGCGCTCTGACGATACGTATCTGTTCGCCCTGGTTCGGGGCGACAAGGCCATCTCCTGGCCGAAACTGCGCGCCCTTGTCGGCGTCAACAAGCTGCAGCTACCCGATGCCGCCGCGGCACTCGCCGCCACCGGGTACGAGCGCGGAACCATTGTGCCGATTGGCTCAACAACGGCATGGCCGATCTACGCTGACGAATCGATCGTTGGCCGACGCATCGCGATGGGCGCCGGCGCGCACGGCTACAGCCTGTTTGTCGACGCTGATGACCTCATCGCCGCCTACAACGCCGTCGTCGCGGATATTTCAAAGCCGATCGACTAGCGCTTCTCTCAGTGGCGCAGCCCGTGGTTCCGGCGCTCTCAGCGCACTCGTGGTTCCGCTCGCCGTTTCTAACGCCAGAGACGCGCGGTGCGGAGTGCGTATTCGACGAGGCTGACGCGCTGCGATGGAATGTTGTCGAGATCGAACCAGTCGGCGCGGTCGCTGGAACCATCGATTTCGTTTGTGAGGGTGCCGCCGGTGATCGTGGCCCGGTACACGATGCGCAGGGCTTGCATCGGCACGTCACGGCCCTCAGCGAGTCGTCTCGTGGCGGGAATGACCATCGAGTCCACCCCGAGCAGGTCGCCGATCTCAACGTCGTAGCCGGTCTCTTCGCGCACTTCGCGGATAGCGGTCTCGATGGGGTGCTCGCCGGGATCCATGCCGCCGCCGGGCATTGACCAGGCAGGCCCGCCGGTCCAGTGACTCAACAGCACACGACCAAGGTCATCCTGAATGACGGCATACGCCGCGACGCGCAAATCCATTCGTACATCTTGGCACTGTTCGCGAGGACGCGCATACTGCTTCGTCCGATGGCCTGTGTCATAGAATCACGCCGCGCTCCTCGTCGCCCCAGACGACGGTTGGGGCGAATGGCTGCAGGCTGACCGCGTTCGCGCCGCAGCCGGCACAGCGAACGTACATGACCCACCCTGTCGAGGTGAAGTGACGCGAACGGTGGCGCCATGCGTGCGCGTGTGTGGTTGGTGACGCCTTCTGAGGCTCACGGATCTCTGTGGTTTCGCTCATGGTTCCACCGTGATGTAATGCCCTTATGCATCTCAACCCTTACGGCGAGTACGCGGTCTTGTTAGCCGCCTCGCTCGCCAATGCGTGGCCCGAGACCCGGGAAGACATCGTGGCGCAAACGCGCGAAGCGGGTATGACGGTCGAGTTTGAACCGGGGCACAACGATCACGCAGCAGTGCGGGAGCTTATCGATGAATGGTTGACGGTTGTCGACGCTGCCGATGATCGAACTCGCGCTGACCTTTTGAACGAGCAGATGGCGCGCGCCACCGCATACCCGAGGCTCACCAACCACGACGACGAAGGGTGGCATCTGCACTACCGCGACGACGACGCGCGGTCATTGCCGCAGGTGCTGGCCGCGGTCATCAGCGTGGGCACCGCCCTGCATCTGACCACACGCGGCATGCAGCGGCTGCGTCGCTGCGAGGCCGACGACACCTGCCGGGCTGTGGTGGTCGATGTCACCCGCAATGGCCGGCAACGCTACTGTTCGGTGCGGTGCGCGAATCGTGCCGCCGTGCGGCGCCATCGAGCACGCGCCGCGCGAAAAGCGTGATCCTGACGTGGGTGAGACCTTGCCCCAGAAAAGCAAAAAACCCGGGGTGGAGCCCGGGTTTTTCGTGGAGCCTAGGAGATTCGAACTCCTGACATCCTGCTTGCAAAGCAGGCACTCTACCAACTGAGTTAAGGCCCCGTATTTTGTTTTCAACCCGGTTTCTCAACCGGACTCATTTACTTTATCTGCGCCGTTTCGAATCTGCAAATCGAACGCGGCGCGGGAGTGTCGCTGCGCAGCAGGCAGACTCGCAGAACTCCACCTGACCGGGGGTCGTTGGCACGGCGTTAACCCTGCCGTGACGCCGCATTCATCCGATGTCTCAAGGATAGTCAGGTTCCCTACCCCCGAACCAGGAAAGCCATGACTACTGTTCTGACGTCTCCTTCCGCGCCGCCACGACGGTGGCGCACCATTCTCGGGTCAGCTGGCGCGATCGCCCTCGTCGCCACGCTGATGCCGCTGTGCTCCCCCGCTGCTTCGGCCTACAACGATCCCACCATTATCGACGGCATGGTGCTTGACGACGACGGCGCCTACATCGTCAACGATGTCACCCACACCGAGCTCTCCCCCGGTCTCGACCAGGTCGAGTTCGAGCGCATCGGAACCGATGGGCGCCAACAACTGCAGGTTTTGCGGGTGCAGCTCGCCGACTCGAACCTTGAGGTCGACTACATCGGCAACGACGCCCTCACAAAGCCGGGCACTGTCACCGAATTTGTTAATGGTTCCGGCGCCATCGCTGGCGTCAACGGCGACTTCTTCGACATCAACAATTCTTCTGCTCCGCTCGGCACCGCAATCACGCGCCAGAGCGGGCTCATCAAATCGCCAGATTCAGGCCGCAACGCCACCGCCGGATTCACCGCTGATGGCCTCGGAGCTGTCGTGCAGGTCATGCTTGAAGGTGCGGTAACGACGCCGAACGGCACACTGCAGCTTGCCGGTATCAACCGTGTGGGTGGCGACGCCGCATCGGTCATCGTCTACAACAGCCACTGGGGTACCGCGAGTCGTGCCCGCAGTATTCCGGCCGGGAAGAGCGGAACCGAAGTGATCATCGGAACCGATGGTCGCGTTGCGCGCATCTCTGCGTCGCCCGGATCAGACCAGTTGGCAGACGGCGAACAGGCACTCGTGGCACAGAACGGCCCGGTTGCCGACGCGCTTCGTGCGCTGTCGATCGGTGACGCTGTGAGCGTTGACTACCAGCTCAATGACGAGGCTGCCGACCTCGTAGCCGGCATCGGCGGACACGGTGGCAGCGATCCCATCATGCTTACCGACGGTGTGGTTGCCTCCGCCACGAGCGACCTGATGAGCGCGCGTCACCCGCGCACCGGCGTCGGTTTCTCTGAAGACGGCCGCACCGCCTACTTCGTGGTGGCCGACGGCCGCCAATCACAAGCCGCCGGCCTCACGGTTCCGGAGCTCGGCGAACTCATGGTCGATCTCGGTGCTTGGGATGCCATCAACCTCGACGGTGGTGGCTCTTCGCAAATGAATGCGCGACAGCCTGGTGATGCCACCGCATCAATCCTCAACTCGCCGTCAGACGGCAACGAGCGCCAAGACGCCAACGGCCTGGGAATCTTCTTGCGCACCGAAGGCTCCCTCGACCCCGCGTGGGTTGACGTGCGCACCACGATCGAGCTGGGCGATGCCGTTCGTGTCTTCCCCGGCCTCACTCGCACGATCTCTGGTGTTGGCGTCACGGAGAACGGCGGGGTCGCCACGAACGGCGCACTGTCGTGGGCGTCGACGAGCGGTTCTGTTTCGGTGACGAGCACGGGCGACGCGACGGCTGTTATCACCGGTGTGACCCCCGGAACCGACACGATTGCTGCCAACGTTGACGGTGCAGTGGGTGAGCTAGCGGTATCGGTTCTCGGCGACCTGGAACGCATTTCAGCATCGAGCACGCTGATCTCGTTCAAAGGTAAAGACGATGTGCGTACGCTGTCGATCATTGGCCACGATGCCAACGGATACCAGGCGCCCATCGACCCGGCCGACATCACCGTAACCGGTGCTGACGAGAGCCTCCTGTCATTCACACCCTCCGCCGACGGTAGTTTCGACGTCACCGCGATTGGTGAGCTCGGGAGTTCTGCTGTGACCTTTAGTGTTGCCGGTCAGAGCGTCGTGGTTCCGATCACGGTGGGTTTGAACGAGATGCTCTTCACTGAGCTCGATGACGCGGCCGACTGGAAGTCGGGCAACGACCGTGCACCCGGTGGTTCCGTGGTTCCGGCCCCTGGCCACGATGGCGACAACGGCCTCACACTGACGTACGACTTCACGCAGTCCACGGCGACGCGTGGCCAATACGCCATTGCCCCCGGCACCGGCATTGAGTTGCCCGGCCAACCGCAAAAGCTCACGATGTGGATCTACGGTGACGGTCAGGGCGGCTGGCCGCGCTTGCAGTTCAAGCAGGGCAGCGGCGCGACCGCAAACCTCGATGGGCCGCACATCACGTGGGAAGGGTGGCAGCGTGCCGAGTTCGATGTTCCCGCGGGCGTGACATACCCGCTCACGTTCCAGCGGTTCCGTCTCATGGAGACGGGTGCTGCGCGATCATATTCCGGCGAGATCACGATCAGTTCGCTGGCGGTTGCTGTTGCGCCCGACGTGGAGATGCCAACGCCGACGATCGTCGAAGACCCGGTCATCGTGGCTGACGGCGCGACGGATGCGGCACCCCTGCGTATCGCCGTGATGAGCGACGCACAGTTCGTCGCGCGCAACCCCGACAGCGACCTCGTTGCCGGTGCGCGACGCGCACTGCAGGAGATCGTTGCCGCCGATCCTGACCTCCTCGTGATTAATGGTGACCTGGTTGACGAAGCATCGCCAGAGGATTTCGAGCTTGCCAAGCGCGTTCTGGATGAGGAGCTTGCCGGCACCGACTTCCCGTACTACTACGTGCCGGGAAACCACGAAATCATGGGTGGCGCGCTGGAAAACTTCCAGTCGGCGTTCGGCTCGAACTTCCAGACCATCGACGTGCAGGGCACGAAGATTGTGATGCTTGATTCGTCGACCGGTGCTCTGTTCGGCAAGCCTGCGCAGCTGGAGATGCTGCAGAGCGCGCTGGCGGATGCCACGGCAGATGCATCGACGACCGGCGTGATCGTTTTCCAGCACCACCCGCTGGATGACCCGCTCGCGACCAAGTCGAGCCAGCTCTCGAACCGTCTCGATGCCGCGCTGCTGCGCGATTGGATGGAAACCTTCCGCGAAACAAGCGGAAAGTCGATCGCCTTCATGGGTTCTCACGTTGGTGTCTTCCACGCCACCCGTGAGGACGGCATTTCGTATCTTGTCAACGGAAACTCGGGCAAGGGGCCGGCGGGCTCGCCGTTCGGCGAGTTCACCGGTTGGACGATGCTGGGTATCGACCCGGGGGATGGCCTGTGGAAGCAAGCGGCATCAAGCCGCGCTGCGGACGACGGAAGTTGGCTGGGCACCGAAGTACAGGCGCGCGTCGACTCGATCGCTCTCGCTGACGCCAACTCCGAACTCGCTGCCGGCGACGCTGTCGCGTTTACTCCGACCATTGCCCAGCCGGGCGATGACGCCGTTGATGTTGCCTGGCCAATGAGCTGGAGCTGGAGCGGATCGAAGGGCGTCTTCGTTGGCGCGGTTGCGAATGCTCCTGCTGACGCCATCGCCGTCATCGATCCGCAAACCCACGTATTCACCGCACTCACCGCCGGTGAGGCGTCGGTATCTCTCACTATCAACGGCGTAACCGAAACGCGCACGTTCTCCGTGACCGGTGGTTCGGACTCTGGGGGATCCGATGGCTCGGACGGAAATGGCTCCAGCGAGGGCGAGAACCCGGGTGATGGGTCCGACTCTGGGGCATCCGATGGCTCGGACGGAAATAGCTCCAGCGAGGGCGAGAACCCGGGTGATGGGTCCGACTCTGGGGCATCCGATGGCTCGGACGGAAATAGCTCCAGCGAGGGCGAGAACCCGGGTGACGGAGGAACCGGTGGTTCGGCGGGCGACGGAACCGCAAAGCCCGGTGCCGGTGAATCTGACGATCTGAGCGTGACGGGTTCCGCGCCGTCGCTGATCGCAGTGGTGGGCGGCTTCATGCTGCTCGCCGCTGGCGGCATTGCCTTCTGGCGTAAGCGTCGCACTCTGAACGTCGAGTAACGCGACAGGGCACGAAACGGGGTCGGGTACCAGTTAGTTGGTGCCCGACCCCGTTTCGTGTCATAGGCCCCGCACGGAGCCAACGCAAAAGGCCAAGTGAAGATCACTTGGCCTTGTTGGTGGGGCTACCAGGACTTGAACCTGGGACCTCTTCATTATCAGTGAAGCGCTCTAACCACCTGAGCTATAGCCCCGTTTCGAACTACGTTCGCAACCTCATCGAGATTACCCGATCGGAACGAGAATCGCGAATCGAGACGAGCCTGCCAGAAAATTAGTCCGATCACGTCGGCGATTCTCTTTCGCGGCAGAAAAACAACGCAGGCCCTGGCTTTCGCCAGGGCCTGCGTTGGGTGCGTCAGATTACTCCCACTTCACCACGAGGTCGTCGCCCGAGATGTCGATAACCGGGCTCTTCGAACCGCCGAACGACCAGATGTCGCACAGGCCGGTCTGACCCGACGTGTCGGTGCACGTCGCGGTGAGCTCCGGGTAGAACGACTCCCACGTCGTGATCAGCAGCGGGTTGTCGTAGTCGAAGTCAAGATCCATCGAGTCAACGCCGCGCCATTCGGAGTCGTCCAGTGTGCGCGTGACGGTTCCGTCTTCAACGGTTTCGCCACCGTCGAGCGTTGCCGGCACGTCCATGCCACAGCTCGAAACGAGCGTCTTCTCGGCGATGCAGCTCTCCAGCGACTTGCGAACAGCGTCACGGATCGCCGTGTCAGCCTCGGTCGTCAGCGCGAACTCAAGGTCCCACAGGCTCGTCGAGTAGTCGTAGGGAATGAACACGGTCGTGCCTTCGAACGCAATGCGGTCGTTGGCGCTCGTGAATTCATACTGAATCGGGAAGGCGTAGGAGTCGCTCGCCTTGAGCTCGACCTCCTGGCCGTTGATGAGCGGCTGCAGCTTTGCGAGCTCATCCGTCACCGAGAACTGACCCAGCGTGTACTCGCTGATCTTGTAGTTCTTGCCCGACTTACGCACCGAGAAGTCCATCGAGATTTCTTCTTCACCAACCATGAAGGTTCCGGTGATGTTGTAGTCGTCGGTGCCCTCAACTTCGATGTCAGTGATCGGCGCAGCCTTCAGGGCTGCGTCGACAACCTTCTGGTCAGCAAACGCGCTATCGATCTTCTTCTCGAGGTAGCTATTCGCGGTCTTGACGTCGCCCTCAGCGAGAGCGTCAAGGAAGGCCTGAACGGCACCGGGAGCGGAGTCAGCCTTCGGCTTGTCCTTGTCCTTATCGGCGTCTTTGTCTTTGTCAGCGTCCTTATCGGCGTCCTTGTCAGAACCGCCGTTGTCGTCAGCCGTCGTCTCTTTGTCATCCTTCGCCGCAAACGGACCAGCCGTGAATGCCCAGATGGCAGCACCCGCGATAGCGAGCGAGGCGACGGCGGCGATGATGATCCACATCAGGTTCTTCTTGTTGGAGTCACCCGAGTTTCCCGGGCCACCGTACGGCGGCATACCGTTGCCACCGAAGCCACCAGCGTTGTTCTGTCCACCGAAGCCAGGGGTGCCGGGAGCGGAACCATAGGGCTGCTGGCCGGGAGCACCACCGAAAGCGGGCTGGCCAGGAGCGCCACCAAACGGCGGCTGCGCGGGCGCGCCACCAAACGGAGGCTGAGCGGAACCACCAAACGGCTGCTGTGCGCCGAACTGTCCGCCAGCAGGCGGCGCCGGCGGAATTACCTGCGTCTGAGCGGTCGTCGGAACCGGGGATGCCGGCGGCACGGGCGGCATCGGCGTTGTCGGCTGGTTATCTTCCCAGCCCTGCGGTGGCTGCGGTGGAAGATTCGAATCAGACATGGGTCCCCCTAGGACATGATGCGAGAAAGTAGGTCTAGCTTACGACTTCACAGCTCATGCTTAAGAAATACAGCGAGGCCCCGGCAAATACCGGGGCCTCGCTCAGCTGTCTTTGAGTAACAGCGAAATGACTAGTTGGAGCTGAATCCGATCAGGAGTCCGCCCGTCACCTTGACGGCCATGTTGTACAAACCAGCAATAACAGCGCCCATGACGGTCGTCACGATCAGGTTCAAAATCGCGATGACGGCGGCCGCTGCCATGACACGCGGCAGCGTCAAGTACTCGGCAATCTTCAACTCACCGTCAGAAATGGTTCCGACGAGGTTGTCGACGTCAGCAATCATGTTCGTCGCGTTCAAAACCGTGTAGATCATGAAGAACGACACGAGCGTCACGATCGCGATCGCAATGCCTGCCAGGAAAGACAGCTTTACCGCCGACCAGAAGTCGATGTAAACAACCCGCAGGCGAACCTGCTTTGACGTGGTCTTTCGGCTCGACTTCTTGGCGAGCTTGTCAGCT
Organism: Microbacterium daqui; assembly: GCF_050408675.1. NCBI lineage: Bacteria > Bacillati > Actinomycetota > Actinomycetes > Micrococcales > Microbacteriaceae > Microbacterium > Microbacterium daqui. The sequence continues at coordinate 17,120 of NZ_JBNTKF010000021.1, read as the reverse complement.
ACGGTGCTCATGCTTCCGTGCTCTCCTCCGGGTTTTCGGTCGAGTCAGTGGTCGACTCTTCGTTCTCATCACCCAGGCCTCGTTCGCTGTTTCGGGCGATCGCCAGGATGCGGTCGTCGTCGGCAGCGCGAGTGAACACAACACCCATGGTGTCGCGGCCCTTAGCGGGCACCTCGGCCACGGCAGAGCGTACCACCTTGCCGCTGGCAAGAACCACCAAGACCTCGTCGTCCTCAGCGACGATCAAGCCGCCCGCAAGTACGCCACGATCTTCGGTCAGCTTGGCGACCTTGATGCCGAGACCACCACGGCCCTGAACACGGTATTCCGACACGGCGGTGCGCTTCGCGTAGCCGCCCTCGGTGACGACGAAGACGAAGCTGTCGTCTTGCACCACCGATGCCGACAGCAGCGAGTCACCATCACGGAACTTCATGCCGCGCACACCCTCGGTCGCGCGACCCATGGGGCGCAACGTTTCATCCGAGGCTGTGAAGCGCACCGACATACCGTGGCTCGAGATGAGCATCAGGTCGTCGTCGCTGTCAACGAGCAGCGCACCGATCAGTTCGTCTTGCTCACGCAGACGAATAGCGATGATGCCGCCCTGACGGTTGGTGTCGTAGTCGGTCAGACGTGTTTTCTTGATGGTTCCTTCGCGGGTCGCGAGCACGAGGTACTCGGCGGCCGCGTAGTCCTTAAGGTCAAGAATCTGGGCAACCTGCTCGTCGGGCTGCAGTGCCAGCAGGTTCGCGACGTGCTGACCCTTCGCGTCGCGGCCGGCTTCCGGAATCTCGTACGTCTTGATGCGGTAGACGCGACCCTTTGTCGTGAAGAACAGCAACCAGTGGTGCGTCGTCGTCACGAAGAAGTGCTCAACCAGGTCATCGGCGCGCAGCTGCGCACCCTTAACGCCCTTGCCGCCGCGGTGCTGCTGGCGGTAGTTGTCACTGCGCGTGCGCTTGACGTAGCCGTCACGGGTAACCGTGACGACCATCTCTTCTTCCGGAATGAGGTCTTCGATCGACATGTCGCCGTCGAAGCCGTGCAGGATGTGCGTGCGACGGTCGTCGCCGAACTTGTCTACGATGCCGGTGAGCTCTTCACCGATGATGGTGCGCTGGCGCTCAGGCGACGCGATGATGTCTTTGTAGTCAGCGATACGCAGCTCGAGTTCGGCTGCCTCATCGACGATCTTCTGACGTTCCATCGCGGCCAGGCGACGCAGCTGCATCGACAGAATGGCCTCTGCCTGATCACTGTCAATGTCGAGAAGCTGCTGCAGCCCCTCGTTTGCCTCTTGCGTCGTCGACGAACGACGAATCAACGCGATGACCTCGTCGAGCGCGTCGAGTGCCTTCAAGAACGCAGCCAGAATGTGCATGCGCGCTTCAGCCTTGGCCAGGCGGAACTGCGTGCGGCGCACAATCACTTCGATCTGGTGCGAAACCCACAGCGAAATGAACTGGTCAAGCGTCAGCGTGCGCGGCACACCGTCGACGATGGCCAGCATGTTGGCGCCGAAGTTCTCCTGCAGCGACGTGTGCTTGTAGAGGTTGTTCAGCACAACCTTCGCGACGGCGTCACGCTTGAGCACGACAACGAGGCGCTGACCGGTACGGTCACTCGTCTCATCGCGAATGTCGGCGATACCGGTGACTTTGCCCTCACGAGCGAGGTCACCAATCTTGACGGCAAGGTTGTCGGGGTTGACCTGGTACGGCAGCTCCGTGATCACGAGGCACGTGCGGCCCTGAATCTCTTCGATATTGACGACGGCACGCATCGTGATGGAGCCGCGACCCGTGCGATACGCGTCGCGGATGCCCTTGGTTCCGAGAATCTGCGCGCCCGTCGGGAAGTCGGGGCCGTGCACGCGCGCCAGCAGCGCTTCAAGCAATTCTTCACGCGAAGCGTCGGGGTTCTGCAAAGCCCACAGTGCACCCTCGGCGACTTCGCGCAGGTTATGCGGCGGAATGTTGGTCGCCATACCGACGGCAATACCGACGGAACCATTGACCAGCAGGTTGGGGAAGCGCGCCGGGAGAACGGTCGGCTCTTGCGTTTCACCGTCGTAGTTCTCCTGGAAGTCAACGGTGTCTTCTTCGATGTCGCGCACCATTTCGAGCGCGAGCGGAGCCATTTTGGTTTCGGTGTATCGCGGGGCGGCGGCGCCCATGTTTCCGGGAGAACCGAAGTTGCCCTGACCGAGTGCCAGCGGGTAGCGAAGCGACCACGGCTGAACCAGACGCACGAGCGCGTCATAAATCGCCGAGTCGCCGTGCGGGTGGTACTGACCCATCACTTCACCGACGACGCGGGCGCACTTGGAGAATTTCTTGTCGGGGCGGAAGCCACCGTCATACATCGCGTAAATTACGCGACGGTGCACTGGCTTCATGCCATCGCGCACATCGGGCAACGCGCGGCCGATGATGACGGCCATGGCGTAATCCAGGTACGAGCGCTGCATCTCCAGCTGAAGATCAACCTGGTCGATCTTGCCGTGGTCGTGTTCGGGGGTCTGATCCGGACGTTCTTCGTCAGTCATATCGATGTCGTTTCTTGTTCTTCAGTCTCGGAATCAGATGTCCAGGAAGCGGACGTCCTTGGCGTTGCGCTGAATGAAGTTTCGTCGCGACTCGACGTCTTCACCCATCAACACCGAGAAAATTTCATCGGCAGCGGCAGCGTCATCGATGCTCACCTGACGGAGGGTTCGCGTCGTGTGATCCATCGTGGTCTCCCACAGCTCCTTGGCGTTCATCTCGCCCAGACCCTTGTAACGCTGGATGCCGGCGTCCTTCGGAAGTCGCTTGCCGTTTTCCAAGCCGTGCTTCAGCAGTGCGTCACGCTCAGCGTCGGAGTACACGTACTCGTGCTCAGCGTTCGACCACTTCAGGCGATACAGCGGGGGCATCGCGAGGTACACGTAGCCGGCTTCAATGAGTCCGCGCATGAAGCGGAACAGCATCGTCAGCAGCAGCGTCGTGATGTGCTGGCCGTCGACGTCAGCATCGGCCATCAGCACGATCTTGTGGTAGCGCGCCTTGTCGATGTCGAAGTCTTCACCGATACCGGTACCGAAGGCCTGAATCATGGCCTGAACTTCGCGGTTGGCGAGTGCCTTGTCGAGGCGAGCACGCTCAACGTTAAGAATCTTGCCGCGCAGCGACAGGATCGCCTGCGTGTGCGGGTCGCGACCGGAGACGGCGGAACCACCTGCCGAGTCACCCTCAACAACAAAGATTTCCGAGATGGACGGATCTTTGCTCGTGCAGTCCTTGAGCTTGTCGGGCATCGCGGCCGACTCAAAAACGCTCTTACGACGTGCGGTTTCACGCGCCTTACGAGCAGCCATGCGAGCGGTTGCCGCGTCGATCGCCTTCTTGATGACATTCTTGGCCTGCTCGGGGTTGCGGTCGAACCAGTCACCGAGCTGATCGCCGACAACCTTCTGAACGAATGCCTTCGCTTCGGTGTTACCGAGCTTCGTCTTGGTCTGACCCTCGAATTGCGGTTCGGAGAGCTTCACCGAAATAACGGCGGTGAGGCCTTCACGGACGTCATCACCGGTGAGGTTGTCGTCCTTCTCCTTGAGCAGGTTCTTGGCACGCGCGTACTTGTTGACGAGCGTCGTCAGCGCAGCACGGAAGCCTTCTTCGTGCGTACCGCCCTCGTGCGTGTTGATCGTGTTCGCGTAGGTGAAGACGTTTTCGGAGTACGACGTCGTCCACTGCATGGCGACCTCAAGCGAAATGTCTTTGCCGTCACGGCCGGTGTCTTCTGCCTCGAAGTCGATGATGACGTCGTTGACGACCTCCGCCTTACGCACGCGGTTGAGATACTCGACGTAGTCAACCAAGCCACGCTCATAAAGGAAGACATCCGACGGCTGAACCTGCACGATGGTTCCGTCTTCTTCCTGCGTTTCGTAGCGCGAAGCCTCGCGCTCATCACGCAGCGCGATACGCAGACCCTTATTCAGGAACGCCATCTGCTGGAAGCGGGTACGCAGCGTCTCGTACTCGAAGTCGACCGTTTCGGTGAAGATTTCCGGGTCTGGCCAGAACGTAATCGTGGTTCCGGTTTCTGTGGTCTCTTCTTCCTTGCGGAGGGCGCCGACCGGGTTTCCGCCCTTTTCGAACGTCATGCGCCACGCGTTGCCCTGGCGCTTGACCTCAACCTCGAAGCGAGTGGAGAGCGCGTTCACAACAGACGAGCCCACGCCGTGCAGACCACCGGAGACGGCGTATCCGCCGCCGCCGAACTTACCGCCGGCGTGCAGAATTGTGAGCACGACCTCGACCGTTGACTTCGACGGGTCGGAGGCGTGCGGGTCAACGGGGATACCGCGACCGTTGTCGACGACGCGCACGGCGCCATCGGGAAGAATCGTCACATCGATGTTGTCGGCGTGGCCGGCGAGGGCCTCATCCACCGAGTTGTCGACGATTTCGTACACGAGGTGGTGCAAACCGCGCGGGCCGGTGGAACCGATGTACATACCGGGGCGCTTGCGGACGGCTTCGAGGCCCTCCAGGATTTGAATAGCGTCGGCACCGTAGTCGCCTGGGACGGCATTCTTCCCCTGCGGGTTAGTCGTTTCCGGCTGTTCTTCAGGGGTATTCGACGTCATCGCTACTAGTGCTCCGAATCTGAGTTAGTCAGCGTTCAGTCTATCAAGAAAGCCTGTGCTTACGGCCATATATGCCCCTGTGGCGCACGAAAATCGTCGCGGGTACCGCCGTAGGTGGTTTAGCCGTAGGTATCGCGAGGTCCCCGGCCTGGCGCTGTGCGTGGACCCCATTTCCACGAGGGTACGTCCGGCCCCAAGAAGCGGATCGATGAAACTTTGGCGGCGGGATGGTGAAAAGCAATCTGCGTCATGATGACCGAACGCATGAGTTGAAGCTGCTTCGCCCACGCCGTGGAATCGCATCGAATCGTGAGCACGCCATCGTTGAGGCCGACCGGAGTGGTGTGCTGCGCGGTCTCGTCGCCGGCGATTTCTTTCCAGTTTTGGAGGAGGTCTTCTTGAGCGAGAAGGGGGTCCCACCCGGACTTTTTCGTCAGGTCGGCGAGCACACTGTCGATCGAGTGCGGGTCTCTGCCCGGCATAAACGGGGCGGCGGGATCGTCTTCGTCAATGCGCACGCGCTTGCGCCGACGATTCGGGGCTTTAAGGCCACGGAGGCGCAAATAGGTGGCGAGAGTTTCGGGAACATCAGGGGTATCACTCAAAATGGCTCATCCTCCCGCACTGTGTTCGCGCTGCTTTCACCGGCCGTCAGGATCGTTTCTGACACGCTATTTTCTGAGTTTTCAGCCGGTTCGATCGCGATGATTTGGCCAGATTGCACCCGCACAACGTGTGCGCGCAACTGGGGCGGAACATCTTCTTCGACCGCAGACGTGACAATGACCTGTTCGAAACCGGTCGCAAGCTCGGCGAGTCGCGTGCGGCGCTGGGCGTCGAGCTCTGCGAAAACGTCGTCGAGAATCAGGATCGGGTCGCCGGCGGAGAGTTCTTCGCGAAGCAGTTCGGCCGACGCGAGGCGCAGCGCGAGCGCGACCGACCACGATTCTCCGTGCGAGGCATAGCCCTTCACCGGAAGCCCGCGCACCATGAGAAGCAGGTCATCACGGTGCGGGCCGACGAGCGTGAGGCCGCGATCCAGCTCACTTGAGCGCTTTGCCGCGAGAGCCGCGCGAAATTGCTCAGCCGTGGTTCCGCTCTGCAATGCGCTGTCGGAACCTTCATTTTCTTCAGGGTCAGCGCCGGTAATCGAGAGCACCCAGCCCAGAGTCGGGGAGTGATCGGCGCCGGCAATTGCGGTGTAGGCGGCAGCGACGGGGGCGGCCATTTCGGTAGCAAGGGCGAGACGCGCGTCGATGAGTTGGGATCCGAGGGTGATGAGTTTGTCGTCCCACACCTCGAGGGTCGCGAGGCCTTCACCCTTAACGCCGCGGGCACGGGCGGATTTCAGTAGGGCGTTGCGCTGTTTGAGTACGCGCTCGTAGTCGGCGATGATGCCGGCCATGCGAGGGCGACGCTGAATCAGCATTTGGTCGGCGAATTTTCGCCGTGCTGACGGATCGCCCCTCACGATTTGGAGATCTTCGGGAGCGAAGAGTACGACGTGCGCGTAGCGTGGCAGTTCGGCCGGTTTTACCGGAGCGCCGTTGACGCGAGCCTTGTTTGCACCCTGCTTGTTGATCTGCAGATCGAGGGTGACACGGCGTTCACCGTGTGCGAGCCGAGCCCGCACGAACGCTGCGTTTTGACCCTCGCGAACCAGTGGCGCGTCTTGCGAGACTCGGTGGGATCCGAGGGTTGCGAGGTACGCGAGCGATTCGGCGAGATTGGTCTTTCCTTGGCCATTGCGACCAACGAAGACGTTTGCGCCTCGGGCAAGCGAGACTTCCGCTGTTTTGTAGTTGCGAAAGTCTTGAAGCCCGAGGTGCTCAACAAACATCGAGCTCAGCGAAGGAGCAGGTTGGGCTGCAACAGGTACTTGAAGTTGTCGCCTGCAGCACCATCGACCGAGGTCTGCGCGGTGATCAGCACGGGGCTGAGCTTGTTCGCGTTGTCAGTCGACGTGAACGTGATGCGGGTGAACTCGCTCTTGACGGCGCCGAGTGCTTCGGTCAAGAACTGCGGGTTCAGACCGATGACGACATCGTCACCACCAGAAAGCGTCGCGTCGATCGATTCCGAAGCACGAGCCTGCTCGTTGCCGGAGGCGTCCATCGTCACCGATTCGTTCGTGAACGTGAAGCGCAGCGGGGCCGACCGGTCAAGTACGAGCGAAACACGGCGAACAGCTTCGACAAGGTCGGCGGTGTTGACGACCGCGTAGTGCTCGGTCTGCTCGGGGAACAGGCGACGAACCGGCGGGAAGTTGCCCTTAATGAGCAGCGACGTCACGGTCTTGTTGCCTGCGGTGAACGAAATAATCTCGCGGTCGCCCGATCCGGAGAACGCAACCGAGATGGTTTCTGCGTGCGAGAACGTCTTGCCCACTTCGAGCAGCGTGCGGGCCGGAACCAGTGCGGTGCTGTCGACAGCCTGGCCGTCCCACTGCACATCGCGAAGTGCGACGCGGTAGCGGTCGGTGGCAACGAGGCTGAGCTCGGTGCCGGCGACCTCGAGCAGCACACCCGTCAGCACGGGAGTCACGTCGTCGCGGGATGCAGCGAAACCAACCTGCGCAATGGCGGTGGCAAATTCTTCAGCGGGAACGAGACCAGACTCACCCGTCACTTCGGGGATAGCCGGGTATTCCGCAACCGGCATGGACGCCAGCGTGAAACGTGCGGATCCGCACGTCAGCAAAATGCCGCCGTCTTCCTGTGTCGCGAGCTCGATGGGAGCATTCGGCAACCGGCTCGCGATGTCGGAGAGCAAACGGCCGTGAACCAGGATCGTGCCCGGCTCGTCAATTGTTGCTTCGATGACGGTACGCGCAGACGCTTCGTAGTCGAATGCCGACAACGACAAACCCTCGTCAGTTGCTTCGATAAGCACTCCGGCCAGGATCGGCTGCGGGTTGCGCTGCGGCAACAACTTGACGACGAACGAGACGGCTTCGCTGAAAACGTCGCGATTCACGTGGAACTTCACGTTCGCTCCCTTGAACTCCCTGCTTGGGGTTACAACACTAGCGCCACTGTGTGGACAAGCCACAGCTCACAGCAAAATCCGTCAAGGTCATCGGAAGTCCTGCTTATTGAGAGAGATTTGGTTAACAGTGTTAACAGCTGTGGATACTGTGGACAACTCTGTGGATCCCAAGCGAGAGTAAGGAATTACAACGCTGTCAGTTGTGGAAAGCGGTGTAATTCCGCGGAATAGCAAGCCTGTGGAAAACCGTGTGAAATCACAAGTTCTCCACAGGCCTTGTCATTCCGTTCACAATCCGTCGACAGGAAATCGGATTTATCCACAAGTTATCCACACTGTGTGAAACTCGGTTTTTCGGGCTTCTCGGGCGCGTCGCAGGCCCTCTGAGGGGCTTTTTCGACGTGCAGGTCATTTTTGATGTCTCGAATTTCGACGCGTTAGAGGTCATTTCATGCCCGCTGAGCGATTTTGGGGCGCTCGGGAGAATCGTTTCTGACGACCTATTTCGGCACTTTTTGACCGCAGCTGATGGTTCCGAAGTCAAAATAGACGAAATAGGGCGCTGAGCGTCGCTGTGAGCGATGGGCCGATATTGGGTGCGCCCGGAGGGAATTGAGCCCTGTGCGGGACAGTAGGCATCGCTGCGGGGCATAAGAGCGCCGACCGAGAGCAGAGAATCGTTTCTGACAACTAAAAAACCCGGCTTCGCGGTGGGAAGCCGGGTTTTCGAGGTTTTCGCGAGATTTAACGCGCTGAGATTGATCGTGTGTGTCAGCGGCGGCTGAGTTGCGCGGTGATCTCGGTGACCTGGTTGTAGATCGAGCGGCGCTCCTTCATGAGCTCAGCGATCTTCTTGTACGCGTACATGACCGTGGTGTGGTCGCGGCCGCCAAAGAGCTGACCGATCTTCGGCAGCGACAGGCTCGTGCGCTCACGGCACAGGTACATCGCGATCTGTCGTGCGGTTGCGACCGCCTGCGAACGGCTCGAACCGTAGAGGTCGTCGACCGTGAACTTAAAGTACTGGGCCGTCACCGTGATGATGTCGGTCGGTGAAATGACATTCGCTTCGGTCTGGTCGACGATGTCGCGCAGCACGGTCTGGGCCAAGCCCATGTCGAGCGTCGAACGGTTGAGGCTCGCGAACGCCGAAACACGGATGAGCGCACCCTCGAGCTCGCGAATGTTCGACGACACCATCGTGGCGATGTAGGTGAGCACCTCATCAGGAATCTGCAGGCGCTCGCTCTGCGCCTTCTTACGCAGAATCGCGATACGGGTCTCGAGGTCGGGCGCCTGCACGTCGGTGATGAGGCCCCACTCGAAGCGCGAACGCATGCGGTCTTCGAAGCCGGTCAGCAGCTTTGGCGCCACGTCACTCGTGATCACCACCTGCTTGTCGTGGTCGTGCAGGGTGTTGAAGGTGTGGAAGAACGCCTCTTGCGTCTCAGCGCGGCCCTGCAAGAACTGAATGTCATCAATCAGCAGAATGTCGACATCGCGGTAGCGGGCTTGGAAGGCGGAACCACGGTTGTTGGCAATGGAGTTGATGAAGTCGTTGGTGAATTCTTCGCTGGAAACATAGCGAACACGCACGCCGGCGTAGAGATTGATCGCGTAATCGCCGATCGCGTGCAACAGGTGAGTCTTGCCGAGGCCCGAGTCGCCGTAAATGAAGAGCGGGTTGTAGGCCTTGGCCGGAGCTTCAGCAACAGCGACGGCAGCGGCGTGCGCAAAACGGTTTGACTGACCAATAACGAAGCTGTCGAACGTGTATTTCGGATTCAGTCTCGTGTCGTGACGTGAATTGTGCGTCTGTACTGGTTCCGGAGCTGGCTCTTCAATCGGACGCGGAATCGGCGTCTCGTGCACCGTGACCGGTGCTGTGATCTGCGTTTCGTTGAGATCAGGGTCAACCGCAATGCGGAACCCGGTGGCCTCGTTGCCGCCGACAGCGGCGAGAGCTTCACTCATCGGCTGCTTAATGCGCTTGAGTTGGCCGGCCGTCAGGTCGTTCGGAACCAGGATGTAGAGCATTCCGCCCATGACGCCCTGCGCGACGGCAAGGTTGAGGAAGCCATGCATTTGCGGAGTGACGCGGTCATCGGTCGCAAGCTGCTGCATGACGGCTTTCCAGACAGGAACATCCGGAATGTCGTGCTGCGTCATGGCTGTGTTTCCCCCAACGGAAGTGCGCAATGAACCTGAGTTCATGCTGTGGATAACCCGGTGATTGTGTAACGTTAGCGAGCCCGGATTACAAGAGCAACCTCTACTCTACGGCGGATTTGTGCGTGTCTTCGGGGGTTTGGGCCGAAGGTGGGGATAATCACACTTTCGCGTCTCAGTTTGCTTGTTGGCCGGGAAAGTCGTAGCCTAAATCGGTTGACTTATGCCCCGATACGGGTGCATCAACCTTTGTCCGTAAAGTCCCCGGAAGCACTCGTCCCGGTGACTGCATCTCCGGAGTGACCCCATGAGCAAGCGTACTTTCCAGCCGAACAACCGCCGCCGCGCTAAGAAGCACGGCTTCCGCGCCCGCATGCGCACCCGCGCGGGCCGCGCGATCCTTTCTGCACGTCGTGCAAAGGGTCGCGTCGAGCTTTCGGCGTAACCACTCGCGGTGCTCGCGAGACCGCATCGCATCACCCGCGGAGCCGACTATAAAGCAGTCGTCCGACGCGGTGTTCGAGGTGCGGGCGCGCACACTGTGACGTATGTCACCCACACGGGTGATGATCGTCCGGCGCGTTTTGGTTTCATCGTGAGCAAGCAGGTAGGCACGGCAGTCGTACGCAATACGATTCGCCGTCGCCTCAAGGCGATTTGTGCCGAAGCACTGCCTTCGGTGCGTGTGGGCGCGGATGTTGTCATCCGCGCCCTTCCGTCGTCTGCCGGTACTGATTTCCAGGCGCTGCGTGCAGAGGTACGACGATCTTTGGAGAAGAAGGCATCATGACGAGCGCACTTCCTGCGTACGCTCGCGGCACCGATCATTTCGCGGCGCGTGACTTCTTCCGTTCTCTTCCCCTGTGGCCGCGTAATGCGGCTATTGGCGTTATGACTGCGTATCGCGCCGTGATCTCCCCGATCTATGGCGACGTCTGCAAGTACTATCCGTCTTGTTCCGCCTATGCCGTTGGTGCACTGCAGCAACATGGCCTGCTCAAGGGTTCGGCGAAAGCCGCGGCACGCATCGGTCGCTGCCACCCGTGGGCTCAAGGCGGCGAAGACGACGTTCCCCCTCATCCGCATTTTCGACACGGACTCACGCCGCGTGGGTTTGTCGTGCCGTCTGGAAAGGACTGATCCGTGGATCTGTTTTCCATCATCCTCTGGCCCCTGAAGTGGGCCGTTGAAGCGATCCTGGTCGCCTGGCACTGGTTGCTCACTGCCGTTGGCATGGATCCGGCTAGTGGAACCACGTGGGTACTTGCCATCGTGGGTCTCGTTATCGTCGTGCGTTCGGCCCTCGTGCCGCTGACGGTGAAACAGATTAAGAGTCAGCGTCGTATGATGGAAATTGCTCCTGAACTGCGGAAAGTCCAGGCGAAGTACAAGGGTAAGAAGGATCAGCTCAGCCGTGAGGCGATGAGCCGCGAGACGATGGCGCTGTACAAGAAGCACGGCACCACGCCGGTTTCTGGCTGCCTGCCACTGCTTGTTCAGATGCCGATCTTCTTCGCGCTGTTCTCGGTGCTTAACGATGTCACGAAGCACGCGAAGGCCGGCGACGGTGGTGTCGGTCTGCTTAACGAAAAGCTGACGCAGCAGTTCTACGACGCCAAGCTGTTCGACGCCGCGTCACTGCATGACTCCCTCATGGGTGCGCTCGAGGCGAAGAACGCTGGATGGGAGATGACGGTCACGATTCTCGTGATCCTCGTCGTGCTGATGATCGCGTCGCAGTTCTTCACGCAGCTGCAGATCGTCTCGAAGAACCTCTCCCCCGAGGCCAAGACCGGCCAGGCATACCAGATCCAGAAGATCATGCTCTATGTCCTTCCGTTCGCCTTCGTCTTCTCCGGTGTCTTCTTCCCGCTCGGTGTTGTTATGTACTGGTTCATCTCGAACCTGTGGACCATGGGCCAGCAGTTCATCGTTATTCGCAACATGCCGACCCCTGGTTCCGACGCAGCGAAGGCTCGCGAGGCTCGCCTGCTGAAGAAGGGCAAGGCACTCGACGCCAAGGGCAACATCATCACCATCGCGCAGTACGAGGCTGAGCAGCAGCGACTGCTGGAAGAAGCTGAGCAGCGCAAGGCACAGGCTCCCAAGCGCGAACAGCCGATGGGTAAGAACCGTGCCAAGAAGCAGGCTCAGAAGCAGAATAACGCTCAGAACAACTCGGGTACCGGTTCTGACGATGCCAATCCCGACGACACGAAGAAGTAGGAGGCGACGATGACTGACGCACCCGTAAACCAGCCGGTAGAGGCTGCAGACCTCGAGCAAGAAGGCGACATCGCCGCCGACTACATTGAGGGTCTCCTTGACATCGCCGACATTGATGGCGACCTTGAGCTCGACGTTCGTCAGGGCCGTGCCTACGTCTCGGTAGAGTCGGACGGCACCTCGCTGCGCACGCTCTCAGACCCCGAGACCGTGCAGGCACTGCAGGAGCTCACCCGCCTGGCCGTGCAGAACAAGACGGGACACTTCTCCCGCGTGATTCTGGATATCGGCGGCTCGCGTGATGCACGCCAGCAGGAGCTGGAGAAGCTCGTCGACCGCGCTATTGCTCGCCTCGATGAGGGTGCTTCGCAGGCTTCCCTGCCCGCAATGTCGTCGTACGAGCGCAAGCTGGTACACGACATCGTGTCGGAGCGTGGCTTGATTTCGGAGTCGTACGGCGACGGTGCTGACCGTCACACCGTGCTTCGCCGCGCATAGTTTCACGTGAAACATTCATGACGCTCGAACTCGAACCGGTAGCAGCAGTAACGCTGTTCGGCGACAACATCGACAAGGCTCGCGCCTTCACACAGGCTCTTGCTGAGCAGGGTGAAGAGCGCGGTCTGATCGGCCCGCTGGAACTCCCCCGCCTGTGGACGCGCCACATTCTGAACAGCGCAATCACCGCTCCCCTGTTCTCGGGCCGCGTTGGCGACGTGGGCTCTGGTGCCGGCCTCCCCGGCCTGGTGCTTGCGATTGCGCGACCTGACGTGGAATGGGTGCTCATTGAGCCCATGGAGCGCCGCGTGAACTGGCTTAACGAGCAGGTGGAGGCGCTCGAGTTGTCGAACGTCACCGTCTTCCGTGGTCGCGGCGAAGAATGGCCCGAAGGCCCCGTTCTCGACGCTGTCACCGCACGCGCAGTGTCAGCCTTGCGCACGCTCATCCCCTTCACCGCTCCCCTGGTGCGCGATGGCGGTGAAATCATCTTCCTCAAGGGTGCCTCGGTGCAAAACGAGATCGACGCAGCCGAAAAGGTGATCCGCAAGTACAAGATCTCGGACATCTCGGTATCGGTACTCGGCGAGGGCGTCCTCGACGAATCGACGCGAGTGTTCCGTGGAGTTGTTCGCGGGTAATCTCCTTTCGGATCTAGGCCTCTGTTTCACGTGAAACAGAGGCCTTCTTCTTTGTGGCGACTGGGTTCTGGCAGCTAGGTTGTGAGGGCTGGGTTGGAGTAGCTGGGTTGCGACGGTGGAGCGGCGGATAGCTCCGGGAATATCTCCGGGCCGTCCCTGCGGGTCGGCCTGCCAGACCCGCCAATATTCCCTCCGCCATCCACCACTCCTTCTTGCGCGGGGTGCCTTCCCGAGACGGTGGGTGGGGAGGGGCAGCACCGTTACCTTCGGCAACGAGTACAACCAGTGAAGTTCCGTGTGGTGAAGGTCAATTGCCGCGTGAGAGCGCGAGTGCGTTCCGCCTAGTTCCGCCCGTTGAACGAGGACGCGATAGCGACCGAGACGAAACGCACCGACAGTGCCGATGCCTTTGGGTTCCAGCTTGACGACCTGGTGAGGTTTCACATGAAACATGGTCACGCGGGTCGGTGTGGGGGGATGAATATGCAGGCACTTCTAGTGGAAGCGCCTGTGGCAACGCTGGGGGTGGTGTTGTGGAAAATGAGGGGACGTTTCACGTGAAACATTGATGGAACCTACCGCGCGGCAAGCTGGAGTGGAAGTACTGGCTCCTCCGAACAGGTATACCGACAGCAGTGGTGGCTGTTGTGTTGTACTTCGCGTTCAGCACGGAAGGAATACCGTTAGGGTTTGTGGGTGGGGTCATCTTCGCGATTCCGGTGTGGTTTGCCGCCCGCAGCATTGTTCGGATATTTACCGATGTCGCGAACGAAGATCACACACAGTCGGAGAAGTTTCCACTGTGCAAGCGTGAGTGGTACAACTCCTTCCCCAAGGGCTCGACAGATAGTTCTCCGTCATCCGCTCAAGAACACGACGAGGACTGCGCTGGTGTTTCACGTGAAACAGAACGGATTGAGAATGGTGTCAGAGTGAAGAAGATTGTCATCTCAACAATCAGCATCTTTGTTGTTGCCACCGTTCTCTACCTACTGCTCGAAGTACCGGGCGCGGAACCCTTTCTCGTGACGTTCGGAGTCTTCGCTGGCTTCACAGTGATTGCCTTCGCTGTCTATGGGCGGTTGGGAAAGCTTGCAGAGCGCCGCCGCACGGGAAAAGTAGTTCGGCAACGTTACCTGGACGCGAAGCAAGAGCGAGCACGTTTCGAGGCGACCTCCCCCACAACCCTTCCTTCAACGAGCCCGGACTCGCTCGAGTACCCCACCGACCAACCGATCTAGCTTCAGACGTCTATGTTTCACGGGAAACGAAGGCATACGCTGGACATTCCAATGCGGTCAATTCGATTCGTCTCGCGCGCTGCGCGTCCTCGTCCAACGGGCGGGGAGCGGCTGTTCGGAGCAGTCGCCGCGTTTCTTGTCCCTACGCTCGCTCAATGAGCGGAGGAAGTCCCCGGCCTAATGGGCTGCAACAGTCGTTCGTTCACCTATCCGATTCCCCAACTCGGGCCAACACGCCGACGCGAGTGTCGCCGGTATCGCCTAGAGTAGAAAAGCTGGTCTTCGCGCGTAAAGGAGTGTGTTTCACGTGAAACAGTCCCCCGCTGACGACACCACAATATTTGGTGATGACACCCCGTTGGCGCGCGAGCTCGCTGATCTCAGTGCTCGTCGTCGTGTTCTGGAGAGTGCGGACGTCGATCTCCCGACGAGTACGCGTATCCTGACGGTTTCAAACCAAAAGGGTGGCGTTGGCAAGACGACGTCGGCGGTAAACGTTGCGGCAGCCCTCGCGAGCATTGGCGCTCGGGTACTGGTTATTGACCTTGACCCGCAGGGCAATGCTTCTACGGCGCTGGGTGTGCCCCACACGGCTGATGTGCCCAGTGTTTATGACGTTCTCATCGACGAATTCCCGCTCGCTGAGGTCATTCAACCGAGCCCAGAGTCTGAGAACCTGTTCTGTGCTCCCAGCACAATTCACCTTGCTGGCGCCGAGATTGAGCTCGTCTCTCAGGTCGCACGCGAACACCGCTTGCGCACCGCGATGGACGAGTACCTCGAATCTGTCGACGAGAAGCCGCACTTCATCATCATCGACTGCCCGCCGTCGCTCGGTCTCCTCACAATCAACGCCTTCACGGCCGCTGACGAGGTCTTTATCCCGATCCAGTGCGAGTACTACGCGCTGGAGGGTCTGAGCCAGCTCCTGGGTAGTGTGCAGATGATCCAGAAGCACCTCAACCCCCGCCTGCACGTCTCAACGATTCTGCTCACGATGTACGACGGTCGTACTCGACTCGCGCAGCAGGTGGCCGAAGAGGTACGCTCACACTTTGCGGAACAGGTTCTCAAAACCGTCATTCCGCGTTCCGTCCGCGTGTCCGAGGCTCCCAGCTTCGGTCAGACGGTCGTTTCATATGATCCTCAGTCGGCAGGCGCGATCGCCTATCGTGAGGCAGCAGTAGAAATCGTGCGTAACAGCGCACGCGAAGGGGAAGGTCAGGCCTAATGGCTAAGCGAACGGGACTGGGTCGGGGAATAGGAGCACTTATTCCGACGTCTGACGCGTCAGAGGCGCGTCCGGTCGACGTGTTCTTCCCCGGTGCGCCGGTAGCAAAGGACTCCCCCGCTACGAAGAAGAAGGCTCAGCCGGAGACTGAGGAAGACCTCCTCAGTATTCCGGGCCTCCGTCTCATTGAGATCGACCCGAACGACATCGTTCCGAACCCGCGCCAGCCGCGCACGGTTTTTGACCCCGAAGACCTCGCTGAGCTCGTGCACTCCGTCAAGGAGTTCGGTGTCATGCAGCCCGTCGTCGTGCGCACGCTCGAAGACGGCACGTACGAGCTCATCATGGGTGAGCGCCGTACCCGCGCATCGCGCGAGGCTGGCCTGTCGAAGATCCCCGCGATCGTCCGCGAGACCAGCGACGAAAACCTCCTCCGCGACGCCCTTCTCGAGAACTTGCACCGTTCGCAGCTGAACCCGCTGGAAGAGGCCTCGGCCTACCAGCAGCTCCTCGAAGACTTCGGGATCACGCACGAAGAGCTCGCAACGCAGATCGGCCGCTCGCGCCCGCAGATCAGCAACACCCTGCGCCTCCTCAAGCTCCCCGTTGCCGTTCAGCAGCGCGTAGCCGCAGGAGTACTCTCCGCAGGTCACGCTCGTGCCATTCTCTCGGTGGAGGGCCTCGAGGGCATGACGAAGCTTGCCGACAAGATCGTGAACGAAGATCTCTCGGTGCGCGCCGCTGAAGCCGCAGCCAAGACGATCGGCACTCCCGCTGGTTCCAAGTCGAAGCCGAGCGCCGGCGCCCGCCGTGCCTACCTCGACGACGTGGCCACCCGCCTCGGCGACCGCCTCAACACGCGCGTCAAGGTGCAGTTGGGTGCACGAAAAGGCCAGGTCAACATTGAATTCGCGAGTATTCAAGACCTGAATCGCATCCTGTCCGAGCTGGGCGAGGCCGAGTTTGGTTCCCGCTAGCCCGAGAACGGCATCAGTGTGACCGAGGGCATTCCACGGCGCGCGAGTCTAGAACTGCTTCGAGCAGAAGCAGCAGACGAGCGCGCCGTGCTCATTCACGAACGTCTTCGCCACGGCGAAGACCCGTGGGAGTTCATGGAAGAACTCCCCACTGTCGACGAACTCGTCGTCTACTCGCTGCGTGCCGAGAACATTGAATCGAACGGCGGACTCCGTCCTAACGACGTGCGCAACTATCGCGTACTCCGCCAGATCGCCCTGGAGTACCCAGAACTCACTACGACGGTCTGGAAGCTCCTCGGGCACACAAACACCCACCGAGCCTGGGATGCGGTCACCAGCGACCCCACAGGGCACCCAGGCACCGCATAGCGCGACGTTTCACGGCTCTTCGCATTTGAGGGTGTAGGTGGGGTGCGCTCGCTGGTTCGCGGATAGGGGTCGAGGTCTTCCAGGATGGAAGTTCCTACGCTGCCCATCTGAAAGACCTCGACGTGCTCAACGCTACCT